>JADLBZ010000182.1 GCA_020847415.1 Planctomycetota bacterium
ACGTACCCGTGATGTTGGCGCCGAGAATCTTGGCCCCGCCGGTTTGGGTGCCGCTGGCACTCACGATGACGTTGCCGTTGGTAGGCAACGCCGGCGTCGTGTTCGGCGTAATGGTGAAAACGAAGGGCTGGGAGCTGCTCGGGTTAATGGCCTGCGGCAGAGTTGGCGTGGGGCCGGAAATGGTGTACTCGCTGGTCACGTCAGCCCCGGTGCTCAGGGTCAGCTTCAGGGCCAGGGTCGCCAAGGTCGCCGCCGTGGTGGTGCTGTTGTTGGTCACCTGCACGGTTGCCTGCGTGGTCTGGCTGGAAACATTGATGGACGCAGGGTTCATCGTGATGCTGGTGATTTCCAGCGTGGACAGCGGGTTATTGCCATTGACATTGACGTTGAGAGAGTACTTGGCGCCGCGGCTCGCCCAGCGTTGCACGGCGATATAGAACTCGCCGCTGGAGGGCGGCGGCGTGGTGCCCGTGTAGCTGGCACCCGCCGTGCCGGTGAGCACGACCTTGGAGTTGGCGGTCGTTTCCACTGTGCGGCTCTGGTTCAGGATACCGTAGCCATCCAGGTCAACCAGGATCAGGTCCAGGTCGGTCTTGGCGTCGGCATCGTAGATCAGGGTGACTTCAATGTTGGCACCGTTGTTGACGGTAATCTTGTACTCGTCAATGAAGTCCATGGCCTTGAGGTCCGTGGTCAGACCCCCGGCGATGCGGCAGTTGTTGTTGGTGGGGTCGGAAGCCTCGGTGAAGTTGTCGTTGGGCTCCATGGCGTCTTCAGGCGCCACCACGCGCGTGCCCGCAACAGTCACGGTGAGGCTGTAGACACCGCCGCCGGGCAGCAGGTTGCCAGCCGAGACACGCAGCAGGTACTCGCCGGCCGGATAGCCCGTCGTGCCAGCCGCACCCACAGCGCCCCAAGTTCCCACGATCTCGCGGGGTGTGACCACCGGGGTGGAAATGCCCTTCTCCTTCAGGCTGTCGGGGTTGTTGATGGCCGAGATGTCAATCAGGTCGGTTGCATCGCCCTTGGGCGAGCCGGACGGCGCGGGCTTGTACAGCATGAGCTGCAGATTGTCGTTCGCGGCGTCGGTGATGGTCATTTCGATTTCGAGGTTCTGACCATCGTTGACCTGGATCTTGTACCAGTCTGCTTCTGCCCCTGAGGGGTCATAGAGCAGCTTCAGGGCGCTGGTGGTGCCGGTGGCCAGGGTCGCGGCCGTGTCGGGCAGGTCGTTTTCGTTGGGCGAGGTGCCTTCCAACGCGTCATCCATCCCGGCGGTGGTCTGGAAGTTGATCGTGTAGCCGCCGGCGGCAGGAACAATGGCGACCCCGCCACCCGTTGGCGTGATCCACGTTTGGACTTGGAAGTAATAGGTGCCCGGCACGAGCAGCGGCGTCGTAATCGTCTCCGAAGTGTTTGGGGCGGTCACTGCAGCCGGTGTGCTGAAACCGTTGGGCCAGGAGTCTGTGGCGCCCGGCACCGGACTGGTCGGCGTAGTGCCGGTCGAAAGCGCACCGCCGTTCAGTGAACTGATCCAGTAGAGGTCGAAGTTGACGGTATAGGGCGTTGGCGTGGTACCCACATTGTACGTCAGCGGGGTCAGGTTATCCATCAACACGGTGATCTTGGCCGGCGACGTCAGCTTCACCATGTAGAAGTCCCAGCCGTTCCAGGTCGCGGTGAAGGTCTTGCCGGGGCTTCCGGTCGCCGAAGGAGTCGCATCTGCCGGACTGGTTGTCTGGCTCGCCCCCGGGGAATAGCCCCAGAAATTGTTGCCGTGGTTGCCCTCGGCGCTGTCATAGGTCGTGTACTCGACGCTGAGTGAGTATGGGATGGTGATGGCGGAAGGCTGCGGCGTAGTACCACCGTACCAGACGTGGATCTTGTATGACGTGCCCCCCGTGACCGTAAACACCGCGCGCGCGCCATCGTAAGGATCACCGCTTCCCGCAGAAAGCGGCGTGTAGCCTGAGCCGCCCGTCGGGCCGGAGATCACCGTCGTGCCCGCATTGTCCGTAATGGCCATGGAGACCAAAAAAGCCGCGCTGCCCGTCTGGTTGAGGTAAACCGTACAGCCGGTGGCGGCGGTGGGCGCCGTGATGGTGAACCAGTCATGGTCACCATTCGCAATCACCAGGTCCTCGTAGGACCTGTGGCCGCTGGCGGACAGGCCAATCACGCCATACCACGAGTTCGAGCCGACATGGGGGAACGTCCAAGCAAGAGCCGCCGCCGCGTTGTTGTTGGGCTCCCACGTGTCATTGCCCGTCTGGGCCGCAAGCGACCCTGCCAGAGCAAGGCTTACCAAGGCCGCCGCTGCAAACGAAAGTTTCCTCACTGTCCTTCCTCCTCCTCAGAACTCAACCTCAAAACTCAAACCCAACTGCTGCACCGGCCCAGCGTAAGACCACCGCTTGCCGCGGTCCCCTCCCGAGGGGCACAACGCAAAAAAACCGGCCACCCATCCGGGCGCCGGAAGCTCAGTCCCCAAGCAGCTTGAAGTGGCTACGCAGCCGCAATCTTACGGCTGGCGGGCCCCACGTCAATGCGCCCCGGGAATGGGCTTTGGCGAAACTTGCCTAACGGCCACCACGGGTGGGAGTTCGGCTGACGGGCCGAGTCGCCACATTTGTGACCCGGTGGGGACAAGTCGGTGAAGTTGGTGCCCGCGGGCGGGCTGGCAGGCAAGCCCTCAGACTGCCGCAAGTGCCTTGCGTCGGCGCAGCGCTCGCGTGCCGTACAGCGTGGCCAGGCCCGTCGCAAACGCCGCCGCCAAGCCAATGATCACGCTGCCCAGCACCCACGCGCCAATGGACTGCCCGGCAAACCGGCCCAGCACGCGCCAATCCAGGGTGGGCGGCATCCACAGCGGTTGCCCCAGCAACAGCTTGCCCAGCCAGATGCTGGCAAAGGCAATCACGCCCACGAGCGGCCCGAAGCTGACATTAGTGGCGGCAACGCAGGCCACGCGGTTCACGTGCACGCGGGTGGCGCCGTACAGCGCCAGCAACCAGTGAAAGCCCACCGCCGGCGAGCAGCCAATGAACGCCCCGATGGCCACCGCCAGGCCCAGTTCGCCCGGCGTGTTGCTCTCGTGCACCAGGTAGCGCACCAGCCCCCGCATGCGCGCGATGGGCCCGCCCTGCAGCTTCAGGTCTTCGGGCAAGGCGGCCATCTTGCGCAGCCGCCGCCACAGGGCCCGTGCCGAGGCCGCCAGGCTGCCCTGCCAAAGGGGCTCGGCCCGTCGCACCAGGCGCGGATGCGGCCAAGGCACCAGCAGTTGACGGAAGCACATGTAGATGTAGAGGCAACTGAAGCGCACGTTGTCCCAGAAGGGGTTGAAGTGGCTGACGCGGATTTCTTTGGGCGGGTAGTAAACCTGGACCGGAACGCTGAGGATGGGACAGCCGCCCCAAGCCATGCGGATGATGACCTCGCACTCGTAGGTGAAACGCCGGAACACCGTAACCACGCGCGTCACGTGCCGCAGCGGATAAACGCGGAAGCCCGACTGGGTGTCGCCGGCATCAAGGCCGGTGGCCACCCTAAGCCAGAAGTTGCTGAACATGCGCCCGAAGCTGCTGCGGCCGGGCACGTGCTCGCCGCTCATGTCGCGCACGCCGATCACCACGGCGTCGGGGGTGCCGCGGCTTGCCTCGACCAGCTTGCTGATTTCTTCCGGGAAGTGCTGGCCGTCGGAGTCCAGTGTCACGGCGTGCGTGTAGCCCAGCTCGAGGGCTTTCGCGAAGCCGGTGCGCAGGGCAGCCCCTTTGCCGCGGTTGCGCGCGTGCCGCAAATGCACTACCGGCTCGTCCTTCAGCAGCTCGGCGGTGCCGTCGGTGCAGCCGTCGTCCACGACGATCACGGTTTCTGCCATGGCGCGAACGCGCCGCACCACATCCAGGACCGTGCCCCGGTTGTTGTAGGTGGGAACGACAACGCAATAGCCGCCTGAGGCCGGGACCACGCCTTTGCCCGCCCATGGGTGTGAAGCGGGCCAGTGTTGCGAGACAGGGCGCAATGTCAAGCTGAAGGTCAGCCTTGAGGCCCATTACGCCGGCATGCGCTTGCCCGCCATACTTCAGGCACTGGATCGCGCTATTTGTCCTGCTTTGGCAGCTTCATTTCCTTGATCAGCTTTTCGTAGCGCTTGTGCTTGCGAATGGGAGCGATGTCCTCGTCTGTCTCTATGTGAGCGTAGTCCCAGAAACCCTCTTTGCGTGCATCCTCAAGATACGTCACAGCTCGCTCAACGTCTGCTTGTGCGGCGGCCTCTGCCTTCTTCCCCTTGCCATGGGTAAGACTTGAAATTGAGGCAACGCAGGCCTTCGTATACAGTACTTCGGCTTGCGGCACTCCCGGCAACTGCTCCGCCAGCTTTTCCGCAATTGCAATCTCGTCACGCGCCTTGACTGCGTCGCCTTTTGCCGCGAGGCATTCCGCAATACTGACGTGAATAAACACGCCGTCTTGCAGCTCTTGGGCCTTTCGGTAACTGGCAATAGCCTCGTCGTACTTCTTCTCCTGCTTGTAGCAGTGCCCGATCTGGTAATCGAGGTACGGATACTTCGGATCCAGTGCGCCCAGCTTCTCAAACCACTCACGCGATGACTTAGCATCCTTCTTCTGGTAATAGGCAAGTGCGATATAGTACATGCACTCCTTGTGTTGCGGATCAAGTTTCAGGCACGCGGTGTAGTCAGCAATGGCATCGTCGAATCTCAGTGCACACCTGAATATCTCCGCACGGACCCGAAGCGACCCAAGACTGCCGCCCGCCAGTTTGACGGCCATCTCCGCATCCTCCAATGCGGCCTTCATGTCGGTGTAGCGCAGAATCTGTGCCCTGTTGGAATAGGCGTTGGCATGGTCCGGCGCACTCTTGATCACACTATCGAAGTCGTCTTTGGCCTTTTGCAGGTCCCCCTTGCGCCAGTAACTGCAGCCGCGATTGACAAGCGCATCGATGTGCTGCGGCTTAAGTTTCAATGCCGCGTTAAAATCAGCAATTGCCTTGTCATAAGCGCCCATAGCCAGAAGCAGGAATCCCCTGGTGCAGATGTAGTCCACGTTCTCGGGATTCTTGCTGATCAGGCTGTTGATCTCCTTGATCGCCACTGCGGCTTGGCCCAGGTAAAAGCGGCACAGGGCACGACCGTTCAGCGCAGGCTCAAAGTCGGGGGACTTCTCAAGCGCCTTCTCGTACTGCTCCATCGCCACCGCGTACTGCCCCATCATTCGGTAAGTGTTCCCTCGGTTTACATTCGGGAATGGGTGCTCGGGGGCGAGTTCCTCCGCACGGTCGAAGTCCGCAATGGCCTTGTCATACTGCATTACCCCGTTGTAACAGCTCCCGCGATTGACATAGGCTGCGAAGTATGCGTTATCCTTCTCGATTGCCTCCGTCAGATAGATGATGGCCTCGACATACTTGCCTTGCTGGAAAAGCGCGGTGCCCTTTCCGTAGGCTTGATCGGCAGTCATATCCTCTGCCTGTGTGCACTGTGTCGCCTTGGGACCGGGCACGGAGTCGGAAGCAAACAGGGCAAGCGCAAGGATGGATGCAAGCACGTGGGTGTCTCCACAACTGAACAAGCACGGTACGTGCAGCTTACCGGTCTACATCACAGTGTTGCAAGACAGCAATTCCGCCTTATGATCCGGAGTTGCACTTTCTGGGCGACGCGCACGCGTTGCACTTCCGCTACTTCCAGCTGAACAGGACGTCGGCCAGCTTGCCCACCACGGGCAGGTCCTTGACCCAGCCCTTTACGATGTCCGTCATGGCTTCGCGGTTGAAGGGCCCTGCGGTGATGTGCTGCCCCACGTCCGCCACGGCGGCGTCCAGCCGCTCCTGGGCGCCGGCTTCCTGGGCAATGAGGCTCGAAATCGCGTCCAGCGCCGTGGCGTTCTTGCGCATGCCCTTGTCGGCGTAGTCCAGTTCGGCCTTCAGCAGGGCACGGTGCAGGTTGCTGAAGCCCGGCACCTTCAACTCCACGGCATCCGCGAAGTTGGCGGCAGCGTCCAGCACGTTGCCCGAGTCCACGCTGCCGTCGCGGCGGGCACGCTGGGCCTCAATGGCCAGCAGCATGGCGCCGTCCAGCACCTTCAGGACCTTGGTGGCCTCGCTGAAGGGCTGTTCTTCGTCCAGCAGGTTGCGCAGGTCATTGTGGGCGTCGGGCAGGTTGGCGGCCAGCAGCGTGGCGTTGCGGGCCTTCTCCAGGGCCTCGACCTTGATGGGCGCGCCCGCTGCCACGTAGGCGGCCTCGGCACTTGCAATCTCCTGCTGCGCTGCCCGCAGCACTTCGTGGGTCAGCTTCCCTTCCGCCTTGGCCTTCTGTACGCGCTGCACAGCCTCCTGAGAGCGCAGACGGGCGCGCTTCATGCAGTAGGCCGCCTGGTAGTGGTCGGTCAGTACAGCCGTTGCGTCGCTCCAGCCCAACAGCGGGTCCAGCACCTCGCGGCAGCGGCGCCAGGCCTCGTCCAGCTTGTCCACGGTGTCGGCTGCCTGCACGTCCTCCAGCGGCTTCTGCAGCGCCTGCAGAACCTCGGCCTCGGCCAGGCGCTTGCCCTCGGCCTCCGGCTTCTCCAGCGGCAGTTCCATCTCCAGCGTGTTGTTGTCTTCGCTCAACTCGGCCACGAAGTTAGAGGGGTCCACCACCGCACGCAGCCGGCTGTCGCCCAGGGCAGGGGTGTAATGGTAGCTGTAGCGGTTCATGTAGTAGCCGTCCACGAACCTGGGGCGCAGTTCAAAGGTGCGCACCTCGCCGGCGCGCCAGATGCTGTTCTCAAAGACGATGCTGGCCACTCCGCGCCAGCCCCGCTCATTCTGCGGGTTCATGGCTTCAATGCGCACCACCGAGGCGACCCTGCGGTCCAGGGTGCAGCCCTTGTTGCGCACGCGCACCAGCACGCGGGCCGGCTGGTCGCGCTCGGGCACGGGGGGCTCCACCACCAGCGCCTCGGGCACCAGGTCCGGCTTGTCGCCGGCAGGCACGGGCAGAGCCGTAAGCGGGAAGCTAAGGCTGCCGGGGTTGCCGTTGAAGTCCAGTTCCAGCTTGATGGTCCCCTGCAGGATGCGATCCAGGGGCAGCTTCCTGACCTCGAGGCCCTCGCCGGCCTCGGTGGGCAGCTCCACCACCCAGGTGCTGAAGTCCTTGTCCGAGGCCGACCCGGTGGCGGTGAGAGGCGGCAGGCCGGGGATCTCGACGCTGACCTTCTTCAGCACGTCGGTCGCGGCCAGGGCCAGAATCACCTGCGTGTACATTTGGCCCACGATGCCCGTGCCCACGCCCTCAATGCTGACCTCGAAGCGCAGGGGCAGCAGCAGCCGGTTGTCAGCCAGTTCGGGCAGGCCCAGCTCGGCGGTGGCCAGGCAGCGGCCATAACCAATATCGTCAACGTCAATGAGCACGATGCGGCGCTGGTTGTCGGCCAGGGGCTCGGGCGCGGTGGCCAGCTCCGTGCGCAGCAGGCGGCGCAGGGTGCTTTCGTTCTCGGCCGGGGCCAGGGTGCTCTCCAGCTCGCCGCCCCGCATTCCGCCCAAGCCGCAGATCCAGCCCAGCATCTCGCGCACGACGGGGTCGCGGTTCTTGGCGTTCTCGTACCAGAGCCGCACGTCGTTGCAGTCGCCGTCCAGCACCTCGTTACGGCGCGGAGCCAGCCAGAGCAACGGGCCGACCTGATTGACGGGAAACGCACTGCGGCGATTGGTGTCGCCGCGCAATGCCGCCGCCCTGGCGCCCGCGTAGTTGAACTCGCCGGCGGTGTAATAGACCAGTTCCGCCCCCCAATTGCGCGGCATGCGGGCCAATACGTCGCCCATCATGTGGGAGTTGGAACGCACATTGTCCGGCAGCCCGTTCAGCGCGCGCATGGGCGAGGCATATCCCAGCGAAGCCAGTACGCCGTTGGCGCTGATGGCGAACACCGTGCCCGAGCCGGCCGCAGTCGCCTTGAGCTCCTCCAGCAGGGCCAGGTCGCCGGCACGCACCAATGCGCCCTTCAGGTAAACCCCGGCGATGTCGGATTTCACCTTGGGCAGGATGTCGCGCGCTGCCGGCGCAAACTCGCCCAGCCCCACCCGGAACAGGGCCGCGGCTGCGCACTCGCGCATCGTGGCATCCTTGTGCTCCAGCAGGGCGATCAAGGCCGCCCGGTGCGACGGCTGGGCAAGGGTCTCAATGGCATACGTGACGGGCCAGGGGAACTTCTCGCCTTGAACCGCCTCCAGCAATACCGGCATGGCTTCCGGGCGCCCGGTAATCTCCGCCACGATTGCGGCGTGAACGCCGGTCTTCTCGTCCAGCAGGGCAGCCTTCAGCGCCTCGCAGTAAGCCTTTGCGTTCTCGGCGCTGACGGGAGCCGATTCACCTTGCCCCAGCGCGCGCAGCAACGAAACTGCCTCGGCATGGTTGCCACAGGCGCGCAGGCCGGCGGTCACGGCCTCGGTGCGCAAGAAGGGGTGGGCCAGCGCAAGTCGGCCCGCCTCCAGTGCGCGTTCCAGCCCCCGGCGCTCGGCGGCCTCCGCGGCGACCTGCCAGTGGCGGCCGCCGGTCCAGGCCCCCAGGCGGCGGCAAAGGGCGGCCTCAAGCCCTGCGTCATGGCAGGCGCGCGCATGGGCCAGCGCCTGCTGCAGCTCGTTCAGCGCCTTGTCCTTGCCCTCGGCGGGCGGGTTGGCGGGTGCGGCGGTCAGGGCCGCCAGCGCCATGGCCCGGCGGTCGCCGCGCTTGGCTGCAACCAGGGCAAGTTCGGGGGCCAGAGCAGCATCCACCGCTACACCGCGAGACAGAATGTGCACCTGCAGCCGCACCAGCCCGGCTTTGGCGGCTACCGCCGCCGCAGCCCGGAACTTGGCGCCGTCGCGGGCCAGGGTTGCCTCTGCCAGCAGGTCCAGCGCTTCCAGGCAGGGGGGCAGGGCCGCGGCCACCGCGTCCTCGCCCGGGGCGGGCTCGGCCTCTTCTTCCTCTTCTTCGGGCGGGAGCAATAGCGGCATGGCCGCCTCCAGCATCTCCCACTGGCCTGCGGCAGCGGCTGCATCCATGACTTCCAGGGCCCAGGCAGTCTCGTCGGCGGTCCAGGCGGCCACCAGCGCCTCATACTCCAGGCCGGGGTTGCCGGCCTGCGCAGCCAGCGCAACGGCGCGCTTCAGCAGCCGCTGGGCGTCTGCCTCGGTCGGCTCGGGCGAGCCGCGCCACAAACCCAGCGCGGCCAGTTCCAGCATGCACTGCACCTGGGCCTCGGTTTCGCCATAGTGCTGCGCCAGCAAGGCGGCGTCGCGCAACGCGGCATAGGCTTCCGGGTACTTCTCGCCGGTCATGGCCTGGTCGGCTTGCACGCGCAACTCGTGCACGGTTCTCAGCGGCTGGGCGGGGCAGGCGGCTGCAAGAAGAGCCAGCAACAGAATCAGCAGGTAGCGCATGGAGGTCTCCCCGTCGGCAAGCCAGAATCGCTGCGACTCTAGTCAATGCGTGTGGCATTGCCACGAGATTGCGCGGGCAAAGGGGCCTTGTGCCATGGCAGTTCCAGAGGGTCTGATCATCCGGCGCTTGGAGCCGCGGCGCGACTGGGCGGATTTTGCCGCCCTTAACTACGCGACGTTCCGCGCATCCATTCCGGCTGACGAGACAACCCCCGAGGACGAGTTCCGGCGCCATCACGCATGGCTGCTGGCGCAGTTTGCGCCGCAGGACACACGCCGCAACACGGTATGGGTGGCAGAGCTTGCCGGGCAGTACGCGGGCCACTGCTGGGTGGGCACGCAGACCGACTTCTTTACGCGCCGCGTGGACCCCTGGATCTTCGATCTATCCGTGGCGCCTGCCTTTCGCCGCCGCGGCATTGCCACCGCCCTGCATGCCGCCGTGCTGGCACAAGCACGCGCAGAGGGGGCAGCGTTTCTGGGCCTGCAGGTGATGGCCCACAACGAGGCAGCAGCGGCACTGTACGCACGGCTGGGATACAGCCCGCGCGGCGTCAGCATGAAGCTGCCGCTGGATTCGGGCCGGCAACCCTGATCGGGGCTGCTACTTCACGCCCAGCTCGATGCGTTGAAGCTCGCGGATTTCGTCGCGCAGCAGGGCCGCTGTCTCGAAATCCAGGTTCTTGGCGGCCTCGTACATCTCTTTCTCGAGCTGCGCGATCAGCCTGGGGGCCTCTTCGCGTGTCACCGGCCGCGCCACGCCCTTGGGGGTGTCGTGCAGCGCCGGGTACTTGTCGGCCAGCTTCTTTTTGCGGCCCTCCAGGGCGCCCGCCTTCTCGGCTGCCTGCAGGGCCCGACGGGTGGCGAAGTTGCGGCCCGTCTCCGTGACGACGTCGCCCTTGCCGCGCCCGGGGTCGCGCACCGGCTTGCCCTTCTTCATGCCGGGATACTCGTAATGGGTGACGGTTGCTTCTTCTTTCTCTACCGTCACGTAGTCGGACTCAAAGATGCTGCTCAGCACGTCGTCAATGCTGCTGATGATGGTCCGGGGTGTGATGCCGTGCTGCTCGTTGTAGGTCTGCTGCAACCGGCGGCGGCGGCTGGTCTCGTCCATGGCAGCCTGCATGCTGCCGGTCACCTGGTCGGCATAGAAGATGACCTTGCCGTTCACGTTGCGGGCGGCGCGGCCCACCATCTGCACCAGCGAACGGTGGCTGCGCAGATAGCCCTCGCGGTCGGCGTCCAGCACGCAGAGCAGGCTGACCTCGGGCAGGTCCAGGCCCTCGCGCAGCAGGTTGATGCCGACCAGGATGTCAAACTCGCCCTTGCGCAGGTCGCGCAGGATCTCGCTGCGCTCCAGGGTGTCAATGTCGGCGTGCAGGTAGCGCACCTTGAAATCCAGCGAGGCCAGGTAGCTGGTCAGTTCCTCGGCCATGCGCTTGGTCAGGGTGCAAAGCAGCACGCGCTCGCCGCGGGCAATCACGGGCCGCACCTGCTCGATCACGTCGTCAATCTGGCCCTTGGCCGGGCGCACCTCGACGGGCGGGTCAATCAGGCCGGTGGGGCGCACGATCTGCTCGACCACCCGGCCCACGGACTTTTCCAATTCGTAGGGACCGGGCGTGGCGCTCACATACAGGGTCTGGCGCTTGACCGCCTCGAACTCCTCGAACTTCAGGGGCCGGTTGTCCAGCGCACTGGGCAACCGGAAGCCGAACTCGACCAGGGTTTCCTTGCGCGCGCGGTCGCCCTTGAACATGCCGCCAATCTGGGGAACCGTGACGTGGCTTTCGTCCAGGAAGATCAGCGCGTTGCGCGGCAGGTAGTCCATCAGGGTGGGCGGCGTGCTGCCCGCCGGGCGGCGCTCAAAGTGCCGCGAGTAGTTCTCGATACCCTTGCAGGTGCCGATCTCGCGGATCAACTCCAGGTCGTAGCGCGTGCGCTGCTCAATGCGCTGGGCTTCCAGCAGCTTGCCCTTGCCCTTGAGCTCGGCCACCCGCTGCTCCAGCTCAGCCGTGATGTCCGCCAGCGCGGCGTCCAGCTTCTCCTTGGGTGTCACGTAGTGTGTCGCCGGGTAGATGGTCACCTTGTCGAGCTGCCCCAGCACCTCGCCGGTCAGGGGGTCAATCTCCCAGATGCTCTCCAGCTCGTCGCCAAAGAACTCGAGGCGAACCAGCTTGCTGTCTTCATACACCGGGTACACATCCAGCACCTCGCCGCGCACGCGGTAGCTGCCGCGCTTGAGGTCAAAGTCGTTGCGCGAGTACTGGATCTCGACCAGCTTGCGCACCGCAGCCTGGCGCGAGAGCGGCAGGCCCTTCTCGGCATACAGCAGCGCCCCCGAGTACGCCTCGGGCGAGCCCAGGCCGTAGATGCACGAGACACTGGCCACGATCACCACGTCCTGCCGGTCCAGCAGGCTGCGAGTGGCGGAGTGGCGCAGCCGGTCAATGCGTTCGTTGATGGCGCTGTCTTTTTCGATGTAGGTGTCGGTCTGGGGGACGTAGGCCTCAGGCTGGTAGTAGTCGTAATAGCTCACGAAGTACTCGACCGCGTTGTTCGGGAACAGCTTGCGGAACTCGCTGAACAACTGGGCCGCCAGGGTCTTGTTGGGCGCCATCACCAGGGTGGGGCGGTTCAGCCGCGCAATGACGCTGGCCATGGTGAAGGTCTTGCCGCTGCCGGTGACGCCCAGCAGGGTCTGGCACGGGGTGTTCTGGTCAAAGCCGCGGCACAGGGCGTCTATGGCGGCGGGCTGGTCGCCGGAGGGCTGGTTGGGGGAGATGAGTGCAAAGGCGCGGCTGGGCATGGCGCAAGGATAGCAAGGGGCGGGACAGGGTCGGCGGGGGGCGAAAAGAGAAAAAACTTCAAAGCGGGGCGGAAATTTCCTCAAGGGTCCAGGAAATCCCGCCGATGGAGACGATGCACCACATGATACGCCTTCAGGACGCGGAACCGTCCGGCGTATATGCAAGAACAACCCCAGGGCAAGGATGCCCGCCACCCGACGTCACGGAGGATGAACATGGGTCTGCGCGTTAATACCAACCTGAATTCACTGACAGCGCTGTCGAACCTGCGTGCGAACGACCGCACCCAGCAGGGTTCGCTGGAGCGGCTGTCCACGGGCCTGCGCATCAATCGCGCGTCAGATGACCCGTCGGGGCTTGTGATCAGCGAGAAGTTGCGCGCCCAGATCACCAGCCTGAACCAGTCGCTGGAGAACACCCAGAACGACATCAACCTGATCAACACGGCCGAGGCCGCGCTGTCCGAGATCAGCGACGTCCTGGTGGACATGCGCTCC
Organism: Planctomycetota bacterium; assembly: GCA_020847415.1. Taxonomy (GTDB): domain Bacteria; phylum Planctomycetota; class UBA8742; order UBA2392; family UBA2392; genus JADLBZ01. Next base: position 12,729 of record JADLBZ010000182.1, read on the forward strand.
AGCGTGATCTTTGCCCTGAACACGGGCTTTGCCTCGGGCGAACAGATCCAGGCCGAGCAGGACAAGGTGAACCAGTCGCTGGTCGCCATTGACCGCATTGCGCAAAGCACCCGCTTTGCCAGCCGCGGCCTGCTGAACGGCGACTCGGACTTCATCGTCGAGCAGGACCAGCGCGACGCCTTTGACGACCTGACGGTCCGCAGCGCGCGCCTGTCGCCCAGCACCAGTCTGCAGGGCTTCAGCGTGAACATCAGCCAGCTCGCTGAGCGCGCCACGCTGGTGACCAACTTCAGCGCGGGCAGCAATGCGGCGCTGACGCAGCTTGCCTCGGGCGGAGACGCCTCGGACTTCGTCACCCTGCGCGTGCGCGGCGGCAAGGGCGCGGTGGACCTGCAGATGGGCACCGGCACGACGATCCAGGACCTGGCCAACGCCGTGAACCAGAACACGACGGCGACGGGAGTGTTCGCCTCGACGTTCCGGCCCATGGCCCTGAACTCGGGCAGCGCCGAGTACGTGGTCAAGGGCGCCGCAGGCGGCATCCAGCTCAACGGCGAGGACCAGGACCTGGTGTTCGGCCTGAAGCTGGGCAACGGCCCTGTGCAGACGGTGGTCATCAACAGCAACGCCATCACGGCCGACGACCTGGTCGACAGCGCAGAGCTGGAAGCGGCCCTGCAGACCTACGACCCCAACTTCGAAGTCTACGCCAAGGACGGCGATCTGTACGTGCGCAACGCGGGCAGCAGCTTCGAGATGACCGGCGCCCAGAACGTGCGTACTTACACCCTGACCAAGGACCAGATCGCCACCATGTTCCAGGCTGATGAAGGCGGCTCGGCCGGCGCCACCTTCGGCGATGGCACACCCATCGGCTTTGACGTGGATGGCGACGGGACAGCCGGCGTGGGCGAGACCTTCACCTTCGCCAACACTGGCGGCCTGGGGGTGGATGACCCCGCGGATGTTGAGGCCCTGGTGGCTGCAGTGCGCGGCCTGGCGGCCTTCGGCGGCAACGCCGCGGTGCACACGGACGCCAACGGCAACCTGGTGGTGATTGACACCACGGGCAGCACCCTGGGCTCGTCCAACACCGCTACCGTGGGCATCCAGAACACGGGCGGCAACGACGACGTGCTGCAGGCCGCCATCAACGGCACGCGCGACGTGACCGCCTACTCGGGCGACCTGGCCAA
>JADLBZ010000183.1 GCA_020847415.1 Planctomycetota bacterium
AGCGGCACCGCCTGGCGCTGCATGTTGCTGCCCATCAGCGCGCGGTTGGCGTCGTCGTGCTCCAGGAACGGGATCAGTGCCGCCGAGACGCCCACCATCTGCATGGAGGACACGTCCATGAGCTGTACTTCTTCGCCCTTGACGGTCTTGAAGTCCTGGCCGTTGCGCACCGGGATGTGGTCGCCCATCAGCTTGCCCTTGTCGTCAATCGGGGCGTCCGCCGGGGCAATCACCTGGTTCACTTCCTCGTCGGCGCGCAGGTACAGGATTTCGTCCGTGACCTTGCCCTTCTTGATGGAACGGTAGGGCGTGACCAGGAAGCCGTACTCGTCGGTCTGCGCGTAGGTGCACAGGCTGCTGATCAGGCCGATGTTCGTGCCTTCCGGTGTCTCAATCGGGCAGATGCGACCGTAATGGCTGATGTGCACGTCGCGCACTTCAAAGCCGGCACGCTTGCGGTTCAAGCCGCCCGGGCCCAGGGCCGAGAGGCGCCGCTCGTGGGTGAGCTGGCTGAGCGGGTTGGTCTGGTCCACCACCTGGCTCAGCTCGCCGCGGCCGAAGAAGAAGGCCACTGCCGTGCTGATCGTCTTGGCGTTGATCAGGTTGCGCGGAGTGGGGTGCTCTTCCAGGTTCATGCGCTCCTGGACGTTCTTCTTCATCTTCAGGAAGCCCTTGCGCAGCTCGTCGCAGACCAGCTCGTCAATGGTCTTCACGCGGCGGTTGCCCAGGTGGTCAATGTCGTCCACCACGGCGCCAGAGTTGGGCTGGCGCAGCCGCAGGATGTAATCCACGCAGTGCTTGATGTCTTCCGGCATCAGGCTCTGCAGGTTCTCGTCAATCTGGCTGCCGAACTTGCGGTTCAGGCGGAAGCGGCCCACGCGACCCAGGCGATAGCGCGTGTCGTCGTAGAACTTCTCATGGAACAGCGCGCTGGCCTTTTCCTTGTTGACGGGGTTGCCGGGGCGCAGCCGCAGGTAGATGCGCTCCAGCGCCTCGTCCTGGCTGGTGGTCGGGTCTTCCTGCAGGCTGTTCAGGATCAGGGGGTCGGTGACCTCCTTGATGACCTCGACGTCCTTGATGTTCTTGTTGGCGCTGATGACCTTGGCCAGGTCGCCGGAAATAAGGGTGGCGCCTTCCGCCAGGATCTCGCCGGTCTCCGGGTCAACGACATCGCCCACCGCGTAGCGGTTGGAGAGCGCCTTAACCGCCGCGGGGCCGTTCTTGACCGTGGTGGTCTCATAGAACTGGCGGATGATGGCCTCGTTGGTGCTGAGGTCCGGGCTCATGGCGCGGAAGAAGGTCATCGCGCTGAACTTGCCGCTCTGGTCAATGCGGATGCTGAGCGTGTCCTTCTTGGTCACCGCCAGCTCAATCCAGCTCCCGCGCTCGGGGATGTTCCAGCACTGGTGCATCTTGCGGTTGTCGGCGGAGAGATCGAAACCGAAGTCCACGCCCGGGGAGCGGTGGAGCTGGTTCACGATCACGCGCTCGGCGCCGTTGATGATGAACTCGCCGCCGCCGATCATCAGCGGCAGCTCGCCCAGGTACACGTCCTCGTCCACCGACTGGCCGTCGCGGTTAAGCCGCATCTTGATAACCAGCGGCGTGCCGTAGGTCAGCTTGAGCGCCCGGCACTCGTCGGCGGTGTAACGGGACTCGCCGAGTTCGTAGCTCAGGAACTCGATGCCCATGGTCTTGTCGTAGCTGTAGATCGGGAAGATCTCGTCAATCACCGACTGCAGCCCGAATTTCTGGCGCTTGCCCTGCGGCACGTCGGCCTGCAGAAAGCGCGCATAGCTGTCGGTCTGAAGCTGGACCAGGTTCGGCAGCTCAACCAGGCCCGCAGCGCGGCCGAAGCGGCGCAGCGGAGTCGTATCCTGATAGATGGGCATGATCGTCCTTGCGCCCCGTGGGCGCGTGTCCGTAACTCGCAAGGCGGCTGGGCCGCCAAACGCAAAAAGGGACCGCCTGGCGGGGAACCAGGTGTCCTCTTTCCCTTCGCTGCGCGTTCCCGGTGAGTTGCCGGACTTCCCCGTGGGCCGGCAGGTCACCATCTGATTGCGCAGGTCAGATTCTGTTGTATTCAGGCGGCCCGGCTGGCAGCCGCCCGCCGGGAGGGGGCAGAACCCCCTCCCGACAGGTGCGAAACTACTTCAACTCGACCTTGCCGCCGGCCTCTTCCAGCTTCTTCTTCATGGCCTCGGCGTCGGCCTTGCCCACGTTTTCCTTCACGGGCTTGGGCGCCTCTTCCACGAGCTTCTTGGCCTCGGCCAGGCCCAGGCCGGTGATCTCGCGGACCACCTTGATCACGGGGATCTTCTTGGCGTCGTCGGTGATGCCGGTCAGCACCACGTTGAACTCGGTCTTGGCGGCAGCGGCAGGGGCTGCGGCGGCACCGCCGGCGGCGGGACCAGCGGCAACGGCCACGGCGGCCTGTGCCTTGACCTCGAACTTCTCTTCAAACGCCTTCACGAAGTCACGGACTTCGAGCAGGCTCCATGTGCCGACCTCGTCCAGAACCTTCTGCAGCTTCTCAGCGATAGCCATTCCTATGCTCCTGAACCGGGGTTGCGTCGTTGGATTTTGGATTCCGGATTCTGGGTCTTCACCCCGCGATCCGCGATCCTGCTCCCGCAACCCTTTTCCCTTCAACCTTTGGACTCCGATCCTGGCACCATTCCAGAACCCAAATCCAAAATCCAATGTGTTTGTGTACTGCGCACTTCCTTACCGTCTGCCCGGCTACTTGCCTGCCTTGGCCAGTTTCTCTTCCAGCGCGGCAAAGCCCCACAGCAGCTTCGAGTAGCCCGCCTGCATCGTGGCGGCCAGCTTCTGCGGCAGCGCGGCAAAGCCTGCGGCCATCTGCGACAGCAGCTCCTTCTTGCCGGGCAGGGTGGCAATCTGGGCAACTCCCGAGGCGTCGAAGACGTCGGGGCCCATCTGGCCGCCCTTGACCTTGATCGTGTCCTTGTGGTCCGTCATCCACCGGGTGGTGAACTTGGCAGCGTCAATGGCTCCTTCGCCGCCAAAGATCAGGCCGGTGGTGCCGGCAAACACGGACTCGCCCAGCTTGTTCGTGACCAGCGGATTGAGCCCGGTTTCCTTCAGGGCGTGCACCGCGATACGGTTCTTCACGACCTCCATGCTGAGCTTGGACTCCCGCAGCTTCTTGCGGAACTCCGCCATCTTCTCGCTGTCCAGGCCGCTGGGATCAATGGCTACGACGTTGTCCAGGGTTCCCAGGTCGGCCTTGTACTGCTCGGCCAGCATTGTGTTCAACTCGTTGGGCATGCGTTCTCCTTATTCCACCGGGGCCGCTTCCACAGCCACGTTGATGCCCGGCGTCATGCTGCCCGCAACGCTGACGCGCTCAATGAAGTGGCCCTTCACAGTGGTCGGCCGCAGACCTTGCAGGTGCTGCAGCACGTGGCGCAGGTTTTCAGCCAGCTTGCCGGCTGTAAAACTGCGCTTGCCCACCGAGAGGTGCACGTTGCCGCCGGCATCGGTGCGGAACTCCAGCTTGCCGCCGGCGAACTCCTTGACTGCCGTGACCACATCCTCGGTCACCGTGCCCGCCTTGGGGGTGGGCATCAGGTTCTTGGGGCCGAGGATCTTGCCAAGCTTGCCCACGTGGCGCATCTGGCTGGGGTGCGCGATGGCCTTGTCGAAATCAAGCCAGCCGTCCTCAATCTTCTTGGCCAGCTCGGCTCCGCCCACCGCAACAGCACCGGCCGTCTTGCACTTGTCGGCCTGGTCGCCTTCGACGAACACGATCACCCGCGCCGACTTGCCCGTGCCGTGGGGCAGGGAAATGGCTCCGCGCAGGTTCTGGTCCGCCTTCTTGGGGTCCACGTTCAGTTTCACGGCGACGTTGACGGTCTCGTCAAACTTCGCCTTGGGGAATTTGGCCAGGACCACAAACGCCTCGTCCAGCGAGTAGCGCTTGCCCGCGTCCACGGCCTTGGCGGCCTCCCGGTACCGCTTGCTGCGTTTTACTTTTGCCATCCAGCCTCCTTGGCAGTCCCTTGTTGCGCTGTCTCCTGCCGTTGTCCGCCCTGCCGACAGCCCGCCGGGCGGTTTTCCGTGATAGAAAGTCCTGCTGCTTCCAAACGGTCCTGCGACGATCCGTCGACTATCCCTCAACCTTCACGCCCATGGCGCGCGCCGTGCCGGCGATCATGCGCTTGGCAGCCTCAATGCTGCCGGCGTTCAGGTCGTTCAGCTTCACCTTGGCGATCTTCTCGAGCTGCTCCTGGGTGATCTTGCCCACGGACTCGCGGCCGGGGGTCTTGGCGCCGGCCTTCAGCTTCAGCTCGTTCTTGATCAGCACCGAGGCCGGCGGGCTCTTGATGATGAACGTGAACGTGCGGTTCTTGAAGATCGAGATCTCGACCGGCAGCACCAGTCCCATACGGTCGCGCGTCTGGTCGTTGAAGCGCTTCACGAAGTCGGCGATGTTCACGCCGTGCTGGCCCAGGGCCGGTCCAACCGGCGGGGCCGGGGTGGCCTGGCCGCCGGGGCACTGCAGCTTCACTTTCGCGGTGATATCCATGTCCTCATTCCTTTCGGCCGTGCAATCGGCTTCAGCCTCCGGCCGTCATGCGGGGCAACCCGCCCTGCGGCAAGCCCTCTAAGTCTTCTCGACTAGACCTTCTCGACCTGCCAGTACTCAAGCTCCACGGGCGTGGCGCGCCCGAAAATCGTCACCACTACCTGCACGCGACCCTTCTCCGGGTCCACTTCCTCAACCATGCCCTCAAAGCCGTCAAAAGGACCGTCCTTGATCTTCACGTGGTCCGTCTTGCTGAACTCGACCTTGACCACCTTCTCTTCGCCTTCCACAGCGGGCTCGGAGAGGCGCAGGATCTTGTGCACGTCGTCTTCGCTCATGGGCACGGGCTGGTTGCGGTCGCCCACAAAGTCGCCCACGCCGGGAGTCTCGCGAATCAAGTGGTAGGCATCACCGTTGATGTGCCAGCGCTGCTCGGCGTTCTCGCGGTTGTCCTCTTCGGTCTCGATCTCGAGGTAGATGTAGCCGGGATAAACCTTGCGCTTGCGCTCGCGCTTCTTGCCGCCCTTGATCTCCTGCACCGTTTCGGTGGGGATCACCATGCGGTCAAACAGCGTCTCCAGCCCGCGCGCCTTGACGCGCTTTTGCAGGTTCTCCTGGATCTTCTCCTCGCGCGAGCTTTGTACCCGCAGCACATACCACTTCTTCATGGGTCCGGCCTCTCACGCCCTCGTCGCTACTTGCTCGTATCCGTCTTCGCGTCGCTCTTCGGTGGATCCAGGCGCAGTACCATCGAGGCAAGTCTGCCCCAGCCGGCCTCTTTCCAGCTTTGTCCCTGCATCAGGCCGATGCCCATGCTGAAGGTCAGGTCATACACCAGCATGATCACCGCAAACCACAGCACAAAATACAGCACCACGCCGGTGGCCCGGGTAGCCTCGGACCGGGGTGCCCAGCGCACGCGCTTGAGCTCGGCCTCGGTCTCGATCAGCAGGTCGGCAAAGCGCGGGCGGTTCAGCCACGTGCGCATGGCCAGCAGGCCGACGCCGAACAGCACCAGCGCCAGGATGAAGCTGGGCGTGAACCAGTCCGTCATGGTGCCGCCGGAAAACAGCGTGCGGCCAAAGAACGGGTCCTCGTTGCCAAGCAGACGGTCCAGGCGCGTGTTGCCGTAGTCCATCAGGGCGTAGCAGGCCCACGCAAGGGCAAGGAGCATCGAAACGCTGGCCACGTTACGGGATGTGCGGCCCGCTCCGCGACGATAAGTTTCCAGCAGCGCCATCTGCCTCTCCTGCCCCTGCATCCTTCATTCGCCGGGCTGCTACTGCAGCCGGGCGCAAAATCCTGGCACGGCGGGAGGGAATCGAACCCCCAACCTGCGGTTTTGGAAACCGCTGCTCTGCCAGTTGAGCTACCGCCGTACTGTCTTGCGCACGCTTTCGATCCCGGAGCGCCGGCGCCGGCAAACACCCGCCAGGCCTGCCTGCAGCTCAACGTTCTCGACCAGGCACTGCCCGTGCAAACTACTTCTTCTTTTCCTTGTGCACGGTGTGCTTGCGCAGCTTCGGGTTGTACTTCTTCAGCTCGATCTTCTTGATGTTCTGGCCCTTGACGCGCTTTTGCGTGCGGTAATACCGCATGCCCGTCTCGGTGCATTCCATGAACACGTATTCGCGATTCTCGCCTGCCATGGTCTACCTCGGTGCTTTCCGCAGGCCCGGCCCGCAGCGGGGATAGCCCGCCGCGGGCCTGCCTGTTACTTTCCTGTCCGCCCCGCCACAAATCCGTGCCGGGGAACAGCCACAACTTCCGGGTGCCGCCGTTACCGCCGTGGCGGAAACGACTACTTCAGCACCTTGGTGACCTTGCCTGCACCCACCGTGCGGCCGCCTTCGCGGATGGCGAAGCTGGCGCCTTCTTCCATGGCGATGGGCTTGCCCAGCTTGACCGAGAGCTTCACGGTGTCGCCAGGCATCACCATTTCCGCGCCGCCCAGCAGGTCGCAGGAGCCGGTCACGTCCGTGGTGCGGAAGTAGAACTGCGGGCGATAGCCGCCGAAGAACGGCGTGTGGCGACCGCCTTCTTCCTTGGTCAGGATATAGCACTGGCACTCAAATTCGGTGTGGGGCTTGATGCTGCCCGGGGCGCACACCACCATGCCGCGCTCGATATCCTTCTTCTCCACGCCGCGCAGCAGCAGGCCGACGTTGTCGCCGGCGCGGCCTTCATCCAGCGTCTTCTGGAACATCTCGACGCCGGTGATGATGCTCTTGGTGGAATGCTCCTGGAGGCCCACGATCTCGACGTTGTCGCCGGTGCGGGCGCGACCACGCTCAATACGGCCGGTTGCCACAGTGCCGCGGCCCGAGATGGAGAACACGTCTTCCACGGGCATCAGGAAGGCGCCGTCGACCGCGCGCTCAGGCGTGGGGATGTAGCTGTCCAGCGCGTCGGCCAGGCGCATGATGGCTTGTTCGCCGAGGTCGCCCTTGTCGCCTTCCATCGCGAGCTTGGCGCTGCCTTTGATGATGGGGGTGTCGTCGCCGGGGAAGTCGTACGTGCTCAGCAGCTCGCGCACTTCCATCTCGAC
>JADLBZ010000184.1 GCA_020847415.1 Planctomycetota bacterium
ACAAAGTAGTCGGCCGCGTTGACGACGTGGCCGGCAACCTGGCCACAGCGCGGTTGGAGCCTGTTCATGCGCCCCTGCTGCGCCAGGGTAGCCGCTTCTGGGTGCAGGAAGCGGCCGGGGACGACCTGCTCTGTTTCGACTCGCCTCCCGATGCCGGCGCGCCGGCCCTGCCGAAGGCCAGCTTCATTGCGCAGGCAGCCCGGCCGGAGCTCGCGCCATCGGAGATGCCCCTGCCCTCGCCCCGACGGCTGGAAACGCGGCCCATGTGGCTTTGTGAAGTCCGCGCCGTGACCACCCTGCGTGAGGGGCAAGAAGACGTTCGCGAAGTGTCGCGGAAATCGGCGGGTGCCGTGTTGCAGCGGCGGACGGCCGGCGAGTTGCTGGTGCTGGCGCCGGCCTGGCTGTTGGCCCACGACGGCGAACTGGTGGCCCAGCGCGCGCGCCTGGAGCTTGCCGGCGGAGCCCTGCACAGCCTGGTCCTGCTGGAGCGCGACGCCGATCTGGCTGTCCTGCTGGCCCGCGGCACCAGCTACGACGGCCCCGTAGTTCTGCCGCTGTCCGAGTCCCTTCCGCCCAACCACGACCTGCTGTTGGCTGGCTTTGACAACACCGGCTGGCCGGCGGGCTGGGACGGCGAGCTGCGCTTTCAGGGGGTCATCAGCGAGGGCTTTGCCGCGCTGGCCGGCGAGCGACTGGCGGGATTCGTGCTGCCGCCGGTGGGCCGCACCATGGGGGGGCAGTGGGTCAGCTCGGTCAACGCAGGGCCCCTCCTGGCCCAGGCAGGCAAGAAGCTCGAGTAGCCGCCCCTGTCGCAGGGTTTGTTAGGCTCTCCAACATGAATGCGCCTCCCTCACTTGCTGCCCTACACGGCCGCGGTACGGCGCTGAACCCGCCCAACCGCTTCCAGCGGCTGCATGTGCAATGGGACGCCGCGGAGGCCGCCGACGCCAACCCGCGCACCGAGTTCTTCGAAGATGACAGCCGCAGCATCCTCTCGTGGAACAACAGCCCGGACATCCCCTTCGAGGCCGGCATCAACCCTTACCGCGGCTGCGAACACGGTTGCGCGTACTGCTTTGCCCGGCAATACCACGAGTATCTGGGCTACTCGGCCGGGTTGGATTTCGAGACGCGCATCCTGGTGAAGACCCGCGCCCCGAAGCTGCTGCGCCACGAGCTGGCTGCGCCCTCGTACCAGCCTACGCGGCTGGCCCTGTGCGGCGCCACTGATGCGTACCAACCCGTCGAATCGCGCCTGCGCATCACTCGCGGCGTTCTTGAAGTACTGGCGGAGTTCCGCAACCCGGTGGGCGTGATCACCAAGAACGCGCTGGTCACGCGCGACGCGGACCTGCTGGCAGAACTGGCGCGCCATGGCGCGGCGGCGGCGGCCATTTCCATGACCACGCTGGACGAAGACCTGCGCGGCAAACTTGAGCCGCGTACTTCCACCAGTGCGCGACGGCTGCAGGCGGTTCGGGAGCTTGCCGAAGCCGGCGTTCCCGTGGGCGTGAACATCGCCCCCGTGATTCCGGGCCTGAACGACCACGAGATACCTGCCATCATGGCGGCTGCCCGCGCGGCGGGGGCGCGCTGGGCCGGCGGCATGGTGCTGCGCCTGCCGCACGCCGTTGCCGACGTGTTTACCAACTGGCTGCAAGTGCATGTGCCCCAGGCGGCCGAGAAAGTGCTGCGCCGCCTGCGCGAGTTGCGCGGCGGCGAGCTGAACGACAGCCGGTTCTGCACCCGCATGAAGGGTGAGGGCACCAGGGCCGCGGCGATATCGAAGCTTCTTGCTGTTTCCCGGCGCAAGCACGGGCTGGCGGAGCACGGGCCGGAACTGAGTACAGCCGCCTTTCGCCGACCCGGCGCCAGCAGGTCCCTGTTCACGTAACAGCAGTCCCCGCTCAAAGGCGGGGGCCGGTTGCCTGTCACGATGCGCCTTGCCTTACCGCCCGCGCCGGCCTTGTGGGCCGCGCGGCTCGTTGCGGCCGCCCCCTTCACCTGCGCGGTTGGCAGCCTTCAGCAGGCTGTCGGCAGTGGCTGCGTCCACGGATGTGCCCAGAGCAGCCAGCGTGGCCTGGTCCAGCTGTTCAAAGCGTGCCTTGAACGCCTCATCGTCCACCTGCTGGTCGTCAATGCGCAGGCCTTGCCGTTCGCTGGCCAGGTCCGCCCGGGCCTGCAAGTGCCCGACCAGCGTGTTTGAGACCGCCGTTACTTGCTCTGGGGTCAGGTTCATGCGCTGAGCCTGGCTTTCCACGAACTTGGGAATCGTCTCAGCGACGCGCTGCTTGGCAGTCTCCAACTCGCTGACGCGCTCCGCCTGGCGCCCCAGCCGGCGGGTTTCGGCTTGCTCGGCCTGCATGCGCTCGATAACGCCGCGCACCGCGGTGTCAAAGTTCGGGTCCGCCGGCTGTGCCGGCACGGATGTGGAGCCCGTCACTCCGGCGGGGCTCGCCGGAGCCGCTATCACGTCCTTCTTTAGTTCTTCGCGAACAGTCTTGACCAACGCGTCCATGTCTATGGCCGCCGGCGCGGCCGGCTGGGCTTGTTCTTGCGTCGCGCGAAGGGCCTGCAGTTCAGCGCGCAGGGAAGCAAGTTCAGCCGTTACATCGCCGCCGGTGGCGGCTGTGCTTTCCGCCGGATCAGCCGCCGCAACGCGTGGCTGATTGGCCGGCGTATCTGACGCCGGCAACGCCACGAGCCCCGTAGTAAGCGCTGCAACTGTTGCGCCGCTGCCGATCACGCCCGCCACCACCGCTGCAAGAATCGTCTTCATGACCTGTCCTTCTGTTTGTGCGCCGGGTCATACTACCCCGTCATGGGCCAGTGGTTGCGCGGAATCACTCCTTCAGCAGGGCCTTCTGGCGGTCGCGCCACTCCAACAGCCAAGGCTCGACATGATCGAGCTCATCAAGCCGGGCAAAGTACTTCAGCGCCTTCTTGACTTCACCCAAACGACGGCACAGCTCCCCCACCAGGTAATGCACCACCGGCAGATCGTCGGTGCTGAACTCCTCGGCGGCCAGGGCCAACTCAAAGTACTTCACCGCCTTGCGCCGCGCGTTCTTCTGCTCTTCGTCGGGCTCGCCTTCCATGCGGCTGCACCAGGTGGCCTGCAAGTACAGGTCGGCCACCTCGGCGCTGCGTTTGCCTGCGTAGATGCCGATCAGCGCAGCCCGCCGGAAGCGCTCAGCGCCGAGCAGCGCCTGGCCCTGCTGCCAGTGAAAGCCGTTCAACAGGGTGCGAACACGCTCGACTCTCCCGGCATCGTCCCAGGCCTTGAAGTCGGCCTCAAAGCCCACGAACCCGCACTGCGGGCACACATGCAGGAACTCGGGCAGCGGGTTGCCGTCAAGGTAGCGCGGGCAGAAGTCGGCCTCTTTTTCGCCAATGCGGAAGCCCGTTACCAGCCGCGACTCAAAGCCGTGGCGGCAGACAGGGCAGTCCAGCTTTCGGGGCGTGAATTCCGGCATGGCTGGATTGTAGGCAGCCGCAGCGCAAAACGCACGCGGTGCCACGAGCTTCCAAACAGGCTCTACCTGTTCAGGCGTGCGGCGTAGCGCAGCAGGTCGTCGGAACGTACGTCATAGCGATAGACCTTGCCGGCTGCGTCCACCAGCACATTGAAGGGGATCAGGGAGACGTTCAGCTTCTTCACCAGCGAGTTTTCCTGCTCGCGGTCAATCCAGACATTGCGGAACTTGACCTCGCCCTTGGCCAGGAACTGCTCGAACCCGGCCTTGCTCTCGTTGACGCCGATGCCCAGCACAGCCACCCGGCCCTCGTGGCGCCTGGCGGCCTCCTGAACATACGGCAGCTCACCCAGGCAGGCGCCGCTGGTGCTGTCCCACACGAAGAGCAACAGGGGCTTGCCCGCAAAATCGCCGCCGGCCGCGGCCTGTCCCGCCGTGTCCACAGCGGCAAAGGCAGGCAGCTCGCGCCCCACCCAGTCCAGGTTGGCCAGTTGGCGCTGCAGGAACTCGACCGCGTCGGAGTCCTTTTTCACGCGGTCCGTGTCCAGCAACATCTTCAGGCTGCGCTTGGCGTCTTCGACGCGATCCAGGAAGAGCAGCGTTCGCACGCGCATCATGCGTGCGGCGTCGGCATCCTCGCGTTCGGGGTGTTTCTCGATGAACTGCTCAAAGGCCTGCAGGGCGTCCTGCTCGCGCCCTTCCATGCGGAACAGCGTCTGTGCGCGCAAGAAGCGCATGTCGGCGGCCAACTCGGCGTTGCCGTGGTTGGCCATGAAATCGTCTGCCGCCTTGACGGCCTCGTCCAGGTTCTCGTCCAGCCGGGAAAGCGCCACGGCCAGCTCAAACCGCGCGGGCATCACGTCGCTTGCGGCGGGCTTGGCGGCAATGTACGCGCGCAGGGCGGCGGTGTACTCGCGGTCCAGGGCGCGCAGCTCGGACTCCACGGCCTGCAGCTCGGCGGGCTCAACGCGCTCCTTCTCCTGCAGGCGCTCGAGCCGTGTGACCAGCACCTGGCGGCGCTTCTCAAACGAATCAAACAGTTCGTCGTAGGTGTTGAAGAGTGCCGGAGCTTCGGCCTTGGGAGGCTCCTGGGCACTGGTACGCACAAAGAAAGGCAAAGCGCCCACAGCAGCGAGCACAAGGCAGGCAAACTTCCGCATGGCAAATCCCCGCAAGGGGTTGACCCCGGTGCCGCCGCAGGGTTCGGCAGCCCAGTCAGGTTCGCAGATTCGCGGCGCAGGTCAAGCGCCAAACGGCTAGCCGTGGCGCTGCTTCTTGATGGTGCGCGTGAGGGCCCTGGTACGGCGCTTGGCCTTCTTGTCGCGACGGCGGGTACCGCCCTCGATGTCGGCAATCACGGGGTCCGCCAGTTCGACATGCTCGGGCGCCAGCGTATCGCCGCTGCCGCCCCTGTGCTGGGTTTCGTCCCCGTCATCGTCGGCGTCCAGCACGGTCGCGGTCAGTTCAACCACCGGCGTTACGGGAGCTGCCGGGCCGGTCGCAGGAGATGTCTCGGAGGCGGAAACTGCCGGGGACGTGCCAGCGGGTGAGTCCAAGCCTGAGACCGGTACCTCGGCAGGCGTGGCAACTGCGGGCGCCGGGGCCGTGGGTGCAGCTTCCGGCGCAGGTTGCGCCGGCTCTGGCGCAACCTCCGCAGCCGCAGAAAGGAGCGTGGCTGCCACGGCCTCAACAGGCGCGGGGGCAACGACAATGGGCTGGGCCGTCGCGTCCGCAGACGGCGCCGGCAGGGCTGGAACTGCGGCGGCGGCCTGCTCGGCGGGCGCGGGTGCAGCGGAGGCTGGACCGGACGGGATCATCGTGTCGCCGGGGCCTGATGTGCTGACCGCGAGCATCTCGCCCGAGCCGGAACTGGCGGTGGAGTGGCGCGCGCTGTCCACGGCAGAAATCGGCGCAGACAGGTCGCCGTGGTCATCGAACAGGTTGCTTTCCGGCGCCGGCGCACCGGCATCGCCGGCTTCCATCAGGTCCGCCAGGTCGGCTGCGTCCAAGGACTGGTGCGTGGGCCGCTTGGCCTCGCGCTTGGACACGGCTGTGGTGGTTCGCCCGGCGCAGTGGTCGCGGGCGATTTTCAAGGCCTGCACCAGCCGGTACAGGTCGTCATCTGTGTGCGCCGCCGAGACCGACATGCGCAGCGTGTCGTGGCCGTGCGGCACGGTCGGCCAGCGCATGGGATAGACCAGCAGGCCCTGGCGCTCCATCTCTTCGCCCATGAACAGCGCGCGATCCGAGTCGCCCACCCGAAGGCCGATGATGTGATGATGGCCGGTCAGCTTGAAGTCTGCGGCCTCCAGCTTGGTGCGCAGCAGGCGTGTTTGTTGCGCCAACTTCTGGCGCAGGGTCTCGCCTTCTTCGCGCACAATACGCAGGGCTTCAATGTTGGCAGCCGCCAGCGCCACCGGCAGCGAGGTGGTGTAGATGAACGGGCGCGAGTGATTCACCAGGTGCTCGCGCACCTGCTCGCTGCACGCCACAAAGCCGCCGTAGCTGCCCAGTGCCTTGCTGAAGGTGCCCACCGTGACGGGTACTTGCGTGGCGACGGCCTGCATCTCGGCCACGCCACGGCCCTTCTTGCCCATGCACCCGTTGGCGTGGGCATCGTCCACCACCAGCAGGGCGCCGTTGCGGTCGCAGATCTTCAGCAGTCGTGGAATCTCTGCCAGGTCGCCGTCAATGCTGAACAGGCTGTCCGTGACCACCAGCTTCTTGCGGCCGGCAGCAGTAGCAATGCGCCGCTCCAGGTCGTCGTAGTTGCGGTGGTCAAAGATGCGCACTTCGGCGCCGGAAAGCTTGCACCCTGCCACGATGCTGGCGTGGTTCATGGCATCTGAAAGCACCACGTCGCCCTTGTCCAGCAGGGCAGACAGCACGCCCAGGTTGGCCACATACCCCGAGCCGAACACCAGCGCCGCCTCTGTCCCGCGGAAGCGCGCCAGCTCCGTTTCCAGCTTCTGGTGCAGCATGGACGTGCCGCACACCAGCCGCGAGGCGCCGGTGCCCCACCCGTACCTGCCGGCGGCACTGGCGGCTGCCTCAGCAATGCGGAGGTCGCCAGCCAAGCCCAGGTAGTCGTTGCTGCTGAAGTTGACCAGTTCGCGCGAGCCCACCTGCACGCGCATGCCGCCCATGTGGCCCATGTGGCGCATGTTGCGCAGTTTGCGCACCTGCTGGTGCTGCGTGCGCTCTTGCTGCTGGTGGGCGAAGTACTGTTGCCAGGCCTGCGGAATCACCGTGAACCCCCAAGGGCACGAGTCTAGTTTATTGACACACCTCTTGCCAGCGAGCTTGATCGTGCTGCCGCGCGCGGCATACTCCCGCTCACATCCGGGAGTCTTCCATGGCTATTGTCGAGTGCGTGCCCAATTTCAGCGAGGGCCGGCGCAAGGATATCGTGGCCCGAATCGTGGCCGCGATCACGGACGTGCCCGGCGTCACTCTGCTGGGGAGCGAGAGCGACCCTGACCACAACCGCAGCGTGATTACCTTCGCCGGCGAGCCCGGCGCCGTGGCCGAGGCCGCCTTCCGCTGCGCCGCCCGCGCCCGTGATCTGATTGACCTGCGCCAGCACCAGGGCGAACACCCCCGCATGGGTGCTACCGACGTGGTGCCATTTATCCCGGTCCAGGGATGCACCATGCAGGATTGCGCCCGTCTCGCAGAACAGGTGGCTGAGCGCATCGCCCGCGAGCTGGACATCCCCACGTACTTGTACGCGGAGGCCGCGCGCCAGGAGTCGCGCCGCAAGCTTGCCGACGTGCGCCAGGGCGAGTTTGAAGGCCTGCGCGAAGAGGTGCCCACGAACGCCGCACGCAAACCGGACTTCGGGCCCGCGCGGCTGCATGAATCCGCGGGTGCGACAGCCGTGGGCGCGCGGTTCTTTCTGGTGGCCTACAACGTGAACCTGGAATCACGCGACCTGAAGCTGGCCAAGGCCATTGCCAAGGCCATCCGCGAGAAGGACGGCGGCCTGCCAGGCGTGCAAGCCATGGGTTTTGAGCTTGCCGCCGAGGGTTGCGTGCAGGTCAGCATGAACCTGCTGGACTTTCGCAAGACTTCGCCGGAGCAAGTATTTGAGCGCATTCGCGAGCTGGCGGGCAAGCAAGGCGTGGCCATCCGCGAGAGCGAGCTTGTGGGGCTGGTGCCCCAGGCAGCGCTGCCGGCAAATGCGGGCGCAGCGCTGAAGATCAAGAACTTCAACCCCGCCAACCAGATCATTGAAGAGAAACTGGGCATGAGCAAATTTCCGTACATGACGCAGGTCGGGCACTTCCTGGACGCGCTGGCCTCGGACTCCCCCACCCCCGGCGGCGGGGCCGCCGCGGCGGTGCTGGGTGCCATCGGCATTGCGCTGGGCGAGATGGTGGGCAACCTGACCGTGGGCAAGAAGAAGTACGCCGACGTGCAGGACAAGGTGAAGGCCGAACTGGGGGCCCTTACCCCGATGCGGCCCAAGATGCTGGCCCTTTTCGCCGAGGACGCGCAGGCCTTTGAGGCCTTTGGCGATGCCGGCAAGCTGCCCAAGGACACCGACGAGCAGAAGGCCGCCCGCAAGGTGGCCATGCAGAAGGCCCTGAAGGGCGCGACCCTGACGCCCGACAAGACCGCGGCGATGGGCGTGGAGGCGTTCCGGCACCTGTACCAGGTGGCCCTGGTGGGCAACAAGCACGCCATCAGCGACTGCGGTGTGGGTGCCCTGAGCCTGTATGCAAGCATCTGCGCTGCCGTGCAGAACATGCGCATCAACCTGCCCGGCATCGAAGACACGGCATTTCGCGCCGAGTACGGCGCCCGGGCCGAGGCCTTTGAGAAAGAAGCCCGCGAGTTGCTCGACAAGTCGTTGAAAGTGGTGCGCGACGCCATTGCGGGGTAAGCGCGCAGGACTGCGGCTGGCGCGGTGCAAGCCCCGGCAGCAGCCGGGTCGGCATGCCCCGCGGCAAACCGGAGTCAGCCATGAACGTGCGAGACAAGGCCGGCCTGCGAACGCGGGCCAAGGCGGCATTTGCCACCCGGTGGGACGAGTACAGCTCGGGCGTCAAGCTGGTGGCACAGGTGATCCGCAGCCAGATCCGCCACGGCACCGGCGACCTGCACGGCGAGCTTTCCAAGGCCTTCCGCCAGCTGGGCAACGACGTGATTGACTGCCTGATCGACGAGCTGTAGCAGTCGTGCCGATGCCGCCTGTCTTGCGGCGGCATAGCAGCAACGTCCGGGCCGGCGCAAGCACTTGCCGCGCACGCCGTTCCGGCAAAACCCCGTGAGGTTCAGCGGCTGTCCGGTACTATGCCTGTAAACGACGGACGAGACCATGAGCAACCAACGGACTTCGCTTCTGGCTGCCGGTGCGGCGCTTGTGCTGGTGGCCCTGATCGCGGCCTTCATTTTGCTGCAGGACTCCGGCCCCACCCACGACAACCAGCCGCGCCTGACCAGCGGTGCTTCAAACGAGGCCCCGCCCTCCAACCGAGAGCCATCAGCGCCGGATCAGGGCGGCAGCGATGCCGGCAAATCCAGCCCCGGGACCACCCAGCCAACACAGCCCGCTGAGCCCACGCCGACCCCGCCTGCAGCCAAGCTGCTGACCGTGGCCAGGG
This sequence comes from Planctomycetota bacterium, assembly GCA_020847415.1. GTDB lineage: Bacteria > Planctomycetota > UBA8742 > UBA2392 > UBA2392 > JADLBZ01. The sequence continues at coordinate 9,086 of JADLBZ010000184.1, forward strand.
TGGCGGGCATCACGGTGGACTACGAAGGCTCGCCCCTGGAGGGCATCACAGTCACCCTGCTGGACGAGAACGCCGAGGCTGCCACCGGCCCCACCGCAATCTCAGACGGGGAAGGTCGCTTCTCGTTCGAGTGCGAACTGTTCGAGGAAGGCACCTACTTCGTGGCCTGTCTCATGGAGAACAAGGCAATCACCGCCAGCGAGACGTTCACTGTGAAGAAGGACAAACCCGTCGAAGGCCTGATTGTACAGGTGTTTGATGTCGCCCGTGCCTTTGGCGTCGTGATTGGCGCGGAGGACAGCAAGCCCCTGGAAGGCGTTCGCATTGACGTGGGCGCCCGCAGCGACGCGCGACTCCAGCGCCTGGGGCGCCTTTTGGGCCGTGTGCGACCCATCATCAGCGACGCCCAGGGGCAGTTCGCCATTGAGCGCGTCGCCCCAGGGCGCTACCTGGTCACCGCCACGAAGAAGGGATGGATGGCCAACGAGCTGAACCCTCTTACCCGTGACACGCAGGAAATGGAGCTGGCCGAGTACGCCAACTACGAGCTGCTGCCGTTTGTCCTGTCGCGCGCGGGCATCATAGAAGGCCACGTGCTCAAGAAATCCGACAAGTCGCCCATTCCAGGCGCAACGGTCGACCTGGGCACGGTGCTGGGCGGCTCGTACGGCGTGACCACCACCGACAACACCGGGTTTTATCGCTTTGAGACCGCCCCGCCCGCCATGGGCGATGGCGCACCCGGAGGGCGCGACGGCATGGGCGGCCTCACCGTGCGCGCCATGGCGGCGGGCTTTGCCCTGGGCTCGCGTAATGTCAGCGTGCGCGCCGGCCAGACCCGCAGCGGGGTGGATGTGCTGCTGGAAGACGGCTGTGCGGTGAGCGGGCGGGTGTTGAACACGAAGTCAGAGCCCATCGCGGGCGCCACGGTTTACTACAACGACACGGACTTCCTGCGCGGCAGTGACATGGTGGTGGGCCTCAGCGTTCCGCCCCGCAAGATCTCGACGGCGACGAACGACGCCGGTGAGTTCACGCTGGGCAGCCTGCCTCCGGGCAACGTGCGGATTGGCGCAACAGCGCAAGGCTACGCCACCGGCGGAGCCGACGCGGTTACGGTAGTAGGCACCCCGGCCAACCTGACCATCACCCTGGAGCTGGCAGGCGCCATTTTCGGGCGCGTGACCAACGAGCGCGGCGAGCCCGTGGCTGGTGTGCCCATTGCGGCCTTTGAGGCTGCCGGGCCGGGCCAGCTTTCCTTCATCATGAAGAGCTTCTTTGGCGAGTCGCTGCCCGATCGCGGCGACAGCCGCCTCGTGCCCCCCAACATCCGCACCGACGACAACGGGGCCTACCGGCTGGAGGGCCTCAAGCCAGCCGGATACGTGCTTGTAGCCAACAGCCGCGATTACCAGAAGCACGCCAGCCCGGAACTCAAGGTGAAGGGAGGCGAGGAACTGGAGTACAACTTCTCACTGGTTACCGGCGGCACGATCCATGGCCGCGTCTATGACGCGGCCGAGAAGCCCGTAGCCGGTGCGGCCATCACCTGCGCCATGATGAACGGGCAGGAAAGCCTGAGCGTGCGGACAGCCTACACGGACCGCAGCGGCAACTACGAGCTGACCGGGCTGGCGGCGGGCACCTACACGGTGGTGCGCAACGACGGCAACCTGGCAGCGTTCTTTCTGCCCAACCCCAAGAACAAGGTGACGCTGGAGCCCGGCGCGAGGGTGCAGTTTGACATTTACGACCAGCGCCCCGGCACCGCGCGCATCTATGGTCGCGTTACGCTGGACGGCCAGGCCTACAGCGAGAAGGGGCTGGTGCTCATCGGCGGAAACCGTGGCGGGTTTGCCGCGAACAACACGAAGACGGACGCGGACGGCAAGTACGAGTTCCGCAGCGTGGCCCTGGGCGACTACCAGATTGCCCAGGAGGGCCGCAACATGCCCAGCCTGGTGCGCAAGCGCGTGCGCGTGGACAAGGCCGGCGACATTGAGGTGAACATTGATTTTGTTTCGGTCACCATCTCGGGCCGCGTGGAGGTGGAGGGCGGCGGCGTTCCGGCCGGGCGCGTGCGCGTGGTGGCCACCCCTGTGAACCCCGAGGGCGAGGACAGCACCAACCCCGACGAAGAGGTCAGCGACCTGGAAATGCAGGTCTGGCGCGAAGACAACGCCAAGCCCGAGAATGGCGAGTTCAAGATCACCGGCCTTTCGCCCGGCTTCTATCGCCTTTCGGCACGCAGTGAGAAGAACGGCATGGTTACCCGCCCCTACCTGAACGTGCGGGCCAGCCTCTCGGGCATCGTGCTGACCCTGCCCGCGGAGGGCGCCACGCTCAAGGGAACGGTGAAGGGACTGGACGAAGCCAAGCCCAACACGCCCTTCGGGCTGATTGCGGCCCTGACCATCGAGGATGAGAAGGGGCAGCCCATTGCGCTGGGCGGCTTTGATAACGGCATCAACCTGGGCGAAAGCAAGGAGTTCAGCGTCAAGAATCTGCCTGAGGGCACGCTGACCGTGACCATGAGCCTGACCGGCTACACGCCGGTCACCCACAAGAACGTGCAGTTCAAGGCGGGGCAGACCACGGCGCTTGAGTTTCTGTTTGCAAGCTCGGGCAACGCGCGCATGGTGGTCCAGAACCAGGACATCGGCATTGAGACGGCCTTTGACCTGCAGTACGAGATCGTGGACAGCAAGGGCCAGGTGTTCAAGAAGCGCTTCACCTTCCTGGACTTCTTCAACGCCGATGGCACCGCCACCCAAGATGCCTCCACGAACGCCTTCACCATCAAGGATATGCCGCCGGACACCTACACGATCACGCTCAAGCTGCCGGGCTACAAGGACGTCACCAAGCAGTTCATGGTCATCGCTGGAGAGACCGTGGAAGTTCCCGTAACATTCGAGAAGCAGTAGCCGCACAGGTGCGGCGCGGGAGCATTCATGGGACGACTCTGGCTGGCTGCCCTTGCCGCGCTGGCCCTGGCGGGCTGCGCCGCCCAGGGACGTCCTTCGGCCGCCGACCCGCCCCCCACGGGCCCGCACCAGCCGAAAGCCGAAGTCGCGCCGGCCACACTGGATGAAATGCTGGAAGGGTCGGACTTCGACCTGCCGCGCGCGTTGCTTTTGTTCAGCCGCGACTACTACGGCGACTTCGCCGCCACCCCCCACACTCTGGACATCGAGGCGCGCCTGGCGCGGTTTGACCAGTACGGCGTCGAGTTGCGCCGCGAACTGGGCCGGCGGAGCAGCCCGCGCTCACGGCTTCTGGCCCTGGTGGACTTCGTGCACAGCCGGCTGGGCCTGCACTTTGACTCGCAGGACGCCGCCGGCGCCAACCCCGAGAACCTCTTTCTGGATCGCGTCCTGCAGAGCCGCCGGGGCTACTGTGTTACGTTGTCGCTGGCCTACCTTGTGTTCGGGCAGGCGGCCGGGCTTGATGTGCACGGCGTGCGCCTGCCGGGGCATTTCGTGGTGCTGTACCGGGACAAAGAAGCCGACGGAACCCCGTGGCAGACTCTTGTGGAAACAACAACCGGCGGCGAGCCTCGCGACGAACTGGACTTGTGGGCCCAGCACCGGTTCTCTACCACAGCCGTGGAAGCCAGGGTGTACCTGGCACCCCTGACCGACCGCGAGATTTTCAGCACGCTGTTCAACAACCTGGCTGGCGTAGTGTATCTGCGCGGCAATGCCGAGAAGGCGCTGGCCCACTACCAGCGCGCCCTGGAGCTGGCCCCCAACAACGCCGAAGCGCTCTACAACCGGGCACTCGTGCTGACGGGACTTGGGCGCCCCAAGGACGCACTGAAGGACCTGAACGCGGCCCTGCGCCTGGATACTAACTTCGTGCTGGCGCTGCTGGCGCGCTCGGGCCTGCTGTGGAAGAACAACGAGCGCGATGCGGCGCTGAAGGACCTGGCCGAGGCCAAGCGCAAACGTCCGGATTGGCCCGAGCCGCACCTGCTTGAAGGGGGCTTCTGCGCCCTGGAGGGGCGCCTGGACGATGCCCGCAGCGCGTTTCAACGCGCCTTGGCCGCCGACGGCAAGTGCAAGGACGCTCATCTGGCACTGGCCGAGCTGGAACGCAGGGCCGGCAACGAGCAGGCCGCCCGCGAGCACGAGAAGGCAGCCGAGGAACTGCACCCATGAGCACTCGCAACCTGACGCGTTCCATCAATGGCCTGCAGGCGGCCTTGCGAGTCCTGCACGGCGCCGCGACGCGGCTTCCGTTGCAGGTACTTGAGTACGACAGCACGGGGCTGGCTCAACACGGGCCGGATCTGCTGCTTTCGTACGCCAGCCGCACCCCCACCGTGGCGCTGGTTCGCCCCGCCGCAACCCCCGCGGGTCTGCCCGCCGGGCTGGACATCCAGCAGATTCGCTGGGTCGTGGCCGGCGGCTACCCGCCCATCTTGCTGGTGCCCGCCACGCTGCAGCAGTGTGCCGAGTTCGCTGCGCGGGCCGTGAACCTCGCCTGCCGCCACGGTGCGCCCGTGGTTCTGCTGATTGAGGCTGAACTACTTGCGGAAGAAGTCGAGGACATGGCCCTGCCGGCCGCAGAAGCCGCAGCTCCTGTTGTTCAAAGCATCCCGGCCCTGGACCAATTGTCCCCGGCCGAGAACACGGCGCTGAACCTGCAGGCCCGGCTGGCCGGCCTGTCGCCCGAGGACACGCTGTTCCTGCTGGACGAATGGGCGGGCCCCGGACGTGCCGAGTGGCTGGTGGTCAGCTATGGCCTGGCCAACCGCGCGGCGGCAAGCGCCGTGACAGCCGCACGGGGCGCGGGCCAGCGCGTGACGCACCTGGCGCTGGGCAGCATCTGGCCGCTCCCGGAAAGCCTGCTGCTGCGGGTTGCCGCCGGCGCCCGCCATGTGGTCACCGCCGAGCGCAACCTGGGACAGCTTGCCCTGGAGCTGCGACGGTTGCTGCCCGACCGCACCATTTCGCCGGTCGGACGCGTCACAGAGCCGCCGCCCGCCGCCGCCATCCTGGAGGCCCTGCAGCGCACGCCCAGGTGCTGCTGATGAAGGGACGCGCCTACTACAACGTGACGCTGATGTTGAACCGGCAGCACGAAACGCGCCGCCTGACCACCAACACCCACGCGGCTGTCACGCGCGAAGTGCTGGAGGACTTCGCGCGGCGCAGCGCCACGGTTTACGTGTGGATGGTCATGCCGGACCACATCCACATCCTGTTCAGCCGCAAACAGCCCCTGCGCGATGTCGAGACGTTCATTGGCCGCGTGAAGCAGCGGATTAACCAGGGGCTGGAGCGCCGCGGACTGCCCACCATGGACTGGATTGACGGTGCCAAGCAGTACCCGGTGACGCGTCGGACCCTGGGTGGCGCCCGCGACTACATCCTGGCCAACCCCCAGCGCGGCCAGATGGTCCGAGACCCCGCCGACTGGCCGTTGAAGGACACCCCCGCGCCGCTGGATGCTTAGCGCAGAACTTGAGGGGGCTTGGGGCAACGCCTGCGGTCGTTTCCGCGACAGCGCGCGACAAAAGCCCGGAGGGCGCGTGTCGCACGCGTCCATCGCGAACTGACGCGGCTCCGTGGACTTGATAGACGCCCCAACTTCAATGCGCATTGAGCACAAGCCCGGATGTTTCCTTTTGCGCGGCCCTCGACTACAAAGGCGCCATGCGGGTGGCTGGCCTGTTCCTGATGCTGCTTTGCCTTGGCGGCTGCGCTGTCGGCGCTGACCGGCCGGGCGTGCGCACCTATGCCTGGCCCTTCTACCAGGACCAGTACTTGCCAGGCGACCAGAGCCGCGCCAGCGCTCTGGGACCGTTCGTGGACGTCGAAAAAAGGGGCTCCTACAGCCGCGTCAGCGTGCGGCCCTTCTACAGCTACACCGTGGACCCGTCGCAGTACCAGCGCGAGCAGCTCTTCTTCTACCCGATCTCCCAATACCGCGAGCGAGAGCGTCCAGGCTGGCCGGGCCGCAAGGAGACGCGCTTCTCCCTGCTGCCTTTCTTCTGGTGGAACGACGTTTCGTTCGCGCCCGGGCATCGCGAGCTGGACTACTTCTTCTTTCCGCTGGTGTTCGGTGGCCAGAGCACCATCGAGGGCTCGCACTTTGCAGTGGCGCCCTTCGGCGGCAACCTCAAGGGGGTCTTTGGCAACGACGAAGTGCGCTTCGTGATGTTCCCCCTGTACGTGGAACTGCGCCGCCAGGGCCGCGTCACGTATTACCTGCCTTTTCCCATCGTGCGCTGGGGCTACGGGCCGGGATATCGCACCTATGGTGTCATGCCCCTGTTCTCGCGCACGGAAGTCTGGCGCGAAGTGAAGGATGAGATCACCGGCGGCACCAAGAAGGTGCCCGTGGCGGACCGCTGGAGCGTGCTGTGGCCCATCTTCCGCTACGACCGCGACAGTATGGACCGCAAGTACCCCCGCGAGGCCCTGATGGTCTACCCCCTGTTCGGGTACACCAGCACCGCAGTCACCACCAACCTGAGCATGCTGTTCATCCTGAACTATCCCATGTTCAGCTACACACGGGCCGACCTGACGGACACCACCATCATTGACGCCTTCTGGCCTGTGTTCCGCTATGCCAAGGGCGACCAGTTCACCCAGTATCGCCTGTGGCCGCTGTGGGATTACTCGGTACGCGACTTCGGGCGCGGGCAGGTCAGCACAGCCATCAACGTGCTGTGGCCGCTGTTCTGGTACTTCGAGGACAGACTGCCCGAGTACGAAGAAACCCGTTACCAGGTGTTCCCGCTGTTCTTTGCCAACTTCAAGCGCTATCTGCCCGAGCCCGACGGCACGGTGCGCACCAAAGACCTGGTGCGCATCTGGCCCCTGGCCAAGTACCGCAAGGACCTGGACGACACGGTGAGCTTCGAGATGCTCTCGATCTTCCCCTTCAACAGTGAGAGATTCGACAACACCTACGGCCCTTTCTTTCGCTTCTTCAGCGTGAAGGCCGGCCCCAAGGAAACCCAGGTGCAGGCCCTGTTCCGCATCTTCAGCTACGAGCAGGACCCGTACCGCATTGACCTTTCGCTGGCGCCGCTTTTCCACTGGCACGTCGAGAAGCAGGCGCGCGACCGCCTGCCCCACGCCTCGGGGCCGCAGCCCGGCGATGTCGAGAGTTTTGACCTGCTGTACGGGCTGCTGGGCTACCACCACGGCCCGCAGGACAGGTACACCCGGCTGTTCTGGGGCCTCAAGGTTCGCGCCCCGGGCAATGCCCCTGCCGACAGGCCCAAAGAATGATCCTGGCCCCCATCCGGAGCGCAATGCGGGGGGCCGGCTATACGCTGGTTCTGCTGCTGGAGAGCCTGGGGCTGTTCGGGCACTGGTGGCGCCGCCGCCGCGCCATCTTCTCGCAGATGCACGTGATCGGCACCCAGTCACTGCTGATCACCTGCTTCTTCATGCTGCTGGTGGGCATGGTGTTCGCGCTGCAGACCGGCATCGAGTTCGCACGTTTCGGGCAGACCAACCTGGTGGCGCTGGTCATCGTCTCGGCCATGGTGCGCGAGCTGGGGCCGTGGATGACTGCGTTTGTACTGATTGCCCGCGTCGGCTCTTCCATGGCGGCCGAAATCGGCACCATGAAGGTCAGCGAGGAAATTGACGCCCTCGAGGTCATGAGCATCAATCCCGCCAGTTTTGTCGTCATGCCGCGGGTGATTGCCTATGCAATAATGGGGCCGGTACTGACCGTACTTGGCACCTGCGTGGGCATCATGGGTGGCGCCCTGGTGGCCTATGTGCAACTGGGCGTCAAGCTCGACGACTTCCTGCGCTGGGCCGAGCGCGGGGCTGAGCCCCTGGACATCTACTGGGGCCTGCTGAAGTCTCTGGTGTTCAATCTCTCGGCGGCCGCGGTGGCCTGCAGCAACGGTATGCGCACCAGCGGCGGCGCCGTGGGCGTGGGCCGCGCCAGCCGCAACACGGTGGTGATCTGCCTCACCTTGACCGTGTTTTTCAATTACCTGCTGACTAGCTTCTATAGGATGGTCAAGAAGCTCGTTTCCGGGGCCGTATGAGCGACAACACAACCAGCCGGCGCAGTCCCAGCATCCGCGACCGCGGGCCGGTGGTGGATTTCAACGGTGTGTGCAAGAAGCTCGCCGGTCGGCAGATACTGGACGGCCTGTCGTTCCAGGTCCGTCGCGGCGAGAACTTCGTGATTATCGGGTACTCGGGCACGGGCAAGTCCGTCACCCTGCGCAACATGGTGGGGCTGATGAAGCCCGATGCGGGCTCCATCCGCATCGAGGGCGACGAGATCACCACCATGAACGAGCGTGAACTGGAGACCATGCGGCGCCGCTTTGGCGTGCTGTTCCAGTCTGGCGCCCTGATTGCCTGGCTGACCGTTGAGGAAAACGTCGAGCTGCCCTTGCAGGAACACACACGCATGAGCCGCAAGCGCCGCGCCGAGGTAGTGCGCGACAAGCTTGAGCTGGTCAACCTGTGGCAAGACCGGGCCAAGTACCCGGCCGAGATCTCAGGCGGCATGAAGAAGCGCGCAGGCCTGGCGCGCGCCATTGCCCTGGACCCTGAGATTGTGCTGTATGATGAGCCGACCAGCGGCCTGGACCCGGTAATTGCGCACGAGATTGACAACCTGATCATTGCCCTGCGCAACAAGCTGGGCATGACCCAGATCATTGTCACCCACGACATGCAGAGTGCTTATGCCATCGCTGACCGCATTGGCATGTTCTATCACGGGCGCATGATCCAGATGGGCTCACCCGAAGAGATCCGTACTTCGGAAGTGCCCGAAGTACGGCATTTCATCACGGGCGGCACCGAGGGCGCCGTGAGCCGCCGCAGCGTAACTGCCATTCTCACCGGGCGCGCCCCGGGCGCCCAGAGCATGCGCAGCGAGGCCGCCATTGCCGAGAAGGTGCTGGCCGATGCCCGCAAGGAAGACACCCCGGCCGAGGAACCGGCCCCGCAGCAGGAGGAGAAGACGGCATGAGCGGCAAGGACCTGATCGTCGGCATCCTTTTCTTCGGCGCGGTGGGGATTGCGTTGTACTTCGCCTTCACGCTGGGCGGCGACGGCAGCGTGCGCCTGCCCTGGGAGATGCGCGAGGCCACCTACAAGATCCGCTTCCCCAGCGTGGCGGGCCTGGCCCAGAACTCGCCGGTGTGGATCAGCGGCGTGCCCAAGGGCCGCGTGCGGGAGATGTACGTGGACCCGCGCTCGGGAGCTGTCGACGTAACGATCCTGCTGGACTCCAAGATCCAGCTCAACCGCGATTGCGAGGCCGAGATCATCCCGGCCAGCGTGTTCGGCGGAAAGGCAATTGCGTTGTCGCTGGGGCAGGCCAACGAGGCGCACAACCCGGACGACACCATCCCCGGGCGGCTGGTCGAGGACCTGTTCACGGCGGCTGGACGCGGTGTGGGCAAGCTCAACGAAGGCATTGAAGTCGCCGTGGATACCATCAAGGACGTCAATGCCGTGGTCAAGGACATCCGCGCCGGGCGCGGCGCCGTGGGCACGATCCTGTACGACGAAAAAGTAGCAGGGGACGTGGCTGCCACCGTCGAGAACGTGCGCCTCGCCAGCGAAGACGTGCGCGGCGTGACCACCAACGTCAAGGAAATCACCCGCAAGATCAACGCGGGAGAAGGCATGGCCTCGCTGCTGCTGGAGGACGCCGACACGGCCATGCGCTTCAAGAACATTGTGCGCAACGTGGAAGACGCCAGCAGCAACACCGTGGGTGCTTCGCGCAGCATCAAGTCCATCGTGCAGAAAGTGGACGACGGCAAGGGCTTCTTTGGCGTGCTCCTGAACGATGAAGAGACGGGCGAGAACATCAAGCGTGCCGTGGCGGAGACGCCGGCCACGGTGCGCAGCGTGCGCCGTCTGACGGACCAGGCCGGCGACCTGGTGGAAGGCGTGAACCGCGGCGAGGGTACCGTGGGAAAACTGTTCAAGGACGACACCCTGTTCAACGACACATTGAACGCCATCAACACCCTGCGCAGCGGCTTTGAGGACATCCGCGAGCAGGCGCCCATCACCACCTTTGCCTCGCTGATCTTCCAGGCCATCGGCTAG
>JADLBZ010000185.1 GCA_020847415.1 Planctomycetota bacterium
AAACGATGCACGACAACATCATGAAGGGCTACGCGCAGGTAGAACGCGCGGAAGTTGACGTCGGCCTGGTTGTGCTGTCTTCCAAGAACATTTTGAGGTCGTCGGACTTGCTGCCCGTTGGCGAACTGAACGGTCGCAAAGGCATCCGATTTTGGAAGCCGGCCGCATTGAAGCGAATGTTTGAGAACACGTTTGATGGTCTCACGAGCGATGTGAACCGCCTGATTGGCGCTGTTGAGCGGCCCTCGCAAGCCACGCTGAGCAAGGCTGTTCCGTTCGTCTTCTGGATGGGAACAACGGCAACTCTGGCCCGCGTTGACAACCTTCCGCGACCAACCCTCCACTCCCTATCGGGCGGATGGCGCGTGGCGCTTCCCGATGGTCCGGCGAACGACAATGAAACCCGACAGGTACTCGACAGTATCCACCGCGAACTAGCGCGTTGATTATGCCGCTGGCTGGCACTACGTTTTGTCGCTACCTGAGTTACGCGGGCTGGGTTGAACTCTGTACTTATCAGCGACAGCGCGCAGCGTGGCTTTGTGTCGTCGGCGGCAGGCTACGCCGCAACTTCGATGTACTTGCCCATGCCGCGCAGCCGCTGGTAGCGGCTCTCCAGCAACTCGTCCACGCCCAGGCTGGTCAGCTCGCCCAGGTGGCGCAGCAGCGCGGCCTTCACGATTTCCATGGCCTTGCGCGGGTCGCGGTGCGCGCCTCCGTAGGGCTCGGGCACAATCTCGTCCATGATCCCCAATTCGATCAGGTCGTTGGGGGTCAGGCGCAGCACGCGGGCGGCATCGGCGGCCTTCTTGGCGTCGTGCCACAGGATGGCAGCACAGCCTTCCGGGCTGATCACGCTGTAGTAGGCGTTCTCCATGATGAGGTAGCGGTCGCCCACGCCGATGCCCAATGCGCCGCCTGAGCCGCCCTCGCCGATGGTCAAGGTAATGATGGGCACCTTGAGGTTGCTCATCTCGCGGATGTTCTCGGCAATGGCGTGGCTCTGGCCGCGCTCCTCGGCCTCGATACCGGGGTAGGCGCCCGGCGTGTTGATGAAGCTGACAATGGGCAGGCCGAACTTCTCGGCCAGCTTCATCTTGCGCAGGGCTTTGCGGTAGCCTTCCGGGTGGGCGCACCCGAAGTTGCACTCCAAGCGCTCTTTCAGCGTCTTTCCTTTGCGGTGGCCCATGACCATGACCTTGCGGCCCTCCAGCGTGCCGAAGCCGCACAGGATGGCGGGGTCGTCTTTGTAGCTGCGGTCGCCCTTGAGTTCCTGGAAGTCGTCGAACAGGCCGGCGACGTAGTCGCTGGTCAGGGGCCGGTTGGGGTGGCGTGACAGCTGCACGCGGTCCCAGGGGTCCAGCTTCTCAAAGACGCTGTCCATGAGCTTGCGGAGGTCTTTCTCAAGGTCCGCAATCTCGGCCTGGATGTCCTTGGCGCGGGCCTGGTCCTTCTCTTCAGCCAGGTCCATGCGGCGGGACTCAATCTTCATCTCGAGCTCGACAATGGGGCGCTCGAACTCGGGCACATTCAGGCGGTCTACACCAGACATGCAGTCCTCCTTGGATCAATCTGTTTGCCGCCCGGCCCGTGCAGCCGCGCGGACCGGGCGGGACGAAGAAACCCGGGGTTTCGACGTCCTGCCTGTTCGGGCCGGAAAAGCCTAGCTTGCCCGTGCGCCGTTGCCAGCCGCCGCATTGACAGGGGTGCAGGCAGGGTTACACTTCCGCCCTCTTTTTCGGTTCCGGGTTGCCGGCGTGTGCCGGCGGCGGGGCCGGGCAGTCCCTTAGGTGGGGCAGCGGCCGGGGTCGTGCTGGAACGATCCCACCATGGCGCGCACCCCGGGAAGCAAACATGGCAGAAGCACAGGCACAGCGGAAGATTGAGGACATCCTCGCGGAGAAGGCCCCGGCAAGCTGGACAGACAGCGTGCCCCCCGTCTCGGCAGAAGCCCTGATTGATGCGGGCTTCCACTTCGGGCATCGCACCAGCAAGTGGGACCCGCGCATGTCGGGCTACATCCGCGACAAGCGCAACGGCATCCACATCATTGACCTCAAGGAAGCCCTGCGCGGCATCATCACCGCGCGGCACTTCCTGCGTAACCTGGTGGCCGGCGGCGCCCACGTGCTGTTCGTGGGCACCAAGCGCCAGGCGAAAGACATCGTGCGCGAGCAGGCCCGCCGCGCCAGCCAGGCCTTCATGGCCGAGCGCTGGCTGGGCGGCACGCTGACGAACTTTGCCACCATCCGCAAACGCATGTCGCGCCTGGAGCAGCTCGAGAAGCTGGACGAGACAGGTGCCACCCTGAAGATGCCCAAGAAGATCCAGTCGGTGGTGAACCGCGAGAAGCGCAAGATCTTCTTCAACCTGGACGGCCTGCGCACCATGGACCGCCTGCCCGGCGCCCTCGTGATTGTGGACGCCAAGCAGGAACACACCGCCATTCACGAAGCGAACAAGCTGGGCATCCCGGTGGTGGCTGTGGTGGACACCAACAGCAACCCGGAAGGCATTGACGTTGTGATCCCGGGTAACGACGACAGCGTGCGCGGCATCCAGATCGTGCTGACCTCGCTGGCTGACGCCTGCATGGAAGGCAGCAAGCTGCGCGAAAGCGGCCAGGGCATCGAGTTTAAGGCTGAGTTCCTTTCGGCGGCGGCCGAGCCCGAGAAGCGCCGCGACGAGCGCGGGCCGCGCCGTCCCGCCCGTGGTGGCCCGGGTGGCGGTCGCACCCGGCACGCCCGCAGCGACGAGCAGAAGGCCGAGCTGGACGCCAGCGCCGAGGAAGCTGCCAAGACCGCCGAGGCCCAGGCCGACAAGGCAGCGCCCGCACCCACCGTGCGCCGCAAGCCCCCGGCCAAGAAGCCCGCAGCCGGCGAGCAGAAGGCCTAACCGGAGCCGCGCAACCAGCCGGCGTTCATGTACACAACGGGGCGCCCCACTCAGGGGCGCCCCGCAGCCCTCAGACCCGACGCATAAGGAACAGGACCCATGCCCGAGATTACCGCCGCCCTGATCAAGGATCTTCGTGACCGTACCGACTGCGGCATGATGGACGCCAAGCGCGCCCTGCAGGAAACCGGGGGCGACATCGAGAAGGCCATTGACCTGCTGCGCAAGAAGGGCGAGATCAAGCAGGCCAAGACAGCCGGCCGCGTGACCAGCGAGGGCCGCATCGGCCTCGCGGTAAGCCCCGACGGCAAGGCTGCCGCCATCGTCTCGGTCCAGTGCGAGACCGACTTCACCGGCAAGAACGAGCAGTTCGTCAAGCTGACCGAGGGCGTGGCCCAGAGCATCGCCGCCAAGGCGGGCGAACCGGCCGGGCTGCCCTTTGCCGGCGGCTCGGGCACCGTGTCGGAAGCCGTGACCGCGCTGGTGGCCAAGACCGGCGAGAACATGAAGATCGGGAGCTTCTTCCGCCTGCAGGGCAACCCGCCCTGCTTCTTTGGCCTGTATCTGCACAATGACAACAAGCTGGGCGTGTTGGTGCAGATTGAGGGCTCCGCGGGCGGCAGCGACGCCGAGAAGACGCTGGCCAAGGACCTGGCCATGCACGCCGCGGCCAACGCCCCGCTGGGCATGACCAAGAACGACGTGCCCGCCGACCTGGTCGCCAAGGAGAAGGAAATCGCGCTGGAGCTGGCCAAGCAGTCCGGCAAGCCCGCGAACCTGGTCGAGAAGATTGCCGAAGGCCGCATCCAGGCCTTCTTCAAGGAACGGACCTTCCTGGCCCAGCCCTTTGTGAAGGACCCCTCGGTCAACGTGGAGCAGCATGTGGGCAACGTGGGCAAGCAGATCGGCAAGGCCCTGAAACTGGTGGCCTTTGCCCGCCTGCGCGTGGGAGAATAGCCCGACAGCGGGTTGAGACGACGCGGGCGCGGCCCAGGCCGCGCCCGCTGTGTTTTGCCAGGGCTCAGGCGCGTTCGCTGCGCACCAGTTTGTCGGCCAGAACCCACTCGATCGTGCCGTCCGCGAAGAACTCCTTCTTCCAGATGGGGACGTCTTTCTTGACCAGGTCCATGATCTCGCGGGCGGCCTCAAAGGCCGCGCCCCGGTGCGGGCTGCCGATCACCACGGCAATGCTGGCGTCGCCCACCTCGTGGCGGCCCAGCCGGTGCACCACCAGCACGCGCTCCAGCCCGTGGCGGGCGGCGCACGCAGCGGCAACGCGCTGCAGCTCCTTGCGGGCCATGGGCTCGTAGGCCTCATAGTCAATGCGCAGCACGGCGCGCCCCTGGTGATGGTTGCGCACCACGCCCAGGAACAGCACTTGGGCGCCGTCCTGGGGATGGGCCAGCTCCGCCAGCAGGGCCGGAGTCTCGATGGGCTGCGTGGTCAGGCGCGCGTCAATCATGGAGGCGAAGTGTAGGCTTTGCGGCAATGGCCGTGTACCCCCGGCGCGTCATGAAGTCCGGCTGTGCTTGCCAGACAACATCGGGTTCCTCGCTGTTTGGTGTGAAAGCGGCAGCTACGGCCCGGTGCGGCGGAAGATGCGCCAGATCTGCGTGAAGGTGCTTACGTACAGGTCACCGCCTGGCCCCTCCACGATATCCAGCGGCCGGTTCGCGTTGCCGGATACCGCGAACTCCCCAAACACCTCTTCGCTGCCGATGTTCACCGGCGGGCTGCCGTACATCTCCAGACGGTAGATGCGCAGGTCTTCGTAGCTGCACAGGAAGATGTTCTGCGCGTAGGCGGCGGAGGGCATGTCGGTGCCCGAGTGATAGGTGAGGCCGGTGGGCACAATCACCGTGGGCCAGTTGCGCATGCGAAAGCCCACCTGCGCGCCGGGCACGGGGCTTGTCGCGCCCCACTCAAAGTTCTTGCCGGGGCGGATGAAGTTGAGCTCGTCGTTGCTGTTGGGCCCGTTTTCGCTGACCACGATGGAGCCGCCGGCGCCGTCCACGCACATGCCAAAGGGGTTGCGCAGGCCCCGGCAGTATTCGAACTGGTCCGGCGCGGCCAGCGGGTTATCGGTGGGCGCGGTGCCGTCCGGGTTGAAGCGCAGCACGCGACCGGCCAGGCTGCCCGAGGTCTGGCTGTTCGTGTCGGTGCCGACATCGCCCACGCTGACATAGAGCTTGCCGTCGGCGCCGAAGACCAGGCCGCCGGCGTTGTGGGTGTTGCCGGTGGGCAGGTTGTCCACGATGACGGTGGGGCTGGTGCCCACGCCGCCGCTCTCGGTGTAGCGGATGACCTGCTGCCGGTTGCCCATGCCGTTGGGCACGCAGGCCATCACATACACGTAGTGGTCGGTGGCGAAGGCCGGCGACAGGGCAATGCCCAGCAGGCCCTGCTCGCTGCCCGCAAGCACCGGCAGGGTGGCAAACACCGCGGGCGTAAAGGGCGCCGCCGCCGGGTACACCAGGATGCTGCCGTCCAGCACGCTGGCGAACAGCCGCCCATCAGGGGCGACAGCCAGTTTGACGGGCATGTTGTGGCTGGCGCCGGTGTAGCCGGTGCCGTCAATGAGTTCGACCCCGAAGTAGTAGTCGAGGGTGGACCACGCGGCGGGCAGGGGGCTGCGCGGGCCGGGGTCAAAGGTGCTTCCACCGCCGCCGCTTCCACCCCCGCCGTCGTCTTGGCCGGCGCAGGCAGTCAGCAGCAAAGCGAAGCAGGCCAGCAGTCTGCGCATAGTCGCCACCGGGCGGGGTAAGTCTTTCAAGTCTAAACGAGTGGCTCGCGGGCAGCAACGGAATGGTGCGGCGGGAGGGGCACGGGGCCGGCCGCGGCGGGCGGCTGTTTCGCGAGCCATGCGCGGGCGAGACGCCCACGCAACCTGCTGCGCAGCCCCACGCCACTTGCGTGCCGGGCGCCGGGCGCCACACTGGCGGCATGTCCCGCAAGGCCAAGGTCGTTTTTGCCTGTCGCGAGTGCGGCCACAACGCGCCCAAGTGGCTGGGGCGCTGCCCGGCCTGCGGGGCGTGGAACTCCTTCGTGGAAGAAGTAGACGCGGGCAGCATCAAGCCTTCGCGCCGGGCCATGCTGAACACGCCCTCGCGGCCCCAGAAGATCAGCGAAGTGACTGCCACCGGCACCACGCGCATGGCCACGGGTATTGGCGAGCTGGACCGCGTGCTGGGGGGCGGGCTGGTGCCGGGCAGCGCAATCCTGCTTTCCGGCGACCCGGGCATCGGCAAGAGCACGCTGACTTTGCAGGCGGCCCAGCGCTTTGCCGAGGCAGAGCAACGCCCGGTGCTGTACGTGACCGGCGAGGAAAGCGCCGAGCAGGTCAAGCTGCGGGCCGAGCGCCTGAGCTGCCTTTCGGGTCACCTGTACGTGGTCGCAGAGACCAACCTGGACGCCATCCGCAACCACGTGCGCGACCTGGCGCCGGCCCTGTGCATCGTGGACAGCATCCAGACCATGTACGACCAGGAACTGCCCAGCGCCCCCGGCAGCGTGGGGCAGGTCCGCGAGTGTGCGGCCGGCATCATCATGCAGGCCAAGAGCAGCGGCATGCCCGTGGTCATCGTGGGGCACGTCACCAAGGAAGGCACCGTGGCGGGACCGCGCACACTGGAACACATGGTGGACACGGTGCTGAACTTCGAGGGCGAGAAGTTCCAGGCCTATCGCCTGCTGCGCGCCAGCAAGAACCGCTTCGGCGGCACGGGCGAGCTGGGCGTCTTCGAGATGCGCCAGGAGGGCCTGGTCGAGGTCGAGAACGCCAGCCGCATCTTCCTGGACGAGTACGACAACTCGCGCAGCGGTTGTGCCATCCTGCCCGCCGCCGAGGGCACGCGCGTGCTGCTGGTGGAAGTGCAGGCGCTGGTGAGCCCCAGCCCCATGCAAAGCCCGCGGCGGCGCTTTACCGGGCTGGACCAGAACCGTGCCCACATGCTGCTGGCGGTACTGGAACGCCGGGCGGGTATCCGGCTTTCGCAGCTTGAAGTGTATCTGAACGTGGTGGGCGGCGTGATGGTCGAAGAGCCCGCCGCGGACCTGGCCGCCTGCTTTGCCGTGGCCAGCAGCGCCAACGAGGTGAAGCTGCCCCCCGCCACGGTGTTCCTGGGCGAGGTGGGCCTGGCGGGCGAGATTCGCACCGTGAGCCAGATGCAGGCGCGGCTGGACGAGGCCGCCAAGCTGGGCTTCACGCAGGCGGTGGTGCCCAGGCTGCGGGGCGAGAACATCCGTGCCCCGGCGGGCTTCAAGCTGGTGCAGCTGGGGAACCTGCGCGAGGGGCTGGAGCGCTTTTATCTCGTGGAGGGGTAAGGGCCCGGCCGTCTCCCGCTGCCCATCCGCATTGCCCGCTGTCGCAGGGCCGATACAATGCCTGCCCTGACCGCGAGGACGCCATGGAACCCGCACCCAACCAGCCGAATCAGCCCAGCCAGCCTGCCGCCAACCGCGCCGCGCGCGCGCCTTGGGAGGCCGCCAACCAGCGCCCCCCGGTGGCCCCTCCGGGCTATGCCCCACAGCCGGCCCCCGGCCCCGGCCCGGCTTACGGGCCCGGAGCGGTCCCGGGTCGCGGGCCCATGCCGCAGGGGCAATACCCGGCGCCGCACGCCGGCATGCCTGGCCCGCAGGGCTATGCCCAAGGGCCAATGCCCGGCCCACAAGGCTACCCCATGCCGGGAGCGCCGTACCCGCCCATGCACGCGCCCTACCCGATGCCTTACCCGCCGCGCAAGAGCGGCATGCCCGCCTGGGTGATTGTGCTGATCTGCGCCGCCGTGGGCTTGCCCATCCTGGGCGTTCTGGCGCTGGCGGCGATCCCGCTGTTCCTCAGTAACAGCAGCGAGGCCCGCCGTGCGGAGGCCGAGATGATGCTGGGCGGCCTGACGGGACAGGCCCGGGTGGCCTACGCCAAGAGCGGGATGGCGCCCCTGTCGCTGACCGCACCCATAGATGCCGGCGGGTGCGAAGTTTCGCCCTTTGAGCTGCAGGGCACGTACTACATCGTGGATGATGCGATTGGCACGCCGCGGCACTCTAACTCGGCCTACTTGACTGCCCACGGCATTAGTGCGAGCGACGGCACCTGCCAGCACGACTTCCAGTGGCAGGGCGGCAACGGCAAGTACACCTGGCGATAGACCGGAACGCAGCCGTCGTAGCAGAGACGGCGTGAAAGCACACGAATGAACATTGGACGCCCGCTTGCCGTGTTCCTGGTTGCCTGCGCAGGGTGGATGTGCGTTGGCGGCTGTGCGAAGTTGCAGCCAGTAATGAGTGGATCTGCCCAGGAGGATACGTCCGGCCAGGGCACGCAGAACGATTGGACACCTTGCGCAGAGGCCATCCGCAGTGGAGTCTCTGCATTTCGGCAGCTGCAGGAAGATCGTTCGCCTGTGAGTGGCGCCAACCGCACGGACCCGTTGAGGGAGCCTGCCATTGCCATGGTTGAGGCCTGGCTGTTGCACTCGGAGGGGGTCGCAGCGGAGGGCAGCAAGTCCGGCGCTTCCGACAATCGGAGAGAACGCGACCTCTGGGCGCTGATCTACGCGCACCTGGTGGGGGACGAGAAGTTCAGCTTCGCGGCGTCGTCCGATGTTCAGAAGCGTGAAGCCGAGATTGCCGCGTTGCTGCGCCGCCACGCCAAGAAGGACTGATGCGATCGAGGCGGGCCCGCCGAGCGCAAGCTGCCGGTGTCGCCCATGGGCCGCGTTGTGACGCTCGCCGCCCTGGTGCTTTGCACTCCGCCGGCAGCGGAGGCCGCCGACCAGCCGCTGCGCCTTGAGCTGCACGCCTGCCACTCACTCGCCCTGGAGGGCAAGACGCGGCTGCGCCAGTTCTCAGAGGGCGGCACCGGCAAGCACACATGGCGATACACAGGAAGGCAGCCGCACAGGGGTGGCGGGTGTTTGGCTGCGCTGCCTGCCACAAATAGCTGGTTCCTCGCTGTTTCATGTGGATTCGGCGGGGGGGGCTTCGCCCAGGACACCGCAAGCCAGCTACCAGGCGGCCCTGAGCACATGC
>JADLBZ010000186.1 GCA_020847415.1 Planctomycetota bacterium
ACCATCTTCTTGATGGGGCGCAGAGGGTGGTCGGCCGGCACGAAGTGCTCGGTCTGGATGGCGTAGAACATGGCTGCCTGGCGACTCTTGCGACCCCGCATGACTGGCCCTCCGAAAGAAGACCAGCTAACGTTTCTCCAGCCGCCAGGTTCAGGACTTTTTCAACGCCCTGCTAGTGCAAAGTCCACTGTGGTACCTCGACCTCGGACAACAACCAAACTGCCTCGCGAGTTGAGGGCAATACCAAGCTCCCTATTCATAAACTCGGATGCCGCGCGGAAGTCCTCCACTTTGATCCCGCTGCCAACCTTCGCCCTGCGACTCCACCGAAGCTTTCGGACAATTTGCTTCGCTCCACCGGATAGCTCGTGAAACCTGATCGCCCCGTGTGTTACGCCTTCCGCCGGAGAAGGAATGACTTCGGTGCTCCTATTTAGGCGTCGAGTTTGTCTGGGAGAACCCCCAACTGTCATTGAACCGACTTTGGCCTTCCTCCCCGATACTCTGCCAGTTGCACTAAACACTCGGCCCAGCGCATGGCTCCCCGCCATGCCCGCGGCGCCGAGCAGCTGCGTGGCATCGCCGGTCTGGCTGTAGGTCACCACGCCCTTGGCCGCGTGAACCGCGTCGCTGGTCCATTGGGCCGCCTGCCAGGCCTTGGCGATGCGGCGCGTGGTTTGGGCGACTTTCAGGCCGCCCTTGATTGCGCCGGCTGCCCCGCCCGTGGCGGCCGACAGGGCGAAGTCGCAGGCGAACTCGGTGGCGATGCTGGCTGCGGCGAATGCCGCCGTGTCGGCCTTGCAGCCGTTGCGCTTGGCGAACTCGTCGGGGCTTTCGTAGTCGGCGTAGAAGCCCAGCGTGATGGCGTTGCGGGCGCCGTAGGACATGCCCATCAGCACGTCCTTGTCGTTGCCGTAGGCGGCATCGAGGTCGGCGTCGCTGAACTGGTTGATCTGCTCGTCACCGAACAGGCGCACGAGCGTGCTGACCACCCCGAGGCCCTCGGGGTCGTACAGGTTCAACGGGTCGCCCAGGCCATAGAGCTGAAGGTTCCAGCCCGGGTCAGAGGCCGGGTCAGGCGTAGTGAAGCGCCCCAGCAAAAATCCAGTCTGGCCGATGAAACGAAATGCCAGATTTCAAAGAAGGCGGCCACATCAATGCCGCATTTGGGTCAATCGCGGGGCATGTGCAGCTGCGTCAAGAACTCGTCAAACGACGGCGCCACCAGGTGAACTTCATTCGATTCGCCCTGCACCATTAGTACCGAACCTGTCTCTGATGCGATGTTTAGCAACAGCTCGCCTCCCATTCCGTCGCCAGCAATCGGGATGAGGTCCAACGAGCCTCCGTTGCGACGCCACAGAGCGAGGCAATTCCATAGATTGTATGTCGACCGATTCGATGAAGGGCCGAGAAAGTAGAACGGATCAACGGTCGAGAGTTCGCTTCCGCCATCTATCTTTACGGAGAACATGCAGTTCTGTATGTAGCCACCATTCTGTTGCTGCAACAACTTCACGTATGCCCCAGGCAGCGGTCTACCAAGCGACGCCTCAAACTGCCTCAGCGCTGACAATTCAAATGGGACGGCGTCGCGTAGGCGGTCAATCCAATGTACGTTCGCAGCCATCTTAGCGTCCTCGTGCTGCCAGTAGGGGATAGTACTTGGTTCCTCGCTGTTTGCTGTGGAAATGGCTGGGGCAGGGTAGCATGCGGGCATGGACGCGAACCTGATCTTCTCGATTGGCCTGGGCCTCGAAGCTCCCTGGCGCATTTTGTCCTCGAATCTCGACATCAACGTGAATCCGCATCGGCTGGATCTGCGCGTCGAAGCCGAGCGGGGGGCGCTCTACCCCTGCCCGGAGTGCGGCAAGCTGTGCAAGGCCCACGACTTTGCCGAGCGCACCTGGCGGCACCTCAACTTCTTCCAGCATCACTGCTACGTGACCGCGCCCGTGCCGCGCACCGACTGCCCTGAGCACGGCATCAAGACCGTCACGGTGCCATGGGCGCGCAAAGGCAGCGCATTCACCATGTTCTTTGAGGCCATGGTCATGCTGCTGGCTCGCCAGATGCCCGTGGCGGTGCTGGCCCGCTACGCGCAAGAGCACGACACACGCCTGTGGCGCGTGATCGAGCATTACGTGGCCGAAGCCGTCTCGCAGATGGACCTGGGCCATGTCAAAGCCGTCGGCCTTGACGAGACAGCCGGCAAGCGCGGCCACAACTACGTCACCGTGTTCATCGACATGGAACGCAAGGAGAAGCCCGTCTTGTTCGTCACACCCGGCAAGGGCAAGGACACGCTGGCGAAGTTCCGGCAGCACCTGGAAAGACAGGGCGGCAAGGCCGAGCGCGTACTCGAAGTGGTCTGCGACATGTCGGGAGCGTTCATCGAAGCCACCAGGGAACACTTCGAGAACGCGCAAACCACCATCGACTGGTTCCACGTGACGGCGCTGGTCAGCAGAGCCATGGATGAGGTGCGCCGGGCGGAAAGCAAGCAGGACAAGCTGCCCAAACACCTGCGCTACGCGATCCTGAAGAACCCGGACACGAAGATGACCGAGGAGCAGGCGCAAGCGCTGCACGATCTGGAGCAGAGCAACCTGGCTACCGCGCAGGCATATCGCTGCAAGGAGAGCCTGGCGTGGGTAAGGCAGGCAGAAAGCCACCAGGGCGCGGCCTGGCGGATGACGCGCTTTGTGGGCTACTGGCTGCAGGAGTTGAAGGCGGGGATCTTCGAGCCGTTGAAACGGGCGCTGAGCACAATCGCCGGGTACCGAAGCCTGATCCTGAGGCGATGGAAGTCAACCTACAGCAACGCGCGGCTGGAAGGCATGAACGGCCTGTTTCAGGCCGCGCGGGCAAGAGCACGCGGTTACCGCAACACCAGCACCTTCATGACCATGATCTACCTGATCGGCGCGCCGCTGGGGAAGATTCTCAGCCACTTCACCCGGCAACTCGCCCCAACCAAATCCACATGAAACAGCGAGGAGCC
>JADLBZ010000187.1 GCA_020847415.1 Planctomycetota bacterium
AGGGCTGCGCGGGCGGCGGATACTGCGGCGCACCAAAACCGGGCGGCGGTGCGGGCTGGCCCCACTGCGGCGCAGGAGGTACCGGGCCCTGCGGATACTGCGGTGCAATCGGCATGGGTCCAGCAGGGTATTGCGGCGCCAGCGGTGCCGGCGAAACAGGACTCGCCGGCGGGTATGCCTGCGGCAGCGGGATGGCGCGCGTGCTGCCCGGCTCGCCATACTGCGGCGCCATGGGCGCCTGTGGGTGTGACGGGTAGACGCCGGTGCCCGGGCTGCTTCCCTGCACCGGGGCATGCTGTCCCGCCGCGGGCGGAACGCCGCCAATCCAGTTCGACTGCGGCGCCATACCGGGCGGCATGCCCTGCGGCGCCATGCCGGGCGGCATGCCCTGCGGCGGCATGCCTGGCCCCATGCCGGGCGGCATGCCTTGCGGCGGACCCATGGGCGGCGGCTGGTAGGCCTGCACAAACGTGGGGCGCGAGCGGCCCGAGGTATCCCGTGTGCGGAACCAGAACCAGCCCATGGCTGCGACGAAGAAGATGCCCAGCGCCACCAGGATCCAGATCCACGCCTTGCTGGTTTCCACCTGCACCGGCGGCGACGTCATCGCCAGGCCTCCGCCTGTGGCTCCTTTCAGGTGCGGCTCAATATCGCGGGGCGTCAGTTCCATGGGGTGCCCTTCCCACACGACGCGGCCGTCCGCGCCGATCAGCCACGCCGAAGGGTAGCCCGAGCCGCCGAACGCCCTGAGTACGCCCTGGGCCTGCCCCACTCCGTAGGTAACCCCGTAGCGCTTGATGTAGCCGGAGATCTTCGACGGTGCTTCGTCGCTGACGGAAAGAACCTGTAACCCGCGGCTCTGGTACTCGGTGTTCATCTGCACGAGATGGGGGACCGAGTTCGGGCAGTAGCCTCACCAGGTGGCGAACACTTCCAGCAACACCACGCGGCCACGGAAACTCGCCAGGCTGCTCTCGCCGCCTGACGGCGTGTTCCAGACCTGCTTCAACTGAAAGTCGGGCGCCTGCTGGCCCACGGAAACAGCCTGCAACGCAGCCGGGGCGAGCAGGGCGAACAACAGTGCCAGCAAGACCGAACGCGGAACCATCGGGGGCCTCCTTCACTCCGCAGCGCACATTCTAGCGTCGCGCGCGCAACCGGCTACTGCCATCCGCGCCCGTGGTTGTCTGCAATTCAGGCTGCACCGCCGGTGAGGGCGATGCTCTGCCAGGTGCCGACGTGCGCGGAGAGGGGCCCCTGCTGCAGGACGGCCACGCCGGCGCGGGCCGCCAGGTCACCTTCGTGCTCGGCAACCAGCAGGTTGGCCACCTGCACCGCGCCGGACACGCCCAGCAGGGCGGCGTTGTCCGCGGGCCGGGAATGGTGGAAGGCCACCGCCTCGACAGCCGGGCCCGGCAGGTTCCAGAGACCCAGCAGATAGGCACCCACGGCTGGATGCTCGGTGCTGAATGCCTCGCGCTCCAGGCTGATCAGCGATTCCCCCTGCCCCAGCGCGGCCAGCACCTCGCGGTAGGCGTCCGGGTGGCTGTGGGCCATGACGAGCTGGCCCACGTCCTGCATGATCCCGGCAAGGAAGGCGTCTTCGGATTCCTCGCGCGAGCCCTGCAACGAAAGCACCACCGAGCGCGCCAGCGCGCCTACTTGCGCGCTGCGTTGCCACACGCGCTCGGGCGCGAGCTCGCGCATGGTGCGAGCGGAGAACTGCCCGAAGATGCCGCCCGCCAGTACGAGTGCCCGCAGCATGTTCAGGCCCAGCAGGCCCGCTGCTACGCTGGGGCTGGTGATGCGGCGACTGAGCCCGAAGCAGGCCGAGTTGACAAGCTGCAACACCCGCGAGGTCAGGCCGGGGTCAGCCGCGACGATCTTGCCGACGCCGTCCAGCGAGCAGTCTGGAGACTGCAATTCCTCGACAAGGCGTGTGTAGACCGTGGGCAGGGTCGGCATGGCGCGCAGGCCCGTGACGACCTTGCGCACGTTCTCGTTCTGCACCAGCCCCTTCAGCACCAGCGCCTGCCGAAGCGCCTCGGCCAGGGCCCCGGGCTCGGTGGGCTTGACGACGACGCGGTGATACACGCCCACAGCCCGCACCACGGCGGCCTGCTGCGAAGCGTCAGCCATGAGCATGCGGATGATGCCGGGCCAGCGGCGGCACACTTCGGCCAGCAAGGCGGCCCCGTCGGTCTCCTGAAGGCCGATGTCGGCCACAAGCACGTCGCAGGGGTGCATGCCCAGCAGGTTCAGCGCCTCGGCGGCACTGCCGGCAAAACGAAGTTCCCAGTCGTTCTTCAGCGCGCCAAGCTGCCGGTGGATGCGTTCCAGCGACTCAGAATGTCCGTCCACAAACAGGGCCCGATGCGACATGTCCGACCTCCGGCTGGAAACAACATTACACCAATATCATAAAATCACAAATGGGCAGCCCATTGCGGCGGGGCGGTCTTCTTCCGCACCACTGGCAGGGGCGACTGGCCAAGCACAACCGGAGGCGGCGCGCAAGTAGTAACCGTGGCTGTCATTGTAAGGCAATACCGGATGGCCACTTGCGTGTGCGCATTGGGCGCTAGGCCCGCTTCCCGATGCGGTCATGTAACATTTGCGTACGAATTGTGCCACTTGGGGTTTCAACCGCATCCCCAAAGTGGTATGCTTCCTGAGCGTAGTAAACCTCAACTCGGGTGGTCGCGATCTGGCGCAGCTTGGCTGCGCCGTTGTGCATGTTTTGCGGTCCAGGTCTCGGAGGAGGACTATGGAACTTCGCATCAAACCCTGCAGCATCAGCCGGCGTGTCTGGTGGAGCAGCGCGCTTCTGGCGGTGCTGGCGTTTGCGAGCACCCTTGGCGCGCAAACGTACCAGTTCAGCAACACGACCGACATTGGCAGCGTGTGGACGCACTCGCCCGGCGGTGCAAGCTCGTTGTGGGCGGTGGACGCAAACCCCACCACCATGCCCTACAGCGGCGGCTCCATCACGCCCTATCGCAGCGCGCCCTACTGCGCCAACTACAACGACGGCGTGGACTGCTACAACGGCGTGCAGAACTCGGGCGGCATCATGAGCCCGGCGGTGGACCTGACCTTCGCGCCTAGTCCGAAGCTGGACTACTGGCAGCTTCAGCACCGCTACTACTACTACAACAACAACTACTACCACATCATGGAAGTGCGCGTGTGGGACACCACCCGCACGACGCTGCACTACAAAGAAGTGGTGGGCAGCACCTCGGGCGTGCTGACCAACTGGCACAACAAGATCATCAACCTGAACAACGACTGGGGCAACGTCAAGGTTGAGTTCTACTTCTACAGCAACTACTGGTACTCCTACTACGACCAGTACACCGGCGGCTGGTTTGTGGACGACGTTTCGTTCACGGGCCTCACGCCCCCCACGCTGGCCATCATGAACCAGCCCACGCTGGGTTCGATTCCGGTTGGTTCGCCGGCCAACATCGCGCTGACGGCCCAGAACGGCACGCCGCCGTACCAGAACTGGCGGGTGGTCAGCGGCGCCCTTCCGCCCGGCCTGACCATTGGTTCCGGCACCGGTATCATCAGCGGCACCCCGACGGATTCCGGCAACTACTCGTTCAAGATCGGCGTCAACGACAACATCGGCGGCTACGACGACAAGACCTTCTACCTGGCGGTCACGCGGCAAGCGGGTTTTGTCTACCCCGTCAAGACCATCCCCTACACTGAGGACTACTCCACCGACTCGGGATGGGTGTTCAGCACCAACGACCCATCCGGCGGCGATGCAGCGTCCCCAGGACCTTATTCTGATCTTTCCCAGGGCGGCTGGGAACGTGCCGGCGCCCAGCAGTCAGCGCAGGGCAGCTGGTACAGTGACCAGCGTGACCCGGCCGTGGACCACTCGGCGACAGCCGACAACATGATTATGGGCGTGGGCGTGGGCGAGCAGTGGAACCAGGTCGGCGCCACCATCAACAACTGGTACTGGGCCTACAGCCCCCAGATTACTGTTACCGGCTATCGCACCCTGGACGTCAAGTTCTGGCGCTGGATCAACGCCTACTACTACTACGTGCCTTCCCGCGTGGACATGTGGAACCCCATGACCAGCGCATGGGTCCAGGTATGGACCTTGTCCACCTACGGACAGGACTACGACAGCTCCTGGCGTCAGGAAATTGCCTCGGTGGATTTCGGCAGCACGCCCGGCGCCGGCGCCAAGACCCGCTTCCGTTGCGGATGGCGCTTCACCACCACCTCGACCAGCTACAATTCGGGCGGCTTCAACATTGACGATATCCAGGTGATCGAGAAGCCCCAGCCGGGCATCCTGGAGATCACCAAGCTGGAGGTCTACAGCACTCAGCAGGCCGGCAGCACACCCAAGGTGTTCGTGGGCCAGACGCACCCGGTAATCATGGAGGTGCGCAACACCAGCAGCAGCAACATCAATGTGCACACCTTTACCTATTCGATCCATTTGGGCGGCACACCCCAGAACGTGGGCACG
Source organism: Planctomycetota bacterium (assembly GCA_020847415.1). Taxonomy (GTDB): domain Bacteria; phylum Planctomycetota; class UBA8742; order UBA2392; family UBA2392; genus JADLBZ01. The sequence goes on from JADLBZ010000187.1 coordinate 4,505, forward strand.
CTGGTGTTCGGCTCGCCGGGTCAGCCAAGCGCCGGCAGCCCATGGGTGATCCCACCAGGCACGCACTACATCAGCAACACGTCGGGGACCCAGATCTGCCACATTGACTTCAACTGCACGGCGCTGCCTCCCACGGGAAGCGGCACTTCGGTCATCCTGAACGTGCAGCTGCTGGGCAAGGAACAGGGCGGGCTCCTCCGTGCCACCATCAGCGATTCCCAGACCGATCCCAGCGGCGATGAGGTGATGACCATTTTCACCGTGCCGCCCCTGCAGATCATTGATCCCACGGTGCTGCCGGATGCCAGCCTGAGCGTGCCCTATACCTACACCTTCACGGCCCAGTTCGGCACGCCTCCCTACGTGAACTGGCAGATGACAACGGGCCCGGCCTGGTTGACCTTTGACGCGGTGAACCACCGAGTTACAGGCACACCAACTGCCGTGGGCGCGTACAACCTGACGATCCGGGTGAACGACAGTGCCACGCCCACGGCGGCGACAGCCACCAAGAACTTCACTGTCAACGTGGTTGCCACGGCGCTGCCCCTGCAGATCACGACCAGCGCGCAGTTGCCCAATGCGACCGAGACCATTGCCTATAATCCCGTAACACTGAACGCCGCGGGCGGCGTGCCGCCCTATGCGTGGTCGGCACTTCTGGGCGGAGCCTTGCCGACGGGCATGACGTACACCGCAGCCACCGCGACCGTTTCCGGCACGCCCAGCGCCGGCACGGTGGGAAGCTTCTCGTTCACGGTGCGCGTGACGGACTCGGCCACACCGACGGCCGGACAGGTTACACGCACGTTCTACCTGAATGTGCTTCCCGCCAATCCGTCAGTGGGCATCACGACGCCTGCCACCGGCGCGGGTTCGCCGCCGGACGGCCAGGAAACGGCGGCCTACAACGGCGGCACGCCGTTCCAGTTCACCGCCACGGGCGGCTATGTGGAATCGCCCAACAAGTACAACTGGACCGTGACCAGTGGCTCTTTCCCGCCGGGCCTGATCCTGCACCCGACCCTGGGCCAGGTTTCGGGAACGCCCACGACCTCCGGCACCTACACGTTCACGTTGCGGGCCTCGGACGGCGCCTTCCCGCCCAATTTCGGCGAGACGCAGTTCACCATTGACGTGGACCCGCTAGTGCCCTTCCCGCTCTCGATTACCACCTCCGCCAACCTGGCGCAGGGCGCCGAAGGCAACTTCTACACCACTTCGCTGACTGCCAACTACGGCCAGACGCCCTACACATGGGCGGTGAAGGCAGGCTCGACGCTGCCCAACGGCCTGACACTGGACGCACAGACCGGCACCTTGGCCGGCATCATTGCTACCGGCCAGGCGGCGAACCCGAACCAGGACTTCACCTTCACCATCACCGTCACGGACAGCACGACGCCGACGGCAGCCACGACGGAAAAGACCTTTACGCTGAACATCGTGGCGTTCGTGGCTGGTCCCATCACCGTCACTACTGCGGACCCGCTGCCCCAGGCCGGCGTGCAGAACCCGTACAGCATCTATCTGCGCGCCACAGGTGGCGCCCCGGCCGACCCCCAGAACCCCTACCAGTGGGCCGTTGCTAACGGCAGCACGCTTCCGACGGGGCTGAGCCTGAGCATCGGCGGCCTGCTGGACGGTGTTCCCAACATCTCCACCGCTGGCACGCACACCTTTACGGTGGACGTCAACGATGGCGCCGGCAGCAGCACCACCAAGACGTTCAACCTCCAGATCAACGGCTACCCTGTGCCCCCGGGCACGGGCACGGGCACAGAACTGGACGCAGGCAAGCGCCGCACCGAGCTGCGTCCGTTCTGGGAGGGCTGCAGTGCAGCCGGCGCGGCAGGCGGAATGGGCATGTCGGCACTGGGCCTGCTGGCCTGTGTGGCGGCCCTGCGCCGTCGCCGCAAGCAGTAAGATTGCTGGGCACCAAAGGCATCGGGGCGCGCCACGGCGCGCCCCTTGTCGTTGGCCCTATTGCGATCGGATACGATACAGGCAGCGCCGCGCGCCCGCAGTAATGTGCTCGGTGCGCTCAATGACAGCACCCGGCAACAGCTTGCGGAACAACTCCAATTCGCCGTCGCACAACTCTTCGCCCGTGCGTGCCGCCGTACAGATGGGGCAGTGGTTCTCGGCCAGCTCCAACACACCATCCGGCAGGCGCCGGCACTCGGCCAGGTAGCCCTCTTCCGCGCGAATGCGGGCCAGCTCGGCCACCTTGGCTGCCAGCGTCACGTGCCTTGCCAGGCGCCCGGAGTACTCTCGCTGCAGGCGCAGCGCTCGTTCCTTCAGCAGGCGCTGCACGCCGCGCTGCCCGTGCAGCTTGCGGGCAGCCTCCAGCAACCCGGCCGCCAGCTCGCCGTGGGCATCCGGGAATACGCGCGTGGTCGCTCCGGTCAGCCGCCACAGCCGCGCCGGCCTGCCCACTTTGCGCTTCTCGTCGCGGTACTCGACCAACCCCTGGCCCTGCAGTTTGTACAGGTGCTGGCGCACCGCCATGGCGGTCACTTCCAGCCGCTGCGCAAGCCGGGCAGCATCCTGGGGGCCGCCGGTCTTCAGGAGCAGCAGGATTCGCTCGCGGGCTCGTCCGGGTTCGGCCTGGATCATGGCTGCAT
>JADLBZ010000188.1 GCA_020847415.1 Planctomycetota bacterium
GTGCCGATCCTGCAACACGCGCGTCGCCACGTCCCGGGTGTGGCACACGGGCTTCATCGTTGCGTTGAGTGTCGCAACCCATTCTGGTGTTCTCTGCGTCTCACGGACACGCGGCCGAGGGCGGCCGCAACGGACCGATCAAGGGAGCAACAGAATGTCACGGACGCAGATGCTTTTGGCGGCAATGGTGGTCGCCATGGCCGGCACGCCGCTGGCGGCGCAGGCCACCCTGAACTTCGCGGGGTCAATCACCGACACGCAGACCCGGGTGCACAGGATCCAGCTTGACCACGGTTTCACGGCCCAGTCACTGACCCTGAACCTGCAGGCCTCGACTAACTCGGCCGAGGGGCTGGACATCGAGGTGATTGACCTGGCTTCACAACTGGTGCTGTCACCGAACACGGCGTCGGTGTTCCTGAGCGCCGCAGGAAGCGCCAGCGACAGCCTGGTGACTCCCAGCCGCAGCGGTGTGCAGGAGTTCTTCCTCACCATCGACACCTGGGGTTTCGGCGTCAGCGACTACAACATTAGCGTCTCGGTCAACGGCGTTGCGGCGGGTGCATTGGTGGATACCGGTGCGCAGAATGTCGGCCACGCCTCCGGGGCGCTTACCACCCTGCACGGGCGCGCGTTTGTCTACTATGGCGACTATTGGGCCGGCGGAACCGACAAGACCCGTTTCAAGGTGAACTTCGGCACCACGCCACAGGTGGTGAAGGCGGCATTTGAGTTCGACCCCGGGTTCGACATCACCGGCCTGCGGGTCTACGAGGAAGGACCGGGCGGCGACACCCTTCTCTACAGCGCCTCCGGCATGTTCTTTGGCGGGGTGGTGCAGCTCACCACCGCGCCACGCAGTGGCGATGTGATCTTCCGGGTCGAGGCAGACGTCGGCCCCAACGGCGGCGTGATTGACTGGAACGTGCTGTTCCCGACTACCGTGACCGCCGTGGGCGCCGTGGGTGGGCCGAGCCAGTTTGCCACCGACACCGGCGGGGGCGGCGGCGGGTGCGCCGCAGAGACAGGCAGCGGCGCACTGCTGGCAGCGCTGCTGTGCCTGCTGGGTGTTGCGGGCCTTTCCCGCCTGCGCCGGGCGTAGGCGCTGACAACGACCGGAACGGGACGCCCCTGCGGCGTCCCGTTTTCACTTTGTGTTTCGCCGTTTCGTGTGGATTCCATTTCCGGCTGGCAGGGCCGGGCACTATCCGTGTTTATCCGCGGTAATGCGCAGTTGCAGTTCTCTGCGGCCTTGTGGCTCTGAGTCGCCCTTCTTTGCGCCCCTTGCCACTATTGCGCCTTGGAGTGCAGCCGCAGTGGCACTCACAGTCCCCCGTGAACTCCGTGTACTCTGCGTTGAGCGCAGTGACCTGAGCGCCGGTGCGCCCAAGGACTCTCGCCCGGGTCAGGCTTCCTTCTTGCGGGATTCGCCGGGCGCCACCACCAGCCAGGCGAAGAACAGCACCGTGTGCAGCACCACGCCCAGGGGCCACAGGTGGTCCACAAAGTAGAGGGCCAGGATGGCGAAGAACGCAGATAACCAGATCAGCCTGTCCATGTCTGCCTCCTTTCCAGCTCCCCGGCGGCTCCTTTCTCTGCCCTTATCCTAACATTCCCGCCCAAAGCGGCGATTCCAAGCGGGCCGGCTGTTTGGAAGCAAGCGGGCCGGGCGCAACAGCCCGGCCCGCGCGTCTGAAGCGACTGCACCCGCCTATTCCTTGTCCGCGGGCGGCTGCCACTTGGTCTGGGGCCCGGGCTTGCCCGCAACAAAGTCGGCGCGCGGCTGCCCCGGGCCCAGCATCTCCTGGGCACGCTTCAGGTTGGCCAGGAAGGCGTCCACGTCGTGGCCGTCCTTGGGGAACTCGTCTTCTCCCAGCAGCACCAGGTGGTCCGGCTCCTCCATGAGCTGTGTGTGCGGCATCAGGGCAAAGATGCCCGGGCTCATCTTGAACTCCATGATCTGCCGGGGCACCACGCGCCGCTCTACTCCGCCGAAGTACTCAAAGGTCCGTGCCAGGTTCTCGTTGCGGCAGCCGGGGTACAGCAGGCTGTCGCCCGTCTTGGGCTCGACGGGGTCCTGGGCGCCGTCGCCGGGGTGGTGGCCTACCAGCAGAATGGCATTCTCGTTCATCCAGGCAATGAAGCGCGGGTCGCCAAAGATCTCCGTGCGGGTGCGGTCGCACTGGCCGCAGGTCTCAAAGCACAGGAACAACAAAATGGGCACGTTGCGGGCCTTGGCCTCGTCAAAGGCCGCGTCCACGTCGTCCACGCAGCGCACCCGCGGCGGCTCCACAATGCCCAGGGCCTTCAGCACCGCCGCATCGCGGATCACGCAGCGAAAGCCCACCGAGCCCTCGGCGGCGTCCATGTCCTGGCCGCAGCGGTCAATGCAGCGCAGGTTTGCCCAGTGGGGTGAAAGCCACGAGCCGCCCCGGATCATCCCCAGCCGCGGCTCCCGGTTCAGGTCGTTGGGCGTCTCGGCCCAGTAGCAGCGGTCGTAGACGTTGCCTGCCATGTCGTGCAGCCCGTAGGGCGAGACGCCCTGGGGGTAGCTGCCCACAGGCATGGTGTGTCTTGGCCCATGCAGGTAGCTGTTGCAGCGCAGGTGGTCGGGCATGCCGGTGCCCCAAGGAAACTCAAAGCCGGCGGGGCCCGCGGCGGCTTTCTCCCACTCATAGCCGCGGGGCAGGTCGCCACCCGCCCACCGGGAATAGGCCAGGGCAAAGTGGCCGCTGGCCCCCACGCTGGGGTGGTTCTCGTAACCCTTCTGTACCACGGCCCGGCCGCTGCTGAGGTCCAGGCCCCACTCGTGGGTTTCCGCCATCAGCTTGCCGTTGCGGGTGGCCTTGCCGGCCTCGAACTTGATGTCGCCCATGGCGTTGAGGGCCGCTGCCGCCTGGGCGTTGGTGACCTCGAACTTGTCCATGAGCAGCGAGTCCAGGTGCAGTGGAAACGAGTCAGCGGGCACCAGGGGGTCGCCCACATAGACGCGCTTGCGGAACACGCCGCCGGGCACCAGCACCATGACCGCGCCGTCCTTGACGCGCTTGAACTCGCGAAAGCCCAGAGCGTTGTCCGGCAGGGCCACGAAGTCGCCCGCCGGTGTGCGCAGAACAGCCGCAGCCTGGGGCGGCTCCTGGGCGGTCTGGCTCGTCAGGGTGCACAGCAGCAGGCCCAACAGGGCCGGGGCAAGTCGGCGCATGGCGTTCTCCGGGTCAGTGGACCGGGATGCTATCACTTCGATGTCGAACGAATAAGGCGGTATCGTGCGGAGCCTGCAAGTGGCCTGCGTTCGCGCACCTTGATCGGCTCGTCTAAAGCTGCGGCTTGCACTCGCTCCGGCTCCTGGAACAGACTCTGTTTACGGCATCACCTCCTTCAGGTGCAGCTCGGTCGCGATCGCGCGCAACTCGGCGGGCGACAGCGCCTGCCTGCGGTCGCACAGGGCCTCTGCTGGGCAGGGGTGCATTTCCACGATCACGCCGTCGGCGCCCACGGCGTGGGCGCCCCGGCACAGGGGCAGAATCAGCTCGTTGCGGCCTGCCGCGTGGCTGGGGTCCACCATCACCGGCAGGTGGGTCATGCGGCGCATGGCTACCACGGCCGAGAGATCCAGCGTGTTGCGGGTCTCGCGCTCCCAGGTGCGGATGCCGCGCTCGCACAGCACCACGTCAGGGTTGCCCTCCAGCAGCAGGTACTCGGCGGCGCACAGCCACTCGCGCAGGGTGGCCCCGGCGCCGCGCTTGAGCATGACCGGGCGACCCGTGCGGGCACAGGCCCGCAGCAGCGGCACGTTCTGCATGTTGCGAGCCCCGATTTGCAGCATGTCGGCCTGGGCTGCCACGTCGGCGGCGTGGGCGGGGTCCAGCACCTCGGTGACGACCGCCATGCCGCGGCTGTGGGCGGCTTCGGCCAGCAGGGCCAGGCCGGGCAGGCCCAGCCCCTGGAACTCGTAGGGGCTGGTGCGGGGCTTGAAGGCGCCGCCCCGCATGATGCGCACGCCGCAGGCGCGGGCGTGGTCGGCGGCGGCCTGCACCTGGCGGGCGGATTCCACGGCGCAGGGCCCGCCGATCACCTCGAACGTGCCTGCACCCAAGGCGGCCTCGCCCACGCGCACCACCGTGCGCGGGCGGCCGGGCTCGAGGCGCGCCAGCCGGAAGGCGTCTGAATCCGGCGGGGTGGCGGCGTCCGCGACGGGCTCCGGCAGGGGGAGCTGGGCGTCGAAGGCGTGGCCGGCCAGAAGCAGGTACAGCCGCCGCACCACGTGGCCGGGCAGGCCGAGGCGAGACCCCGCTTCGCCAAGCAGGCGGGCGTGCTCGCGCTCGCGCCCGGCGTCGTGCAGGGGCCGGTCGCTGAGGCGCTTGGCCAGGCCGATGTCAGCCGCCACGCGGCTGCGCTCGGCCAGCAGCTCGAGAAGGTGGTTGTCAATGCGGGAGATGTTGCCCCGCAGGGCAGCCAGCACGAGTGCGGCGTCTCCGGCGGCGGGGGTTGCGGTCTGGGATGTCATGGCTGGTTTCCTTTCGCGCACAGGGCGCGCAGTCGGTTCAGGTTCGGGTTGTCAGCACGGGCCAGCAGCCGGAAGGTTGTGGCGTTGCCCGGCTGGTCCTGGATGGGTCCTTCCAGCGGGTAGAGGCCCGTGGCCTCCCCGATGCGCAGCGGCCCCAGCACGCCGACGTGGCGGAGCCGCCCAGCCAGGAAATCCGTGGCCCTGCGCGCGCCGTCGTCCACCAGCACGGCGCGCAGGCCGCTCTTCTGCACCCAACGGGCGCACTGCAGGGCCACTTGCGGGTGCGCCCAGGCCTCCTGCAATTCGTGGCGGCGCACGCCGGGCACAGCCAGCAGGTAGTGTTCAATGGGCAGTTGCAGCTCGGCGGCGCACACGAAGCTGCAACCGGCAACGGCGGCCAGTGCCTCGGCAATGGCGCCCGTGGTGGTGTTGGCCACGGGCAGCACCAGGGCGTCCACGCAGCCGCCGGCCAGCGCCGCCGAGGCCTCGGCGAAGCTGGCGAACGGCCGCCCGGAAAATCGGGTACCCAGCAGGTGCAGGCCGGCGCGCTCGGAATGCGAGCCGGGGCCGCCTTGATACGCGACGAGAAGTGTTTCGTGGCTGGGCTGCATGGCTGACTCCTTGGGTTGGAAGCGGGTTGGAAAACGAAAGAGGCCCGCGTTTCGCGGGCCTCGCATGGGTTTGGTCCAGTTTCAGGGACTAACCACACGCACGCCCGCGCCGGCCTGCAAAGTAGAAGGCATAGGCGAAGGCGAAGCTGTTGCGTGCGGTGGTCATGTTCTTTCGGGCGGTGAAGATACCCCGCCAACTTGACGCGTCAAGAAAAAAGTCGCGGAAGCAACGGAGACGTGCCGGCCCCACTGTACTGCGCTCCTGTTCGGCCCTTGCTTGACGCCCGCCGCAGCCAAGCCACCATGAACCCGTTCCGGAAAGGCGCGCATGCCGATCAAGCTGGTCGTTCACGTGCCTCGCGGCAGCACCACAGAGGTCTCTGACCACGTTTTCACCCGTTCCCGTATCCTGATCGGCCGCAGCCCCGACAGCGACCTGGTGCTGCCTGGCGACGAAGTGCGCGTCTCGCGCCACCACGTGCGCATAGAGCGCCGCCCTGAGGGCTACGTGCTGGTGGACCTCGGCAGCCGCAACGGAACCTTGCTGAACGGCGCCGTGGTGCCGCCCACCAGCGTTCAGCCGCTGAAACAGGGCGATGTCGTGCGCATGGGCAGCATTGACGTGTACATGGATGCGATTGACCTGTCGGCGCCGGCCACCTCGCCCGAGAAGAAAGACCCCACCCGCGTGGTGCAGCGCGGCGAAGTGCAGCCGCAAGGCGCGCCTGCGCCTGCGGCGGCCCCGGCCCCGGCCCCGGCCGCGGACCCACTGGCTGTGACAGCCCTGGCACAGTGGCGGGCGCTGTCAGAGCACTTCCTGGGCAGCGGGGCCTTTGACGCGCCCGCGCAAGTGGAGTCGTTTGCCCAGATGGTGCAGATGGCGCTGGACCTGCTGCTGGAGGGGTTGTTCAAGGCCCTGGCGGCCCGCAAAGAGTTTGAGGGCCAGTTTGACGCCTTTGTGACCATGGCCTTCCAGCGCCAGGCCAACCCCATCAAGCAGGCGCAGGATCTGGCCGACTTCAAGCGCTATGCGGTGGACTGGCGCGGCAACGCGGACCCGAACCATGTCACGGATTCGCTGCAGCGTGCCATCACCGACGTCTCGCAGCACCAGGTGGGCCTGCTGGCCGGCATGCAGCAGGTGCTGGAAGCCATCATCAAGCGGCTGGACCCGGCCCAGATCGAGCGGGCGGCAGGCGGCGGTTTTGGCGCCGAGAAGAAGGCGTGGCGCACCTAGGTGCAGGTGTACTCGCAGTTCCTGGCGGAAAGCAGCAAGCTCTTCAACGAGATGGTCTACCCCAACCTGCAGAAGGGGTACCTGCTCTCCCATAAGGAAAAGACGCGCATCCTCGAGTCGGCTGAGGACTTGAAGAGCCGGGCCGAACAAGCCCCAGCGGCGCCCCCGGAAGGAAGCTAGGCCGAATCTTTACTCGTTGCA
>JADLBZ010000189.1 GCA_020847415.1 Planctomycetota bacterium
GCGCCCCGTGCCGGTCCAGGAAAGCAGCACTTGCACGGCTGGGGCTCCGGGCGGGGCAGGCCCGCGCGCACTACCAGCGCGGCAAAGGCCAGCGCAGCCGCGACCCACAGGGTGCCCGCCGTAAGCAGCTCGCCCGCCGGCGAATCCGACAGCGGCGACCACTTGCCAAGGTACATCACCGGGCGCCTGAGGGGGTCGGTATCCAGCGCGTCTTGCGCAAAGCCCAGCCAGGGGCAGCCCTGCAGGGCCCAGTCTTCCATGCGGCTGGAAAGCGGCCCCATGTGGTCGCAGAAGAAGGGCAGGCCGCACAAGAACAGCCACAAGGCCGCCGTGGCCACGCCCAACCACTGGTTGCGGGCCATGGACGCGACCGCCGCCCCCAGCAGGGCGGCCGCCGCGCACCAGATGCCCAGGCGCAGCAGCAGCGTGGGGTCGCCAAATGCCAACAGCAGTGCCAGCGTGCCGCCCGCGGCCAGGGCCGCCAGTGCGACATTGCCGGCCTGGCGCGTGCCCTGGGCGGGCCAGGCAACCGCCGCACCCAAGGGCAGTGAGATGCTGACCGCCGCCAGGGCCAGGGCTTCGCGGTCGGCCGCGGCCAGGGGCGAAAGGCCCAGCAGCAGGCAAAGCAGCAGGGCCGGCGCGGCACCAGCCGCGACGCCGCGCAGGGCGGCCTTCAGGCCGTCGCGGTTGTTTTCCGGGTTATTCGTCGTCGAACTCATCTTCGGGCAGCGGCATTTCGAGGATCTCGTCCTCGGGGTCGTTCTCGGGCACGTCCTTCAGCAGGGCAGCCAGGGCAATGCGCGCGGCGCGTTGCTCGGCTTCCTTCTTGTTACGTCCCGTGCCGGGGCCGTAGCTGACACCGGCAATGGTCACCACGACGGAAAATTCCTTGGCGTGGTCGGGGCCGCTTTCGTCCAGGACGCGATACACCGGCGCGCGGTCCTGCCTGGCCTGCACCAGGTGCTGCAGGGCAGACTTGTAGTTCTGCTGGAACTGCGCGGCTGTGATGCCGCGGATTACCGGCCCCAGGTCTGTCTCGATGAACTCGTGGGCCGCGGGCAGGCCTCCGTCCAGGTAGATGGCGCACAGGATGGACTCGTACAGGTTGGCCAGGATGCTGACGGGCAGGTGGGCGCCCGCTTCGCGGCGCACGCCCTTTCCCAGATACATCAGTTCGGCAAAGCCCATCTCGCGGGCGCGGTCTGCCAGCACGGCGCGGGAAACCGCCACGGACTTCACCCGGGTCAGTTCGCCCTCAGGAAAGTCCGGGAACAGCCGGTACAGCATGTCTGAGATGATCACGCCCAGCACTGCGTCGCCCAGGAACTCCATACGCTCATTGCTGGGGTGTTTCTCGGACTTGGCGCTGCTGTGGGTCAGGGCGTTGCGCAAAGGCTCGTAGCTTCGGAACTTGTAACCAAGGATGGCTTCGGCTCGCTTCAAGCGTTCGGCGTCGTCCTGGTTGTACCCTGCAAGGCGCGTGGTGCGCCGCGGCTTGGCTGCCGGCTCCTCGGGCATGCGGACTCCTCGCGTGAGGAGTCCGGGGCGCCCGGGGTATTCCGGGCGGCGCGGAGATCTCACGCCGTCATGCTAAGGGGCGTGCCGGGGGCCGCAAGCCCATCTTCTACCGCAACCGGGCTTCGCGGATCGGGTTAGATGGATCTGCACCCCCCAGTTTTGACAAAGCGGTTTGGCCGCCGTGCTTGCCGTTGCCCTTGCACGCACATAGACTTACGGCCACCCCTGACACCGGAAAGCGGCGCAACGGCGCATGCCCCGAATTACATTCAAGAAGAACGAACACCCGGCGGTAGAACTGCATCAGGCAGTCGTGGTCGGTCGTTCCGAGCAGCACGCGAACGTGGTCGTCAAGGACTCGCGGCTGTCGCGGGCGCACTGCCGCTTTGAGCCCCAGGACGACGGCACCTGGATGGTCTCCGACCTGGGCAGCCAGAACGGGACGTTTGTCAACGGCAAGCGCATCAAGGAATCGCTGGTCAAAGGCGGCGATGTCGTCACCATTGGCGGCTGCGACATGGCCTTTGAGGCTGCAGCGGCAGGCAAGGCCGCGGGGCAGGACTTTGGCTCCGATCGCGTGGCCCGGCCGACCCAGCCCAAGGCCGACAGCACCCGTACCGTGGTGGCGCCGGCGGCGCTGGTACTGGTGGCGGGCAGCCTGACCGACAAGATTCACCCGATTACCTCTGACGAGTTCACCATCGGGCGCAAGAAGGGCAACCACATCTGCCTGGAGGGCGACACCAAGGCATCGGGCAACCATGCGGTAATCCGGCGCAAGGACTTTACCTACACACTGGAAGACCTGGGCAGCACCAACGGCGTGATGGTGAACGGCCATGCCGTGACCGCGCCCGTGGTGCTGAAGCCCGGGGCGCGCGTGGCGATCGGGTTGCAGACGTTCGAGTTCAAGCTGCAGGGCCGGCCCGACCAGTCATCGGGCGAGACAGCACCGGCGCTGGCTGCCGCCGAGGTGAAGGCCAAGGCCGCCGCGCTTTCGCCGCCGGGACAGGCCGGCGACACCGGCGACCTGCGCGACCCCGGCGAAGATTCGGCGGCAGAATCCGCCGTGGACCAGGAGGCCGTGGACAAGGCCGCCCAGACCGCCGAGATCGTGGACCGCGCCGCCCTGACCCAGAAGGTGGCCAAGGTGAGCGGCGGCACGGTGTTCAGCGTGCTGGAAGTACTGGTCGTGGTGCTGGTGGCGGGCGGCGTGCTGTATGCGGCCTGGGCCATGACCCGAGACCAGGACGGCGGCGGCATTGGCGACGATGCCGGCGTGCTGCCGGCCCGCGACGGCGGCCTGCTGACCAGCAACCCCAGTTTTGACGAGCGAGATGACAGCGGCTTTGCCAAGGGCTGGCGCTACGAGGTGGCCGGAACGGACAGTTTTACGCTGGTGGAAGGCGCCCACGGCGGCCCCTATGCCATGCTGCTGTCGCGCTTCTCGCCTGCCAACGCAGCCAGCTTTGTGGTCAGCTCGCCCGTGGATGTCGCGGGCGCGGCCGGCGTGCGCGCCTCGGCGTTTGCCCTGAACAGCGAAATGGCCCAGGACCGCCTGGGCAGCGCCGTGCTGGCTGTTTTCTGGTTTGAGAACGCCAAGGACCGCGAGCCCCTGCTGGTATCGCCCCTGGCCATCCGCACGCGGCTGGACAAGTGGACCGAGCTGACGGGAGCCGCGGCGGCACCCCGCGGTGCCAAGGCCTTCAGTGTGGCGCTGGGCATTTGCGGCGCCTCGGGCAGCGTGGCCTTTGACGACGTGACCGTCTCGCGCGCTGATGAAGCCGAGCGCTGGGCTGCGCCCGCGGAAGCCGTTCTGCCCGGCGGCCTGATCTGGCGCATCTCGGAGGCCGGCACCATCAGCCTTTCAGGGCCCGATGGCGAGCTGCTGCGCGGCGGGCGCGTGACCCTGCACGCCGCCGACGGCCGCAACGACCCCCTGGACCCGCTGCTGATGCTGACGCAACGGCCCGCGGTTACGGTGGCGGAAGGCAGCATCTATGCCAAGTATCTGTACTTTGACCCGGTGGCTGCCGCTGAGGCCCAGTTCACGCTTGAGCTGGCCGGCAAAGGCGGCAAGGCGGAGTTCGCCGCCGGGGTGTCGGCCCTGCATGCCGGCGAGTTGGACAACGGCAGCCGCCGTGTGGCCCTGAATGTGCTTGCCACGCCCGCGTTCGTCCCCGCCGAGCTGATCCGCCTGGAGGGCGACCAGCTCATGGAGTATCGCACGGAAATCGGCGATTCCGTCAATGCGCGGCGCAGCATCGGGACGCTGCTGGCGGCTAACACCGGCACCGGCAACCGCCTCAGCGCGGCAGGTGCCGTGCCCGCCGCTGTCAGCGCGACCGTGCATCCCCTGGGCCGCGAGCTGTTCCTGCAATCCAGCCCTGCGCTGGCCCTCGTGCTGACCCTGGGCGAGAAACGCGAGGAACTGCGTGCCCTTGCCGTGCAGGTGGCGGCTGTTCAGCCGGGCGAAGACCAGCTTGACCGGGTGACCCGCGCGATCACCATCTTCCGGGAGTTCCTCTACAACCAGGACGAGCTGGCCATGGCTGCTGCGGCGGTGGACGCCGCGGGCAAGCACTACAAGCTGCGCCTCGTGGAACTGCGCGACGGCGTAAACGTGCCGCAGTTGACGCGCAACGAGCAGCTTTACCGCGCCGCCATGGACGAGGCGATCAGCATCTCGGCGCGCCTTTCCACTATGAAAGTGGGATGGGAGACCGAGGCCCTGCCGGTGCTGCGCAATGCCGCGGGGGCAGCCCTGAGCAAGCGCACCCGCGACGCTGCCGACAAGGCCCGCAACGCCCTGAACCAGCTGATTGAGGTCTCCACTGAGTTTGATGCACTGGCCCAGGTGGCGCGCCGCGCGCGGTTCATCCTGAACATCGAGACCCAGCAGCGCGACTGCGAGCCCTTCCTGGTCAGCGCCCAGGACTTCCTGGCTGCCGGCCAATACGTGCAGGGCATGCTGAAGCTGCGCATGGTGGTGAAGCGCTACCCGCACTGCCCGCGCGGCATTGAAGCCAAGGAGCGCATGGTGGACGTTGCCACGGTGATGCTGGACGAGATGGACCAGTACCGCAAACAGAACCTGAACAACATCGCCAAGGACCGCGCCCTGACCGCCCGGGATCTGCTGGACGTTGTGGAGGCCAACCTGCTGGCCCGCCTGACCGACGAAGAGAAGCGCTGGCTGAGCGAGATGGAAGAGGGCGAAGATCACCGTAAGAATAACTGGCTGGAGCGCGAATCTGCCCTGGTGCGGCGCATCAATGAGCTGCGCAACCGCCTGCCCAAGGACCTGCCGCCCCCTGCCGAGGAGGACGACTAGCCGTGGCCTTCGGACTCGACATAGGCAGCGCGCTGACTGTCCTGGCCGGGCTCTCCCGCAAGGGCGGCGGCTGGAGGCTGAACCGCGTCATGGCGCTGCCCGGCTTTAAGCCGGACCCGGAAGAGAAGCCTGAGCTGTATTCGGATGCGCCCCTGGGGGGCACCTTCCGCGCTCTCGGCTCGCTGGGCGTCAAGGCGGGCTCCCCTGCCGTGCTGGTGCCCGGCCGCGACGTGTATTACCGGTTTTCGCCCAGCAGCGTGGACCCGCGCATGATTGCGGCCCAGGTGCGCCTGGAGGCTGACGAGCTGGGCGGCGAAGAGGGCAAGGTGCTGGCCGGCTGGATCATGGGCTGCGACGCCGACTACGCGCCCGCCATTACCATCGGCCTGGCCCGCGAGGCCGTGATAGACCACTTCTCGGCCTGCCTGCGAACAGCCGGCATTAACGCAGGTGCCCTGTTGGCCGGGTGCTCGGCCCTGTTCTCGGCCTACAAGCTCAACCTGCCTGAGGAACTGGACGAACACGTTCACCTGTACGCCAACATCGGCGACGACACTACCGACATCATCCTGGTGCGCGAAGGCTCGCTGCTCTATGCGCGCGCCCTGGGCATCGGCGTGAACGACTTTGTGGACCGCCTGCTGCCCGAGTACGGCGGCGACCGCGATGCCGTGCGCCAGGTGCTGTTTCGCGAGCTGGACCTGCGCCCCAGCATCGCCGCCGAGAACCTGGCCGGCGACCGCGGCGTGGAGGGCGGGCAGGAGGTCGCCTCACGGCTGTTCCAGCAGATCATGGCCACCGTGATGCTGGCCAAGGGCGCGCACAAGTCGCCCCAGCTGGATGCCCGCAAGATTGTGCTGTCCGGCCCCGGCGCCGCCATCCAGGGCCTGCGCGAGCTGATGATGCACCGCACGCGCAAGACCGTGGAAGTGTTTGACCCGCTGGCCAGGGTGGAGCTGGACGGCCTGGACGAGCAGTCGCGCGAAACCGTGGAAAGCTACCGGCCCGCGCTGGCCCTTGCGGTGGGCCTGGCGCGGCTGCACGCGGATGCCAAGGCCGAGCGCCTGGAGTTTTTGCCTGCGTCGGTGCGCAAGCGCCGCCAGTTTCTGCACAAGAGCCTGTTCCTGTACCTGGCGGCGGCCTGCGTGCTGTTGAGCTTGGTGCCGCTGTACCTGTTGACGCGCAATTCGGCCATTGACGCCGAAGACGAGCTGCGGCGCCGGCAGCAGGGTCCGCTTGGCCGCTACGTGAACGCCAGCAAAGAAATCGCCGTCTACCAGAACGGCCTGGATCGCGCCCGGAAGCGGGCCGATGCTTCCAGCCTGGCCACCGCGCCCGGCCGCGTTTCCACCGGCGTGCTCTCGCAGCTTGCTTCTATCCGGCCCGACACGGCACGGCTGCGGTCGGCGGCGCTGGAAAGCCAGACCAGCAACCCCAAGGCCGAGAAGGACTTCAAGGCGCGTACCGTGCTGAAGCTGTCGTTCTTTATCGAGCGCAAGCCCGGAGCAGACCCCACCGCCGTGAAGGACCAGCTTCGTGAGGCCATCAAGAAGCTGCAGGGCGTCTCGGGTGTTGAGCCCGGCCTGGCCAGGGATAACCCCGAGGCCTCGGGGCTGGATGTGGAGTTCATCGTGGTGCTGAACCTGGAAGGGAGCGCCTGATGGACTTCCTGAAGAAACACGGGCGGTTCCTGGCCGTGCTGGCGGTGCTGTCGGTGCTGCTGTATCTGGCCTCGGGCGAGATCGGCGGGGCGTCCCAGCGCGTGGACGGCGCCCGGCAGAAGGCCCGCGCCCTGTTGTCCCAGAACTACAAGGCGCTGTTTGAGGATGCCGGCAAGTACAATGGCGAGCCCGCCACCACCGAGGCCCGCCGCGTCCAGGACAAGACGCAGTCGCTGGCCCAGGTGGAAAAGGGCCGCAACCTGAACATGGGCTTTGAGACCTCGCCGGCCTACACGCTGGCCGAGCTGGGGCCCGATGCCAAGGCCGACGACCAGCTCAACTTCTACAACACCCGGGTGCTGGAGCTGAAGAAGCACCTCTCGCTGCAGCGCTACTTCGGCTACACCGACGACGACAACGCGCTGGGCTTTCCGGTGGCGGCCAAGGATGCCACCCAGGTGCCCGGCTACCTGCGACGCCTGGACATTGTTCGCGCGGTCTCCGACAGCGTGGCGCGCTCAGGCGTGCAGCGGTTGACCGCCCTGCGCTTCATGCAGGTGAACGCCGAGCTGGCCGCCCGCGGCGTGCCTGCACCGGCCGCCGAGGAAGCGGGCACGTTCTTCTACGGCGAAGGCCTGGAAGTGGACGTCCGGGCCTCTGAGGAAGCCCTGTACAACTTCCTGTACGACCTGCAGCGCCCGGTGAAGGGCGAGCTGCGCAACCGGTACCTCGCCGTGGAGAAGTTCAAGTTCGACAAGCCGGACCTGCTGCGCCCCGCCGACAACCTGATCACGGCCCGCATTACCGTGGTGGCCTACCGCGTGAATGACGGTGCTGAATACCCCAAGGACGCCAACGCGACTTCCAACCAGCAGCAGGCCACCACCAGCAAGCCGCGCTCGTTCCGGTAACGGGCCAGGAGCAGAAGCATGGACAAAGTGCTGCAGATCCTGTCCGAGAACAAGGAGAAGATCCTGTTCGGCGGCGTGTTGCTGGCGACGCTGCTGGTGGCGCTGAAGGCCTCGCCGCTGGGTGCGGGCATCCCGGCCATAGAGGCCGAGGTGCGGGCCACCTCGCTGCAGGCCAGCGGCGTGAACGAGGCCGTTGCCAACAAGGCTGCCGAGCGCCTGGTCAAGCCCGTGGACATTTCGCCCACGCCGCCGGACCCCAAGCAGATTTCGGCCCTGTTCTTTGACGAACGCGACCTGTTCAAGCCGACCAAGTCCAACGCCTGGATGCTGGGCCAGGAGACCTTCGAGCGCCTGCCGCCCATCCAGCTTGCCCTGCCGGGCTTTCCGCTGCTGACCGACTTTGACCTGCCGTCCGGCCCCGGCCCGGGTATCAGCCGTGCGCGCGGGGTGGTGCCCCGCGACACGCGGGTGGTAAGCCTGGCTGATGCCGACACCGGCGAGTTCAACGACTAGGTATGGGTGATTCCATGCGCCTGAACCTGATTCCGTTGCTTGTGCTCATGCAGCTTGCCCTGCTGGCTCCCGCCGTGGCGGGCCAGTCCATGGACGACAAGCCCCGCCGCTACCTGGTGGTGCAGGTGGAGGGGGCCGTCAAGGAGTGGGAGGTGCGGCCCATCCGCATCTGCGACAAGTTCGGCGGCAACCTGCGCTGCGCGACGGACGACGACTTCAACCTCAAGGTAGACCGCTGGGAACGCACCGGCCTTCCGCGCCGCTACCTGGTCAAGCCCTGGAAGGACGCCTTTGCCCAGTACTCCGGCCCCGCAGCACCCGAGGGCGCGCGCTTTTACTTCTATGCCATCTCACCCAAACAGCCGCTGGCGGAGGGCAAGATAAACCTGGTGGACCAGAAGAAGCGCATCTACTGGGTGCCGGCAACGTCTGTCCAGGCCAAAGCCTGGCCCTGTACGTGGGTGGACCTGTACGAGGGCTATGTGGGCCAGTTTGAGGGAGAGAAGCGCCAGCAGGCGGTGAAGGACTGGGACGCCGCCCACAAGGCGATCATTGACAATACCGAGCAATCGCCGGACGGCTTCACGCCCGAGGAACGCAACGAGTACGCGCGCTTCTACCAGGTGCAGTTCGTGTATGTGCGCGACCGCGACCCCAAGCTGCCCGGGATCTACGACGAACTGGCGGCGTTCCACAAGGCACGCGGCAACCTGGACGCCGAGCTTTCCGTTTACCTGGACGGCATCCGCTCGGGCGTGGCCAGCCCGCACATGGAGCGCTTCCAGCTTGCGGTGGGGCGCATCATGGTCGAGCGCCTGCAACTGCACGAGCCCGCTCTGGTGCACCTGCGGGCGGCCGGCAACCAGACTGCGGCGCGCTACCTGCAGGCAAGCTGCCTGCTTTCGCTGGGCCGCACGGACGAGGCCAGGCAAGTGCTCTCGGCCCTGATCGGCGACCTGAACAACCTGGACCCGGCCAAACCCGACGCCCCGCAACTGGAGCTTTCCAAGGACGACGAGCTGGGCCGCACCAACCTGCTGCTGGCCGAGGCCGAGCTGGGCATGAACAACTTCGCCCCCGCCGATGCCGCGTTGCAGCGCATTCCAGCCGGCAATCCCAGCTACGACGCCGGGCGCGTGCTGTTTGCCGCCATGCTGCTGTACCGCAACCAGGTTGGCGATCGCACTACCGGCAACAGCGACGCCGCCAAGGCGCGCGAGGCCTTGCGGGCGCTCTCGTTCTGGGCCACGGCCCAGGGCTTCTTGAACCCCAAGCCTGACGCCGTGTATCCCCTGAACCCGCTGATGGCCCGGGCCCTGACCCTGTACGCGCAGACCGACGACCAGTTCCGCCAGAAGATCGCCCGCGAGGGCCAGCCGCCCAAGCCGAACCAGGAAACCCTGCGCGCGCTGGCTGCCGCCAAGATCATTGACCCGCTCTCGGCCGAGCCCTACGTGGCGGAGGGGCGGCTGTACCAGCGGCTGGGGTCCTTCAAGGAGGCGCTGGCCGCCTACCAGGCCGGGCTGGACCTGAACCCCCGCGACGCCATGCTGAACTACCGGGTGGCCGATCTGCAGTTCAAGGCCGGCGTGCTTTCCGCGGCCAAGGACTACCTGGGCCGCTGCCTTAAGGCCCAGCCGGAGTTCTATCCGGCCCTGACGCGCTTGGGCGAGATTGCCTTGGCCGAGATCGAGAGCATCCGGGCTAACCTGCTCATCAAGGCCAATGCCGGTGAGCCCGTGGATTACGCGGGCGAGCTGGTGCCGCCCATGAAGGAGGCTGCGGCCTTCTTCACCGCCTCGCTGACTATCTGCCCGTGGCAACCGGCCACGCAGCTCTCGCTGGCCACGCTGTATCTGCGGCTGTCAGAGACCGCGCCGCTGACCGTGGCCGACCCCAACGATGCAGAGGAATTGCGGCGGGCCTATCTGTCGAAAGCGCGCGACCTGGCCCAGCAACTGGTAGATGCGCTGCGCGAGCGCGAGGCCAAGCCGCCGGCCCCGGCGGCAGACGATCGCGACCGTGCCGAGGTGCCCAGCCTGGCGGCCTTCAACGCGCTGGCCTTTGCCCTGAACGCCTTGGGCGACATCGCGGGCGCCCGCGCCGCCCTGGAAGAACACATGGCCAAGTCCACCAACTCGGCCATGTACGCTGACCCGGCCGCGCGGCAGGACTACCTGAAATCCGCGACCCTGGCCTATGCCCGCGACTGGCTGGCCCGCATCAACCAGAACGAACGCCAGTACTTTGAGCTGGTCGAGTTCACCCAGGACAGCCAGGGCGACTTCTACGGCAATTGGCAGATTGCCCTGAAACCCAAGCCGGACCTGGGGTTCCAGCCTTCCACCTTCATGAAGGGCGGGCGCCTGACTCTGGGTGTGGACCAGAAGGAATCGGGCGTTACCAGCCGCATCGAGATTGAGAAGCCCCACGAGACGCTGGCGCTGTTCGAGGCCGAGTTTGTTCGCACCGGCGATGTGTACGTGAACCGCGGCATCCACCTCACCAAGTACAGCTCGGGGGCGGCCGGCAGCTCGCCTAACCCGGTGGCGAGCATCATGCTGGGTGTGGACACGGAGGGACGCGTGTACTGGGAGACCCGGCGCATTCGCGTGGACAACGCCGCCAAGCCCGAGGAGCAGAAGGACTACGGGCTGGTGGATGTGCGGCTTTACGGCGGGTTGGCACTGAACAAGGACGAGAAGCTGACCCTGGCCCTGCGTCGCCAGATGCACAAGGACATGAGCGAGATCGAGTACGTGGCTGTCATCAACGGCTACGAGGTCAAGCTGCCCGTGACGCAGCCCGAGCTGAAGGCGCAGGACCTGGGCCAGAAGGAGTACAAGGTGTTCTGCGGGTTCTATGCGCAGGCGCTGGCGGGCCAGAAGTCCAACGTGCAGGTCGAGCGCGCCCGGTTTGTGTTCGACAGCGGGCTGGCGGGCAAGAAGGGCGAGTAACCCAATGACGGCACGGGGCAGAAACGCGCGCCACGGCTTCACGCTGGTCGAGTTGCTGATCGTCATCGGCATTATCGTGCTGCTGATGAGCGTGCTGTTCTTTTCGTTCCGGGGGGCCTTCAGCTCGCGCGACGAGGCCCGCGCCACCGCCACCATCGAAACACTGAGGGGCAACCTGGAGTCTTTTGAGGCTCGCTGGGGTGTGTCGCCGCCGGGCAACCTGAAGGACCTGTCGGCGCTGACGCGCACCATGAACCTGATGCCGCCCAACGACCTGAACGAGGGCATCGAGACGCTGGTGCTGGCCTTGCGCATGCAGCGTGAGGGCGGGCCTTACCTGGACGGCGAGCTGTTTGCCGACGACGGGCGGCGCAGCAACCTGGATGCGGACAATGTTCTGCCTGAAGTCGCCGGGCCGGGCGGCCTGGACCTGCCCGAAGACAGCAGCCCGGAACTGTTTGAGGTTCTTGACCCATGGGGCAATCCGCTGGTGTACGTGAACATCGCCGAGCTGCGCCAGGGCGTGGGGCAGCAGTCCGTGCAGCTGGCCTCGGGCGAAGTCGTGGTGATTGACCTGACCACGGCGCAGGAGAAGTTGCGCCACCCGGTGACCGGGCAATTTCCCGCCGGCTACGCCATCTGGAGCTTCGGCGAGGACGGCGTGAACGACTATGGCCGCGGCGACGACATCACGAGCTGGGCCAAGTACGAAGACGTGAAATAGGCCGGCAACGCGCTTCGCGCGGCGGCTGTTTGTGGCGTGGGCGTCCCGCCCAATGCTGCGGACGCCCACGCCACGAACGGCACCCATCCGGCAAGAGTAGTTGCGGTCAGTATCAGGCCAGCAGGCGGATCATGTTGATTGCCCGGCGCACGTCGGGGTCCGGGTGGTCAGGGCCGTAGTTCAAGGCGCGCAGCAGGCTGTCCGCGTCCTGGGCCAGGAAGCGGGCGTCCTCGCTGTTGCCGCAGCGCGCTTCCATGTCGGCGGCCAGCGCCACGGCAAACGCATACTGCGCCGAACGCCCGGCTCCCGCCTGGTCAAACGCCTCCAATGCCGCCTGCGCGCAACCGCGGGCTTGGTCCGCGGCGCCCCGGGCGGCGTGAGCCTCAGCCTGCAGGCGCATGCAGTCTCCCAGCCAGGTCAAGAGCCCGTTCTTTGTTGCCAGTTCCTCAGACTGCCGCAACAGGGGCAAGGCAGCACCGGGGTTGCCGTCCAGCAGGTGCAGGCGCGCCTGCGAGTCCAGGATCAGGCAGCGCAGGTCGGGCTGTTGCGAGCCGCCCATGGCCCGCTGGGCCTGCTTCACGGCGGCTGCAGCCCCGTCGCGATCACCCAGGTTCAGGGCCAGGACCGCCAGGTTGCCGTAGCCGTGGGCCTCCAGCTCGGTGGCACCCAGTTCCAGGGCCAGCTCCAGCAGGCGCGCGTAGTGATGGGCGGCCCGTGCGTAGTCGCCGCCCTCCATGGCGACGCTGCCCAGGTTCTGGTGGCCCAAGGCCTGGTCGCGCCGGGCACCGCCGGCGCGCATCGCATCCACCGCGGCTTCCATGTGGCGCCGCGCCTCTGCCAGGTTGCCCATTCTCCAGTGCGTGTACCCGATGTTCCCGCGGGTGCGGGCGGCAGCCAGCTTCTCGCCGGCAAGTTCCTGCAGGTCCAGCACCTCGGCGAAGTCCTCCAGCGCGCGGGCCAGGTCGCCTTCGTCCTGGTGCAACTGCGCGCGCAGGTGCGCCGCCTTGGCCACCCCGGCCAGGTCGCCCAGCACCCGGAACAGCCGCTCGCTCTCCTCGGACAGGGCAAAGGCCTCGTCCTTGCGGGCCAGCAGGCGCAGGGTCAGGGCCAGCAGGTTCAGTGCGCGGGCCACTTCACGCTCGCTGCTGCTCGCGCGGGCCAGCTCCAGCCCCTCGCGGCCGCGAGCCTCGGCCTCCTGCAGGCGACGCTGCTGGCGAAAGAACTGGCCCTCGGTGGCAGTGGCGCGCGCCTGCAGGTCCAGCCGTTGCGCACGTTCGGCAACCTGTGCCGCCTGTCGACACAGGGCCGTGGCCTCGACGGCAGGCACGACCAGCGCAGTCTCGATGGCGGCCAGGGCGAAGGCCGGCCCCGACGGCTCCATGTTTCGCAACAGCATGCGTCGCAGGGTGGCTTCGCGCTGCCGGTCGCCGTCCTCGCGGGCGGCCTGTGCGGCCTGCTGCAACAAGGGCACCAGTGCGGCGGCGCCGGGCTGCGGCTGGCCGTCAGCCAGCTCAGCCACCCGCAGCAGGTGGTCCAGGCGCGCTGGGGTGGGCTTGGGCTCAGCCTGCAGCTCCGCCGCCAAGGCCTGCGCGGCTGTGAGGGCGATTTCGGCGCGGGCCGTGGACCCAGCGATGGCGTCGCGCCACAGCTCGTGCGAAAAACGCCACTGGGTTTGTGCTGTGCCGTTGTGCGTCACGTGGTGCCCCGCCCGTCCCGCGGCCCATTCTATATGAGTGGCGCGCCGCGCGCCGCGTATCGCTGGCCCGCGGGGCGAAGTCTCCGTACAGTCAGGACATGGCCCGCCTGCTGCCTCTGCTTGCCATGCTCGTGTTGTGCTCGTGCAGCCGCCAGCCCGGCACAGAGATCCGTGTTTTTGCCGCCGCCGCCCTGGCAGACGCAGTGCCCCGCGTGGACAGCGCCTGGGCGGGCGGCGCGGTCAAGGCCTCGTTCGGCGCCAGCAGCGACCTGGCCCGCCAAGTCAAGGAAGGCGCCCCGGCCGACCTGTTTGTTTCCGCGGACCGCGCGTGGGCCGATGAAGTCGTCCGTGCCGGGCGGGCAAGCGGCGAGCCCGTGGCAGTGGCGGCTACGCGCCTGGTCTGCGTGGCGCCCCCGGAGAGCGAGCTATCGGCGAAGTCCGCGCCCGAGTTGACAGCGCCCGGTGTGCGGCGCATTGCCGTGGCTGGCGAGTCTGTCCCTGCGGGCAGGTATGCGCGCGAGGCGCTGGGGGACATGGGCCTGCTGGAAGTGCTGAACCCGAAACTGGTGGGCCAGCCGGACGTGCGCGCGGTGCTGCGCGCCGTGGCGAGCGGCGAAGTGGACGCGGGCATCGTGTATGCCGGCGACCTGCGGGCCGCGAAGGTGAAGCTGCTGTTCGAGTTTGACCCGACGACGCACAGCCCCGTGCGTTTCTGGGCGGTGGTGCTGAAGGACGCACGGCCCGGCACGGACGAATTGCTCGCCTTCCTGCGCAGC
>JADLBZ010000190.1 GCA_020847415.1 Planctomycetota bacterium
ACCATGCCGTGTTTCTGCAGTCAACTTGGGAAGGCAGCCTGCGGGCTGCCTTCTTTCTTAGAGCCTGTCCGTTGGCCCTTTGCCGGCCTTCCAGGCCGGCTCTGTGCCGCCCATTGACGGCGGGCACGCCCCGGGCAACCTTGTTCCCATGACCGCCATCGCCATCCGCGGCGCCTTGGTCTTCCACCACGGGCGCTTTCAGCCCCTCGAAGTCCGTTGTGACGGACCATGGATCAGCCAGGTTCAGCCCAGCGTGGACACCACCGGTGCCCGCGTGATCGACGCGCCCGGCCTGCACCTGTTCCCCGGCGTGGTGGACGTGCAGGTCCACTTCCGCGACCCCGGCCTGACGCACAAAGAAGACTTGCGCACCGCCACGCGCGCCTGCGCCAAGGGCGGCGTAACCAGCTTTCTGGAGATGCCCAACACCATCCCCAACGCCACCAACCAGCGCGAGATTGACGCCAAGCTCGAGCTGGCCTCGCGCAAGAGCCTGGTCAACTACGGCTTCTTCATTGGGGCAACCAACCGCAACCTGGCGGACTTGCAGGCCGCCCGCCGCGTCTGCGGCATCAAGGTGTTCATGGGTGCCAGCACCGGCGACCTGCTGGTGGACGACCCGGCAGCCCTTGAGCGCATATTTGCCGAGACTGACAAATCTCGCGTGATTGCCCTGCATTGCGAGGACGAGGCCTACCTGCGCACCCGCAAGGCCCAATTCGCCCCGCGTGACGACCTGCAGGCCTACACCGAATGGCGCGACGAAGAGGCCGCCTGGCTCGCCACCCTGCGCGCCGTGTCCCTGGCCCGCAAATACCAGCACCGCGCCCATATCCTGCATGTCAGCACCGCCCGCGAATGCGAGCTCTTGCAGCCGCGCGACACCCTGGTCACAGGCGAGGCCAGCCCGCACCACCTGCTGCTGAACACCGACGACTACGCGCGCCTGGGCACTCTGGCCAAGATGAATCCGCCCTTGAAGCACCGCCGCAACAACGCCGGCCTGTGGCAGGCCCTGCGTGACGGGCGGCTGTGCGCCATTGCCACGGACCACGCGCCCCACACCCTTGAAGAGAAGCGCAAGGGTCCCTGGTCGGCGCCTGCGGGCATTCCCGCCGTCGAGAATCTGCTGGCCTTGACCCTGGACGCCGCCTCGCGCGGCCTGTGCACCCTGGAGCAGGCGGCACTCTGGCTGTGCGAGAACCCGGCCCGCTGCTACGGCATGAAGGGCCGCGGCATCATCGATATCGGCGCTTTTGCCGACCTGGCCCTGGTGGACACCCGCGCCTTGCACACCGTGCGCAACGAGGATCAGCTCACCAAATGCGGCTGGACGCCCTGGCACGGGCAGACCCTGCGCGGCCGCTGCGAGCTGACTGTGTGCAACGGCTGCATCGTGCACGAGGCCGGGCGCGTCACTGACCAGCCCTGCGGGCGCGAGATCGAGTACGCGTCAGCGCAATGACCTGCAACGTCGCCCTATCCTGGAGCAGCGGCAAGGACTCGGCCTGGGCACTTCATGTGTTGCGCGGCACGCCGGGCTTGCGCGTCGTGACGCTGCTGACGACCCTGAATCGCGAGTTCGGCCGTGTGGCCATGCACGCCGTGCGCCGCGAGTTACTGCGCGCCCAGGCCCGCGCGGCCGGCCTGCCGCTGCTGGAGATTGACCTGCCCTGGCCCTGCAGCAACGCCGACTACGAGCGACTCATGGCCGGCGCCTGCGACGCCCTGAAGCACCAGGGCATCACCCATGTGGCCTTCGGCGACCTGTTCCTGCAGGACATCCGCGAGTACCGCGAGCGCCAGCTTGCTCCCACGGGCCTGAAGCCGCTGTTTCCCCTCTGGGGCAGCGACACCGCGGCCCTGGCCCGGCAGATGATCGCGGGCGGCCTGCGCGCCACGCTGACCTGCGTTGACCCGCGCCAGGCGCCGCGCGAGCTGGCCGGCCGCGCGTTCGACGAGGCCCTGCTGCGGGATTTGCCCATCTCTGTGGACCCCTGCGGCGAGCGCGGCGAATTCCACACCTTCTGCCACGCCGGGCCCATGTTCACGCAGCCGGTGCCCGTTCAGCCGGGCGAAGTGGTCGAGCGCGACGGCTTTGTCTTTGCCGACCTGCGGCCGGGCGCTTGAAACCGCGTTCTTTTGACTTATCGGCAATCGCCCGCGGGTCGGCTTGCCCGGCGGTTTCGCGGGCACTCCAACTTGCCGCGCGGCGGACCCCCAGATAAAAAGACTCTGTTAGCCTGAAATGGAGCTGCCGGTGGCTGAGATCCCGCTGGAGACCCGCTTCAACGTCCTTTCCCAGATCACCCGCGCCCAGCACTTTGCCTGGCGCGAGGCGGTTGCTCGCCTGTTTCCCAAGGCCGACCCCGCGGCTGTCGTGAACCTGATGTGGGAAATCACCGGCGAGCAGACCGCTGAGGCCTACGTCAAGCGCATCCAGAAGGACAAGCCGCTTGCCCCGCAAGTGGCCCAGTGCATCGCCTGGAGCAGCCGCTGCATGGGCGAGGATGCCGCCGTTCTGGAGAAAGACGGGCAAACCTTCGTCAAGCACAGCGACTGCCCCTGGTTTCACTGGCACAAGCGCCTGGGCCTGCTGGCCGAAGACCGCCCCGGCTGTGACGCCTGGTTTGCCGCGACCTTCGCCGAGCTGGGCCGTCGCATCGGCGCGGACATCGGCTTTGAGACAATCGAGTCCCTGCCCGAAGGCGGCAGCAGTTGCCTGCGGCGCATCAGCGCCCAGCCCGCCAAGGAGCATCCCCGCGCATGAGCGCGCCATCACCGGCAAGGCAGGACCCGTTGCTGGCACCCGCCGGCTCGCGGCTGTTGTTGCTGGGCAATGAGGCCATCGTGCGGGGCGCCCTGGAGGCCGGGGTGCGTTTTGCCTGCGGCTACCCGGGCACGCCGTCGTCGGAGATCACGGACGGCTTTGCCGCACTGGCGCCCCGAACCGGGATCACATTCGAGTACTCGGTCAACGAGAAGATCGCGCTGGAAATGGCCTTTGCCGCCTCGCTGGCGGGCGCGCGTTCCCTGGTGGCCATGAAGCACCTGGGCCTGACCTACGCCGGCGACCCGCTGACCACCATTCCCTACATGGGCGTCAACTCGGGCATGGTGGTGGTCAGCGCTGCCGACCCCTCCTGCCGCACCAGCCCCAACGAGCAGGACCAGCGCTGGCTGGGCCCCCTGGTGCACATGCCGGTCATTGAACCCGCTAACGCCCAGCAGGCCCTGGAGATGACCCGGGCCGCCTTTGCGTTGTCCGAGCAATCGCGCCTGCCGGTGCTGCTGCGGCCCACCACCCGCGTCTGCCACACCCGCGCCCCCGTCACGCTCGGCGAGCTTCAGCCGGGGCAGGTGGGCAGCTTCACCCGCGATCCGGCACGCCTCGTACCCATGCCTGCCCACGCCGTGCGCCTGCGCGCGGGCCTGGAGCAGCGCCTGGCCCAGGCCGCCCAGGCCACCGACCACGAAGTCTTCCGCAGCGCCGAGGGCAACAGCCGCACCGGCGTGCTCGCCTTTGGCGCCGCTGCCGCCGTGTGCACCGAGGTGCTGGAGCAACTGGGTGCTCAGGTCCGCCTGCTGCGGCTGGGGGTGGCTCACCCGCTACCGGAGGCCTGGCTGGCCGGGCAGCTGCAGAACCTGGACGAGCTTTGGGTGGTGGAAGAGCTTTCACCCTTCCTGGAAGACGCCATTGCCGCGCTGTGCCACCGGCGCGGCCTGCCGGTGCGCATCCGGGGCAAGCGCACCGGCGAGCTGCCCGGCATGTACGAGTACGAACCCGAGGTGCTGCTGCGCGCCCTGGCGCCGCTGGCTGCCAAGGGCCGCGCGCCCGCGCCCGCCCCGGCAGCACCCGCCCCCGTGGCCGGGCGCCCGCCCGTGCTGTGCGCGGAGTGCCCGCATCGTTCGTCGTTCTTTGCCGCACGCTCGGCACTGGGCAGCGAGCCTTTGTTCTTCAACGACATCGGCTGCTACACGCTGGGCTGCGGACAGCCGCTGGAATCCGGTGACGCGCTGCTGGCCATGGGCGCCGGGTTCACGCTGGCGGCCGGCGCGGCGCGGGTTTCGGGCCGCAAGACCGTGGGGTTCATGGGCGATTCCACGTTCTTTCACTCGGGCATGCCCGCCCTGCTGAACGCGATCAAGGAAGACGTGAACATGATCGCGGTGATCCTGGACAACGACGTCACCGCCATGACCGGCTTCCAGGAAAGCCCGCTGGTCGAAGTCTCGGCCGGTCATATCACCCGCCGGGCCGATATTGTGGAGATCGTGCGCGCCATGGGTGCCCGGCGCGTGTGCCGCATTGACCCTGAGGAGCTGTCCAACGCCATCTCGGCCTTCCGCGAGGCCTGGGACGAGCCGGGCCTCTCGGTCATCGTCTCCGAGCGCCCCTGCCCCGTGTTCGCCCACCGCGAGGGCGCCGGCGGCGGCAAGCGCCGGCCCTATCGTATTGACACCTCCCGCTGCAAGCGCTGCGGCCGCGAGAGCTGCGGCCAGCGTTGCAGCCAGGGCATCCACCGCGGCTACGAGCGCGCCATGGTGCGCGCCCGCGCCCAGGAAAGCGGGGCCGAGCAGAACATCCCGCCCGTGGCCGCCTGCGCCACCGCCTGCCCGCTGTTCCTGTGCGTGCAGGGCTACTCGGCACACATTGCGGCTGGGCGCTACGCCGATGCGCTGGAGCTGATCCTGGACGGGCTGCCCCTGCCTGATGCCGTCTGCCGCGTGTGCGAACGCCCCTGCGAAGACGTGTGCGTGCGCGCCCAGACCGACGCGCCGGTGGCCATCAACGACCTCAAGCGCTTCGTCGTGGAGTGGGCCGACGCCCAGCCGCAGTTCCCTTACCGGAACCGGACAGAAGCCGAGCACGGGCGCTCGGTGGCGGTGGTGGGCGCCGGGCCCGCGGGCCTGGCGGCTGCGCACGAACTGCGCGCGCGGGGCTATGCCGTCACGGTGCTGGACGCGGCCCCTGAACCCGGCGGCCTGCTGCGCTACGGCATCCCGGCCTATCGCCTGCCCCGCGAGGCACTGGCGCGCGACGTAAAGCGCCTGTTGGGCCTGGGCATCCGCTTTGAGGGCAACCGGCGCCTGGGGCGCGACTTCACCGCCGCGCAACTGCTGGAGAAGCACGCCGCGGTGGTGGTGGCCATCGGCGCCCATCGCGCCCTGCGCGGGGACGCGCCGGGCAGCGGGCCGCAACAGCACGACGCGCTGGCCTTCTTGCGCGACGAAACCACCCGCCTGCAGGGCAGCGTCATCGTGGTGGGCGGCGGGAACTCGGCCATTGATGCCGCACGTTCGGCCCTGCGACGCGGGGCCGGCGAGGTCATGCTGGCCTGCCTGGAAGCGCGCGACGCCATGCCCGCCATTGCCGGCGAGGTGCTGGAGGCCGACCGCGAGGGCGTGCGCATTTTGCCCGGCACCCGGGTGCTGCGCCTTTTGGCCGAGGGCGCCCGCGTGGCGGAAGTCCGCCCCCTGAAGCCCGGCGCCGCGTCACCAGCCGATTACACCACCGTGGAGGAGACGGCTCGCGAGCTTCGCGCTTCCCACGTCATCTGGGCCATCGGCCAGGTGCCCGAGCGCGACGGCCTCGCGGACCTGGCGTGGGACGGCTCGTGCCTGTCGGCCGACGCGCGCACCGGGGCCACTTCGCACCCGCGCATCTTCGCCGCCGGCGACATGGTGCGCGGTCCGCGCACGGTGACCACCGCCGTGGCCATGGGCCGCCGGGCCGCCTGGGGGCTGGATCGCGCCCTGCGCGGCGACGCCGCCGACCGCCGCCAGCCGCCACCCCACCCCGCCGATCGCACCTTGTACCGCCGCCCCGGCGTGGTACGGGCTGACCGTGCGCAGCGCGCCCACCCGCCCGAGCGCGAGCCTGCCGCCCGCACCAGGGACTTTGCCGAGGTCGTGGGCGTGCTGAGCGAGGCTGCCGCCCGGGCCGAGGCCGCCCGCTGCACCATCTGCGGCAACTGCGGCAACTGCAACGCCTGCGTCGAGCTGTTCGGCTGCCCGGCCTTTGTGCAGGAGGGGGCGTTCGTGCGCATTGACCCCGCCGTGTGCACGGGCTGCGGCGTCTGCGCGGGCTTCTGCCCCACGGGCGCCATCCAGCCGGAGGGCGGCCCATGAACACCACGGTGCGGGTGCTGCTGGCGGGCGTGGGCGGGCAGGGCGTGCTCACCGCCGGCCGCGTGATCGGCGAAGCCGCCATGGCGGCCGGGCTGCCTGTGCGGGTGGGACAGCTGCACGGCATGTCACAGCGCGGCGGCAGCGTGGAGGCCACCGTGGTGGTGGGCCCCGGCGAGACCGCCTTCGTGGGCCCCGGCACTTGCGACGTGCTGCTGGCCCTGGAGCCCCTGGAGGCATTGCGCGCGGCCCCCCGGCTGCGCAGCGGCGCCCAGGTCTGGCTGAGTACCGCGCGGGTGGTGCCTTCCACGCTGGGGGCCGCAGATCGGCCCTACCCGGCTGCTGAGGAGATTGACCGCGCCCTGCTGGAACGCGGGGCCGTGGTGCACCGGCTGGATGCGGCGGCGTTGGCTGCCCAGGCGGGCGATCCCAAGGCCATCAGCGCCGTCATGGTGGGCGTGCTGGCGGGCACAGGCAGCCTGCCCGTGCCCGCCGCGTTGTTTGAGCAGATGGTGTCCGCGATTTCCCCTGCGCGCAGCCGCGAGGCCACGCTGCAGGCCTGCCGGCTGGGCATGGCCGCCGCGCAGAAGCTGGGCAGACAGGAGCCGGTAAGGGCATGAGCTATCGCATCGGCATTGACGTGGGCGGCACATTCACGGACTTCTTCATGTGGTCGCCGAACGAGGGCGTGACCACGCACAAGTCGCTGTCCACGCCCGACGACCCCTCGATCGGCCTGCTGGACGGCCTGCGCCAGATGGCCGACGCCAAAGGCCTGACCCTGGCTGGGTTCCTGGGCAAGGTCAGCGCGATCGTGCACGGCACCACCGTGACCACCAACGCCACCCTCACGCGCAACGGCGCCAAGACGGGCCTGCTGACCACCCAAGGCGTGCGCGACGCCCTGGAGATGCGCCGCGGCATCCGCGAGGAGCAGTACAACAACCGCTTCCTGAACGTGACGCCGCTGGTTCCGCGCCGCCGCCGCCTGCCCGTGCGCGGCCGCCTGGATTACGCCGGCAAGGAGCTGGAACCCCTGAACACCGCCGACGTGCGAGCGGCTGTGGAGTCCTTCCAGCGAGACGGGGTCGAGGCCGTGGCCATCTGTTTCATGAACGCCTTTGCCAACCCGGCCCACGAGCAGCAGGCCGCCGCGATCGTGCGCGAGGCCATGCCCGGCGCATATCTCAGCGTCTCCACCGACGTGCTGCCCACCATCCGCTTCTATAACCGTGTCTCCACCACGGTGCTGAACTCGTACGTGGGGCCCATCCTGAACCGCTACCTGGCCAGCCTGACCTCGCGCCTTGCCGAGGCCGGCTTCACGGGCGTGCTGCTGATCATGCAGTCCAACGGCGGCGTGGCCCTGCCCGAGGTGATGCGCCGCCAGCCCTCCGCCACGCTGCTTTCCGGGCCGGCGGGCGGGCCCTCTGCCGCGGTGGCCTACACGCGGCCCCACGGCGACGAAGCCTGCATCCTGGTGGACATGGGCGGCACCAGCTTTGACGCCTCGCTGGTGCGCGGCGGCGTGGCTGCCATGACCCACGAGTGCGACCTGGACCGCCTGCGCGTGGCGGTGCCCATGCTGGACATTGCCACCATCGGCGCGGGCGGCGGCAGTATCGGCTGGATTGACGAGGGCGGCCTGCTGCGCATGGGCCCGCAGTCGGCAGGCGCCAAGCCCGGCCCGGCCTGCTACGGCCGCGGCGGCGAACTGCCCACCTGCAGCGACGCCAACGTGGTGCTGGGTTACCTGGACCCTGAGTCCTTTGCCGGCGGCAGCCTGCGCCTGCGCCCGGACCTCGCCGAGGCAGCCATCCGCAAGCACATTGCCCAGCCGCTCGGTCTCTCGCTGGAAGAAGCCGCGGTGGGCATGTACCGGGTCATCAACACCAACATGGCCCACGGCGTGCGCGAGATTACCGTCAAGCGCGGCCTGGACCCCCGCGAGTTCCCCATGGTGGTGGGCGGCGGCGCCGGGGCCCTGCACGGCTGCATGATCGCCGCGGAACTGGAAATGCCCCGCCTGGTGGTGCCGCCCACGGCCTCGGTGCTGTGCGCCAACGGAATGCTGATGTGCAACCTGCGCCACGACTACGTGCGCACCTGCGTATCGCGTCTGAAGGACCTGGACCCGGCCCGCCTGCGCTCGCTGGTGCAAAGCATGATCGCCCAGGGCTCCACCGAGCTGGGCCGCGAAGGCATCACCCCGGACCGCATGGAGCACGAGGCGGTGCTGGACCTGCGCTACGTGAAGCAGTACCACGAGGTGGCGGTCAGTGTTCCGTTGTCGGCCGTGGAAGAGGGCAACTACGCTGCCATCGCCGATATCTTCCACGGCGAGCACAACCGGCTCTATGGCTATGACTTGGGTGCCGAGGGCGTGGGCATCGAGCTGATCAACGCGCGCGTGCGCTCGGTGGGCAAGGTGGACCGGCCCGCCCCGCCCCAGATTGCGCCCGCCCGCGGCCCTGTTGAGCAGGCCCGTAAGGGCATGCGCCGCGCCTGGGTGCCTGAGCGCCGCGCCACAGAACAAGTGCCGGTCTATGATTACGCAAAGCTGGGTGCCGGGCACGTCATCGTGGGCCCCGCCCTGATCGAGCGGCCGGACACCACCATCGTGGTCACTGCCGGGTTTGAGGCCCGCATGGACCATCACGGAAGCTGCCTGCTGACGGCGCTGGAAAAAGGGGGGAGCTAGCCATGGCGCACCCGCAAGTAGACAAGGTGCTGGTCTCGATCATCGGCCGCGCGCTGAAAGCGATCACCGACGAGATGAGCATCTGCATGGAGAAGACCACGCGCTCGCCCATCCTGTGCGAGGCCAAGGACTTCGTGACCGGCCTGTACGACGCCGAGGGCCGCATGTTGGAGCAGACCGAGAACCTGCCCATCCTCAGCTTCTCGCTCAGCCCGGTGTGCCAGCACATTGCCCGGACCTTCCGCGGCGAGATCTACCCCGGCGATGTCTTCTTCCACAACGACGTGTTCTCCTTCGGCAACCAGAACAACGACGTGGCGGCCTTTAAACCGATCTTCGTGGGCGATACCCTGGTGGGCTGGGCCGCCGCCAAGGGCCACATGGCCGACATCGGCGGCGCCGTGCGCGGCGGCTACAACCCCGGCGCCACCGAGGTGTGGCAGGAAGCCCTGCGCATCCCGGCGGTCAAGGTGATCGAGCGCGGCAAGCTGCGTCGCGATGTCTGGAACCTGATCTTTGCCAACATCCGCCTGCCCATCGTGGAAGAGGACATGAAGGCCGAGATCGGCGCCTGCACGGTGGGTGAGCGGCGCCTGGCCGCCCTGGTGCAAAAGTACGGGCTGGAGCGCTTTGAGGCCCACAAGCTGGCGCTGTATGAGGCCTCGCGCCGCATGATGGAGGCGGAGATCCGCAGCATCCCGCCCGGCATCTACGAGGGCGAAGGGCAGGTCTACTACGACGGCAAGACTCCCGGCAGCAAGTACACCATCCGCGTTAAAGTCACCGTCCAGGGCGAGCGCATCACGTTTGACTACAGCAAGACCGACGCCCAGACCACCGGCTTCGTCAATGGCACCTACACCTCCAGCGCGTCAGCCACCCTGCTCACCTTCCTGCAGATGGTGAACCCGCACATCCCCCACAACCACGGGATGACCGAGCCCATCGAGATTATCATTCCCGAAGGCACCATCCTGAACGCCGCCTACCCTGCCGCCACCACCTTCGGCAACCACCTGTGCCCGCCCAACGCCGACGCCATCATGCGCGCGCTGGCCCCGGTCATTCCCCGCCGCGTGACAGCCGGCTGGAACAACCTGCTGTGCTCGCTTTCCACGGGGCAGGACACGCGCAAGAACGAGCCCTACGTGGACATCCTGTTCATGGGCCTCAAGGGCGGCTCGGGCGCCATGTGCGACTGCGACGGCTACGACCACATCGGCATGATTGACGCCTCGGGCGGCCTGCTGGACCAGGACTACGAGATGTTCGAGCAGCAGACGCCGCACCTGCTGGTCAAGCACGAGTACCTGGCAGACTCCGCCGGGCCCGGCAAGTTCCGCGGCGGCCTGGGCGTGGAAACCGTCTACCGCATGGGAGGCAAGGCCACCCAGATCGTCACCTTCGGTGACGGCGACATCGAGCCCGCCTTCGGGCTGTTCGGGGGCGGCGACGGCACCCTGAACTTCATCGAGCTGCGCAAGCC
>JADLBZ010000191.1 GCA_020847415.1 Planctomycetota bacterium
CCCCGCCGACCACAATCAGCGAGTAGAGCTCCCAGGGCGTGGGCGCGCGGGAAACGTTCTTGGCCAGCACAACGCGCATGAACGGAAGATAGCGCCCCGCGCGCGCGCGCCGAGGGGGTCGCACGCCGGCGAGTTCTACTCCGGCTGGTCTTTGTCCAGGTGCTTCCAGCTCGCGCTTTCGCGGCCGGGAATGCCCGCCACGACCTCGGCAATGATCGAGACGGCAATTTCGGCGGGCGTCTGCGCCCCGATGTTCAGGCCCACCGGGCACTTCACCAGCGCCCACTCCTCGGGCGTCAGGCCCCGGGCTGCAGCGTTGTCGGCCATGCGCGCCGCCTTGGGGCGGCTGCCGATGAAGCCGTAACGCATCTTGGCGCCGAAGCGCTTGATAGCCGGCACCAGGGCATCCAGGTCGAACTGCGAGTCATAGCCCAGTCCTACCACATGCGAGAACTCGGGCAGCTCGGGCCGCGCCAGGTACTCGGTGCCCCGGGACTGCACCACGTCCAGGGCGCCCGGAAAGTCCTCGCGGCGCGCGTACTCGGGACGGTCGTCCAGAATCACGTACGGGTAATCCAGGGCGCGGCATTGGGCCGCCAGGGCCCGCGCCGTGTGGCCGGCACCCAGGATCAGCAGGCAAGGCTTGGGCATGAACACCTCAATAAACACCTCGTTGGTGCCGCCGCAGTTGCTGCGCACCAGGTTGCCGGGACGAATCGTCAGCTCGTACTCCAGCACGCGGCTCTTGCCCTCAGCCATGGCGGCCTGGGCCTGCTCGATCATCTTGCGCTCGGAGTCGCCGCCGCCAATGGTGCCCAGTCGCTCGCCACGGTCCGTGACCAGCAGCTTAAAACCCGCTTTGCCGGGGCTGGAGCCCCGCACCCGCACCAGGTGCAGCAGGGCGAACTTGCGATTGGCCGCCAGCAGCTCGGCGGCGCGGCGGAAAATGGGCTCCATCATGGCCCGGCCCCGCGCGCGCGCCGGTAGTCTTCGGGCGTGTCCAGGTCGCCCAGCACACCGGCGTTACCGGTGGGCACTTCCTGTACCTGCCTGGCGTTGTCCTCAATGGCCTTGCGCGCGCTTGAACCCGCGGGCAGGTCCATGAACGGCTGGCGGAATCCGATATCCACCAGCATGGGGTGGCCCCGGCGGCCCTCACACACCGGCACGAAGATGCGCATCAGCCGCAGCCGTCCCTTGGCGTAGGCGGCAATCAGCGCCTGCACGTCAGCGGCTTCCGGGCCGGGACAGTCCACGGGCCAGCACAGGGCGCAGTCGGTGCTGAAGTCCAGGTTCTGCATGCCGAGCTGCAGGCTGGAAAGCTGGCCGCGGCTGGGGTCGGGGTTCTCCAGCACCGTACAGCCGGACAGGTCCACGGCGGCCCGGATCTGTGCGGCGTCCTTGCCCAGCACCACCAGGAACTTCGTACAGCCGCCAGCGCGGGCAGTGTCCAGGATGTGCCGCAGCATGGGCTTGCCGTGCCAGTCCAGCAGGGCCTTGGGGCTGCCCATGCGGGAGGAATCGCCGGCAGCAAGGACGACCACGGCAGCGGTGATGGGTGGCGGCATGGGGGCGATGCTAGCGCACTGAGCGCGGCGCGAAAACCGGCGGGCAGGGGCAGAAGGCGACATGGAATACGGTAGTGAGACAAGGTTTTCTGCGTGCCCGGCCTGTTCACAGTCTTGCACAAGACTGGCTGGCAAAGCGCTTGGCGCTGCGGGTGCGCCATGGTTTAGACTTTGAGCGTCAAAGTGATCGAGAATCGCAGCGAAGCGACGAGGTTGCGCCAGTATGTGAAATTGTCGTAATTGCCCTTGTTGGGATATTTGCTGATAAGGAGCGACCGTGAGCCCCGAGAAGAAACCCGTAGCTGCAACCGTAGCCAAGGTGACCCAGACCATCACCAAGCAAACCAAGGCCGCCGCCGATGCCCTGCGTGAGGCCCTGCCGCGCTCGTTGCGGTCCATCGGCCTGAAGGGCCAGATGTATGCCCTTTCCGCGGTGGTGGTGGCCATGGTGGCCTATCTGGGAATCTCCACGTTCCTGAACGCCCGCGAAGAAACCGGCAGGGCGGAGCGGCTGGGGCTGTCCACCACGGTGGCCGGGCATCTCAACACAGCGGCAGCGCACGAGGCGCTGGAGCGCGGCGTGGGGGCCGCCATCATCGAGGCCCGCAAAGGCGGCAAGGAGCCTTCCGCCGCACTGACCCAGCGCTTCGCCGACGCCGGACAGAAGGGCGATGCCGAGCTTGCCGAGGCGCAGCGGGTGGCTGCCGAGATGCTGGAATCGTACCCCAACGCCTCCTCCTCACGCCGGCTGGAAGAAGCCAAACAGGCCCAAGAGCGCCTTAAGGGTGCGCGCACGGCGGTGCTGGCGGGCTCATTGGAGACAGCCACCTGGGTCAACGACATTGCCACGGCCAACGTGAACGCGCAGATGCGCCTGCGCAATGCTGTGTTGTTTCCCACGGACGGCGCCAGCCGGGCACGCTACTACAACGTGGTGCTGCGCGCCCAGGCTTCAGCGCTGGCCGAGTTTGCCGGGCGAGAGCGGGCGGCGCTGGCTGCCGCCATTGGCTCGGGCAAGCCGATAAGTGAGGCGCAACTGGACACGCTGCACCAGTACCGCTTCCTGGTGGAGCAGAGCGCGACACAAATGATGGAGATGAAGGAACTCGAGGGCATTGACCCGTCGCTCAAGGACGCGCTGGCGGAGTTCGAGAAGGGATTCAACGGGGATTTCGAGCAGGCCAGGCAGGCCGTTTACGGCGCCAGCCTCAAGGCCGCGTCCGAGGGCGCCGCCACGGTGACCTATCCTCTGAGCGCCGACGACTGGATGGCCAAGGCCACCGCGGGCATCGAGTCCGCCCTGGCGGTCAGCAACGCCTGTGGTGTGGTGGGCAGCCGCGAGGCCGCCGCCTTCTCGTCGGCGGCAACCTGGCGGTTCTGGTTCAGCATCGCGGCACTGGTCCTGACCTTGGGTGTCTTCGGCGGCCTGTTCTTCTGGTTCAACCGCACGGTGCTGCGCCCGGTGTTCGGCAGCGTGGCTGTGCTGGAGGCAGTGGCCACGGGCGACATGCGGACCAAGCTCAGCTTTGACTCGCGCGACGAGATGGGCCGCCTGAGCCGCGCCTTGAACACCACGGTCGAGAGCATGGGTACCGCGCTGAAGCGCATTGCCGACAGCGCCCACGTGCTGGCTTCTTCGTCGCAGGAGCTGACCCAGGTCAGCACCGAGATGTCGGCCAACGCGGGCAAGACCCGCGAGCAAACGGGCAGCGTGGCGGCCAGCTCGGAGCAGGTCTCCGCCAGCATGGCCACCGTGGCCACGGCGGTTGAGGAGATGTCTACCAGCATCAAGGAGATCGCCAAGCACG
>JADLBZ010000192.1 GCA_020847415.1 Planctomycetota bacterium
GGCCCACAAGGCCTTCTTCGCCCGGGTGTAAGGCGACCTCCCGCCGCGTCGGGCACAAGCACCTATACGGTGGGCAGCCACCTCCCGCCACTCAAGTAGGTTGCCACAAAGACCAGCACAAGCAGCAGCAGCGCGGTACCCGACTGCCATGGGAGCCGGTTGTGACGCGGCTTCCTGGCTCTGGCAAACGCACGCGTCGTTGACTGGACTATCGAGGCGGGTACCGAGATCAGCAACAACGGCAGCAGCTTCATGCGCAGCTCCCACACAATCGAGTCACCGATGTCAGAACCCCAGAACTGCACCGGCCCATGGGTGCCACGCCCGGGCACGTACGTCAGCATCGCGAGCGCAACGGTCATGAAGATTCCATAAGCGCCGGTGCATGCGCTCAGCACCCTGACCATTACGTGAATCGCATCGTCCTGTGCTTGTCGAGCAGCCCAGAATAGGGCTACCCACGCGACTAGTGCGGCAGCAACTGGAATGAACACATAAGCGTGTTCTTGCATCATGCGCCGTTCCTGCCGGAGGGCTCCCCTACCTTGCTCGTGCCACAGCCTCTAACGCGTCCGGGTTGGCCACGCTGCTCAGGTCGCCCATGTTGCTGTCGGCCGGCTTGCCGGCCGCAGCCGCCAGCACCCCCAAGTACTTCTTCTGGATCAGCCGGCGCAGGATCTTGGCGCTGCGCGTTTTGGGCAGATCGTCCACAAACAGCACGTTCTTGGGGCGGTCCACCTTGCCCAAAGCGTTCACCACCTGTTGGATCAACTCCTTGCGCAGGGCCTCGCTCTCGCGGAACCCGCGGGCACGGTGCAGCACCACAAAGCACAGCACATCCTGCCCCTTCAGCTCGTCGGGCACGCCAATGGCGGCGGCTTCGCTTACGGCTGGGTGGGCCATCAGGGCGCTTTCGATTTCGCCGGGGCCCACGCGGCGACCGGCAATCTTCAGCGTGTCGTCGGCGCGCCCGAACAAGAACCACTGGCCGTCCTTGTCCACCTTGGCCCAGTCGCCGTGGTTCCAGATGTTTGCGAACTTGCTCCAGTAGGTTTCCAGGTACTTGGCGTCGTTCTTCCACAGGCTGCGCGTCATGCTGGGCGCCGGCTGTTTGCAAACCAGGTAGCCGACTTCGTCGGTCACGGCCTTCCCGTCCTCATTGAACACGTCAATGTCCATGCCCAGGCCCGGGCTTTGCAGCGA
Organism: Planctomycetota bacterium; assembly: GCA_020847415.1. GTDB lineage: Bacteria > Planctomycetota > UBA8742 > UBA2392 > UBA2392 > JADLBZ01. Next base: position 1,204 of record JADLBZ010000192.1, read on the forward strand.
GCAGGCCTTCAGGGGCATGATGGGCAGCGGCGCCAGAAAGCAACCCACAATGTCCGTGCCGCCCGAGATGTTGATTACCGGGCAGCGCTTCTTGCCCACATGCTCGAAGTACCACTGGTAGCTCTCCGGGTCCCAGGGCTCGCCCGTGCTGCCCAGCACTTGCAGGCTTGGCATGGGGTGCTTGTCGGCCCACTCGTGGCCGCTGCGCATCAGCATGCGCACGGCTGTGGGGCTGATGCCCAGGTGCGTGACGCCGTGGCGCTCCACCATCTCCCAGACGCGGTCCGGGTTGGGGTAGTTGGGCGCACCCTCAAACACCACCAGCGTCACCCCATGAAAGAAGCAGCCGATGATCTCCCAGGGGCCCATCATCCAGCCGATGTCGCTGAACCACCAAAACACATCCCCGGCCTTCACGTCGAAGTTGTAACCCAGCTCCTTGCCCATCTGGGCGAGACAGCCGGCGTGGGTGTGCACCGTGCCCTTGGGTTTGCCGGTGGTGCCGCTGGTGTAGATCATCAGGGCAGGAGCCAGCGCGGGCATGGACTCGGTGGCGCACTCAGGGCTCTGGCGGTCCACGATCTCCGACCACCACAGGTCACGGCCCGGCGTCATGGGGCAGGGCAGCGCTGCGTTGGCCGAAAGCGCCAGCCGCTCCAGCACGATCACCCGCTGCACGCAGGCCAGCCCCTTCACGGCTTCGTCGGCGGACTCCTTGATGCTGAAGGGCTGCCCGCGCCGCATGCTGCCGTCTGCCGTAAACAGCACCTTCACTCCGGCATCCTCCAGCCGTTCGCGCACCGCCGGAGCCGCATAGCCGCTGAAAATGGGGATGAAAATAGCCCCGATCTTCTGGGTGGCCAGCATGGCAAACACCACTTCGGCCACCATGGGCATGTAGCAGGCCACGGCGTCGCCACGCTGCACGCCGCAGGCCTTCAGGGCGTTAGCCACCCTGCCCACCTGCTCGTGCACCTGGGTAAACGTGAAGCGCCGGGTGATGCCGTCCTCGGTCTCGCCCACCAGCGCAACCCGTGAAGCAGCCGCACCCTTGGCGTGCCGGTCCACACAGTTTAGGGCAATGTTCGTCTCGCCGGCCACGAACCAGTCGGCCCAGGCGTTGCCGCGCGAGGTGTCCAGCACGCGGCTGTAGGGCTTGAACCACTGCATTCCCAGGTCAGCCAGGGCTTCGTGCCAGAAGCGGGCGACGTCGCGCTGCGTTTCGCGCACAAAGGCGCGGGCGGCGTCGTGGGTGGCGGCGAGGTTGTCCGGTGTAACCGGATGATTGTAGCGCCTCATGAGGCGGGCGACGTTGGCATTGGCAATGCGCCCGGCATCGGGCGTCCAGACGTATTCCGGCATGTCTCCCCCACCGTATTGCGTGCAGCCACGTCTTAGCTTCAGGGGCGAGCGCTGAAAACAACCGCCGCGAGTGCAAATCCGTTCTCACGACTGGTCTAGATTGAACAGGTTCGCGGTTGTTGCTAGGGTCACTCTCCTGCCCAGGAGAGCCCGATGCAACCCCGCCGCCCCGTTGGTAGCCCGCAAGGCGCACGCAATGCTGTTCGCCCGTCCGGCTTGGGCAACGCCCGCCCCGCAGCCCCCCGCCCCGCCGGCAGTATCGCGCCGGCACAGGGCGGCGGTGTCCGGCCCTATGGCCAGCAGGCCGCGGAGGGCGCCGCGCCTGCCAGCGGGCCGCGCGGCATTAATGTTTTCCTGGTCGTGGGCGGGGCTGCCATGCTGCTTGGCTTCGTGCTTCCCTGGATCAGCATTGACATCATCATCTTCAAGCTGTCGTGGAGCGGTGCTGAGCTCCCTTTCAAGCTCAACGAAGCCATGGACCAGATGATGGGTGTGCTTGGCGACTCCGCCGACGCCGAGACCAAGAGCAAACTGGACTCGATTCGCTCCACCATGAGTTCCCTGTACGCCGTGTATTTGATCCCCGTTCTCTGCGTCGCGGCGCTGGTGGACGAGTTCCTGGCTTTCAAGAAGGGCCGCAATCGCTGGTGGATGCGTGCCCTGGCAGCTGCCTCGCCCATTCTGGCGTACATCGTGGTCTACATTGCGTTTGTTGCCCTGGCCGAGAAGCTTGGCCTGGGCGGAGACAAGACCCCCGCCAAGCCCGACAAGGACACCCCCAGCATGTTCAGTGTGCTGGGCGTTGGCGCCTATGTCAGCCTGCTGGGATTCCTTGCCACCACGGCCAGCGTCTTCCTGTGTCCCAAGCGCAAGAAGGCAGCAGCACCCCTGGCCCCGCGCAGGCCCGGCCCGGCGCCGGGAGGCCGGCGCCTCGTGCAGCCGCAACATGCTGCAGCACAAACCGCCACCCCCGCGCTTTCGCCGCGGACGGCTGCCCTGCAACTGCTTGCGCTTTGCGCCGGGCTGGAGGAACCTCTGGCGGCGAGTCGTCTGGCAAAGGCCCGTGCCGCCGCGGGCAAGCTGTTTGGTGGCGCTGCGCAGGCAGAAATCGCGTCCGGGCTCAGCCAGCCACGCCAGCCGCAGGACTTCGCGGCCGAGGCAACCGAACTCGCAGCAACTGTGCAGACCGACCCCCGCCTGCCTGCCAACGTGCTCAAGTGCGCTGCCTACTCGCTGAAGGATGGCGACGGCACGATGTCGCCCCAGGCTCAGCAGGCGATGCGGGTGCTGCAGGGCACGTTGCAGACCGCGCCTGCGGCTGCCGCCCCTGTGCCGGCCGCAGCTTCGTCGCGGCCACAGCGTGCGGCCCCCGTTGCCGGGCCAAAGCCGGCCCGCCCCGGCCTGCCCACCCCGCGCAAGCGGCCTATGTAGGCAACCTGCCCCACATAAGAATGCGCTTGAACGCGAACTGATAGGGGCGGCGTTCGCCCAATCGCTCGAGCAGCACCTGCCGGTAGCGGGCCAGGTACTTCGCGAACATCTCCGGGCTCAGCCGCGCTTCAATGTCCGTCAGCAACGACCCCTTGACCCACTCCACCACGTCGGAGCTGGAAGGCAGAACGTGGCTGTAGACCTGCAGGCGCAGGTGCTGGCGTTCAAAGCCAAGGTCAAACAAGAGCTGCGAGTACGCCTCGGGCTTCAATACCGGCGACCCCCCGCGCCATCCGCCCAGTGCCGCGGCGAAAGGCGGCTGCTCTGCAAGCTCCCAGGCCACTGTGTGCGACGCGTGGTCGTGGTTGGCGGGCACCTGCACGGCAAGCTGGCCTTCGCGTGCCAGCCAGCCGTGCAACTTCGCCAGCAGCAGAGGATGCTCGGGCAGCCAGTGCAGTGCCGCGTTGCTGAACACCAGGTCCAGCGGCGCGGGCGGGTGCCAGTCAACCATGTCGGCCTGCACGAAGCTCAGCCCCGGGGCCGCAAACGCCGCGCTGCGGGCCAGCATGGCGGCAGAACGGTCCACCCCGAGCGTCTCCTGGCAGCCCAGCCGTTTGTGCAGAACGGCTGTAGGTTCGCCGGTTCCACAGCCAAGGTCCACGGCACGCATGTCCTGGCCGGGCTCGACCAGCGCCAGCAGGTCGTGAAACGGCAGGGCGCGCTCAGCCTTGAAGCGCTCGTATTGCGCGGGGTTCCAGTCGGGCATGGCTAAAATCTCGGGAGGGATGTCTCGCCGGCCGGGGGCTCAGGCAGCTCGCGCAGCACGCGCTTCAGGGGCTTGCCCACGTGGTTCTTGGGAATCTCGTGGACGACGTGATAGCGGCGCGGGCGCTTGAAGTGCGCCAGATGGGGCTCAACAAAGGCACTGAACTCCGCCACATCCACGGGCGCGCCTGCGTGCAGTACCAGGTAGGCCACCGGCACTTCGCCGTCCGTGGGGTCAGGCCTGCCCACCACGGTGGCCTCGCGCACGGAGGGGTGAGTGACCAGCAGCTTCTCGATCTCGCTGGGCGCCACGCTGTAGCCGCGGAACTTGATCAGGTCCTTCAGGCGGTCCACCACCCGCACGTAGCCCTCTTCGTCGAGGATGCCCAGGTCGCCTGTGCGCAGCCAACCTCCCGGCAGAATCGCCTCGCGTGTGGCCTCCAGGTCGCTCCAGTATCCCAGCATCACCTGTGGGCCACGCACCTGGATTTCGCCTTCCTGCCCTGGCGGTAGCGGCGTTTGAGGCTCGGCAGGCGCGCAGATGCGCAGTTCAGTGCCAGGCAGCGGCACCCCTACCGTGCCCACTTTCACCTTGTGGGGAGGGTTGTTGCAGACCTCGGGCGAGGCCTCTGTCAGGCCATAGCCATTCACCATGGGCACGCCGGGCACAGCCTCAGCCCAGCGCTGATTCAGGGTGCGATCAATCAGCATGGCGCCCGCCTTGACGTAACGCAGGCCATTGAACGCGGCTGCCGCGTTCTCGCCGGCGGCATCCAGCAAGCGCATGAACATGGTTCCGCTGCCATAGGCCACCGTCACCTTGTGGCGAGCAATGGCCTGCAGGGAGGCATGAGCGTCAAACTCGCGCAGCAGTACCATGCACGCCCCGGCTGCAACCGTTGCGTTCAGCACGCAGCACATGCCCCAGGTGTGATAGAGCGGCAAAGCACCCAGAATCACGTCGTTCTCGGTCCAGCCGAACCAGCGGTTGTTCTGCTCGGCATTGGCCACCAGGTTGCGGTGGCTGATCATGGCGCTCTTCTGGCCCCCCGTTGTGCCGCTGGTGAATTGCAGCACGGCGATGTCGAGCCCCGGGCGCGCGGCAGTCCTGGGGGCTTCGCCCAGCACGGCGGGCAGCATGGTGGCATCGGGGCCGTCCCCCAGCTCTGAGCCAGGGCGCACATAGAAAACGCGCGGGTCGCGAATGCGGCTCAGCGTGCGGGCCTGCTCCAGCTTCCAGGCGTTCTCGGCATCCACAAAGATGGCGCGCGGCTCGATCTCGGAGAGCAGCGGCGCCAGTTCTTCGTGGGTGAGCTTGGGGTTGAGGGCGCAGACAATCATGTCGGCGCGCAAGGCGCCATAGAACTGGACGACGAACTCGGGGCAATTGGGCAGCAGCAGGGCCACCCGGTCGCCGCGCTTGCCCTTGCCGAACCCCCGCGTGCGCAGCACGGAGGCAGCCGTACGCGCGTGGTGCCACAGCTTGGCGTAAGTAACCACCTGCTCGCCAAAGATGATGGCTGGACGGCCTGGAAAGCGCCGGGCGGAATCCTCCAGCGTCTGCCACAGTTGGCGTGCGGGAGGGCTGTACTCCCGACTCACGCCGGGTGGATAGAGCGACTGCCACGGGAAGGGGTCGCTCATGCGAACAGCCTTGTGAACTCGGCCGGCACCGGGGTGGGCCGCCCCGTGGCGGCATCGGTGAAGACGATCACCACTTTGGCTTCGGCTGCGACGCTGTCGGAGCCCACGGGTACCACGCGCTGGTCCAGCCGCACGCTGGAGTTGCCGACGCGCTCTACTTGAGTCAACACCTCGGCGCGGTCGCCCAAGCCCAAAGCACGCCGGTAGTCAATTTCGGTGCGCACCGTCATGAAGCGCACGCCCCAACGCTCGATAATCGAGGTGTACGACAGCCCCTTGTCCTGCAACAGCGCGCTGCGGCCGTGCTCAAGCCATTGCACGTAAACGGCATTGTTGACGTGGTTGTACACGTCCAGCTCGTAGCTGCGAACTTCAAGCGCATAGCGGCTGATGAACGCCATAGGCGAACACAAGTGCTTTATGGGCCGCAGATTGTAGCAAGCCGCTGGGCACGAAGGCAGCGGCGAAAAAGGCAGGGGTGAAAAAGCATGACGGCGACCGGTAAACCGGTCGCCGTCATGAGAGTCAAGGCCGTCAGAGAAGCCGCCCCCCCTTAACTAGCGACATCCCCCACATTGGCCTTTGCTCTCAGTTGTTGTCACCGCTCTCGCAGCGACGGGCGAAACTGTAGCCCACAGACTTCACCAAAGTTTCACCGCGCAATCGAATTTCACGACAACTTTGTCGACAAGTCCGTGACCTGAGCCACGCCGATTTCCTCCAGCCCGCTTCAGCACGCTGCCGATGAGCACAAGGGGGCCCTGCGGAGCCACGGGTGCGCGCATTGATCGGCTACATCCTCTTCTTCAGTGCCGGCCTTGCCTGCGCGGGAGCCTACTTCTACCAACTACACCCGGAACACAAGCCGGAAACCGACCTGCCCCGCATTCGTGACGACATGGACCGCGCCATTGAACGCGGCCGGAACCTCCGCGATGCCTGGCAGGGAGAGTCACCGCCCGCCAACGATCGAAAGCCTGACCAAGCCAGCGTCCAGGGCCCGGCCACTTCGGGCCGAAAGTAACTGACGCCTGAAAACCATGCTGGACTCGCCTTTGCAGGCCGTAACAATGGCACGCAAAGGAGATCGTCATGGCAAAGGCAGCATGGGCGGCGCCGGCGCTGCTGGCAGGTGCGTTGGCGATTCACGGTTCGCAAAGCACGCCGGTCACGGCGCAGGCGGCTGGTTCTGCACCGGATGTCGCGAGCCAGATCCTGCGGCAACCGGCGCTGAGTCCTGATGGCAAGACGCTGGTCTTTGTCTATGACGGCGACCTCTGGACCGTGCCGGCCGAAGGCGGCGTTGCCCGCCGCCTGACGGTGACGGCCGACGACGACGGATCGCCGTGCTTCTCGCCCGATGGCCGCAGGCTGGCATTCCGCTCGCGACGCTACGGCCACGACGACGTATTCGTCATGCCCGCCGAGGGCGGGTCCGCACAGCGCCTGACCTGGGCCGACAGCAGCGACGAGCCACAGTGCTGGCTGCCGGACGGGTCGGGGATCATCTTTGCCTCTACGCGGCGCGAGAACGGCCGCGACCTGTGGGTTGTTCGCCTCGATGGCGGCGAACCGTGGCCCATCACGTCGGGCGGCTTCCGTGCGGGCGAGAGCGACGCCACCATCAGCCCCGACGGCAAGCACATTGCCTATAGCACCCGTGGCGGTTCGCCCCTTTACCGGCGCGGCTATTACGGCACCGCCAGCAGTGACATCTGGTTGTGCGACTTCGACGGCCTGGCCACCAGCAACCACCGCCGTCTCACGTCCTCGCGAGCCCACGAAGGCTCGCCCGTGTTTGCCTCTGCCAACGAACTCCTGTACGTGAGCTTTGAGGACGGCAAGACGCGCAGCGCCCGCGCGGGCCGTGTGGCAGCCATGAACCTGGAGGGGCAACCGCTGCCCGGATGGGGCGGCGACACGCGCCTGGATGCCGTGGAGCTGGCCGTGGGCGGCGGCAAACTGGCCTTCAGTACCGGCAGCTACAGCGGCTGGCACCTGCACGTGAGCGAACTCGGCAAGCGCGCCCCGGCGCGCATCACGGCGCCGGCCATCCGCATCGCCGCGGACCAGCGCACCGGCGACTACGTGTTGAACCGCGTCTCGACGGTGTCTGAATTCCAGGTCAGCCCCGACGGCAAGAAGCTGGCCTTTGTCGCCGGCGCCGACGTTTTTGTCATGCCCGCCGAGGAAAACGCCCTGCCCCGGCAGATCACGGACACCGTGGCCCGGGAGAAGGACGTGACCTGGGCACCGGACTCCAGCCGCATTGCCTTTGCGGGCCGCAACCCGATAGGTCCGCAGATCTGCCGTCACGACGTCGCCGGGCGGCAGAACATCCCGGCGCTGCGCTCGGCTCGCGGATACCGCACCGCCTCGCGCCCGCGCTTCCTGGACGACAAGCGCCTGCTCTGCGTGGCCGACGAGAACCGCATCACGCTGTTTGACGAACCCGAGTCCATCGCCGTGAAGGGCTACTTCCACGGGGCCGACCTGGGTGCCGGGGAGTTGTTCGATATCTCGCCGGACCGCAGGTGGCTGTTGTTCTCGCAGCCCAACGAGAACTACGACCAGCAGCTCTGGGTCGCCAACGTGGATACCGGCGAGCGCATCCGCCTGACCAGCCTGTTCGGTGACTGCGGCCATGGGCGCTTTACTGCCGACGGCAAACGCGTCGTGTTTGTCAGTGAAGAGGGCGGGAGCTCCGACGTGTGGGTGATGGACCTTGCGCCGCCGCCCGTGGAGTTCAAGGAAGACAAGCTGGACAAGCTGTACAAGGACCCCAAGAAGGAAGAGCCGCGCAAGGAGGACCCCAAAAAAGAGGAAGCCCGCAAGGACCCCCCGCCTGCGCCTGAGAACCTGAAGGACGACGGCGAAACACCCAAGGCCGAACCCGCCAAGCCCGCCAAGGCGCCCCCGGAAACCCGCATCGTGCCGGAGGGCCTCGAGCGTCGCACCCGCCGCGTGACTACCCTGGAGGGCGACGAGTACTGGCCGGTGTGCCTGGAAGACGGCAAGGCCTTCTACTTCATTGCCATGGTGCAGCAGCAGAGCAACCTGTGGAAACTGGCCCTGGACCCGGACAAAGGCCCGGATCTCAAGCAGATCACCCAGAGCCGCTCCGCCAAGTCAGCCCTGCGCGCCTCGGCCGACGAGAAAACGCTCTGGTTCCTCGACGGCGGCAGCATCACCAGCTACCAGGTGGCGGGAGGCAAGTTGACCAGCTACGGGGTCAGCGTTGAGCAGCGTCGCGACCGGGTTGCCCTGCGCAACGAGGCATTCCACGAAGCGGCCTGGGTCATGGGCCGGTACTTCTACGACGAGAAGCATCACGGCCAGCCCTGGGACGACCTGGCGCGCCGCTATTCGCAGGCCCTGAGCGCCACCAGCACCGGCGACGAGTACGGTGCGCTGGTCAACGAACTGCTGGGCGAGCTGAACTCCAGCCATCAGGGCTTCACAGCCGTAGATGCCCGCACTGACGGCCTTTCTGAGGCAACCGGTTGCCTGGGCGTGGTTTTCGACGCAACGGGCCTTTCGAAGGGCGAGTACATCATTGCGGAGGTCCTTAAGGGCGGCCCCTGCGACATCGAGGGCTCGCCTGCGCCCGGCACGCGTTTGCGCGCCATCAACGGGACCCTGCTGACCAAGGGCAGTAACCTGGCCCGCGAGCTGCAGGGTCAGGTGGGCCGACGTGTGCTGCTGGCCCTGGCCGACGGCGAGGCCGCCGATGCCGGCCGCGAGCTGGCCGTAAAGCCGACCAGCCGCGGCGCCGAGTACGGCCTGTATTACGAACGCTGGGTCGAGCAACAGCGCGCAATCGTGCATCGCTTGTCTGAGGGCAAGCTGGGCTACGTGCACATCGCCCAGATGGACATGGAGTCGCTGGCGTCCTTCAAGCACGAGTTGGGCGACGACATTGTCGGCAAGCAGGGTGTCATCGTGGACGTTCGCTTCAACGGGGGTGGGCACACAGCCGTTGATGTTCTTGAGATCATGATCAAGCGCCCCTGGCTGCAGCGGCAGGAGCGCGGATTAGGCGAAGTCAGCGAGAACGCCTATCGCAGTGTCACACTGGAAAAGCCCAGCGTTCTGTTGATCAACCAGGACAGTTTCAGCAACGCCGAGATTATGGCTGAGGGCTACCGGCGCCTGAAGCTGGGCCGCATCGTGGGCGTGGACACCGCCGGCGGCGTGATCGGCACCGGCGGCTTTACGCTGGTAGACGGCAGCCGCATGCGGCTGCCCGGGCCCGGCGCCTATACCATTGATGGCGAGAACCTGGAGAACAACGGTCGCAAGCCGGACATCTTCGTGGAGAACACCCCGGCTGATGCCGCCGAAGGCCGCGACCGGCAAACCGAGGCCGCGGTGAAGGCCCTGCTGGAGGAACTGGAGAAGAAATAGCGGCTGGCGCCGGGTGTGTCAGCCTTTGCGCCTTTTTATCCAGATGGTGCTTGCTATGATTCGGGCACCGGACGCGAAAGCGCACCATGGCCACCACCAAGATCGAAGTGCTGTTCGGAAAAATCGCCGTTAGCTGCGGCTTCGTCACCGAAGAGCAGCTCGCCAAGGCCGTTGAAGCCCAGGAGTCGTCGCCGGAGGGCACCCACCTGGGCAAGTGCATGGTGGACCTCGGCCTTCTCACCGACGAGGAGCTGATGACCGTGCTGGCCATCCAGCGCGAGAACCGTTCGCGCCTCGAGATGAGCCCGGCTGTGCGCAAGATGGGCATGACGCTGGGGCGCCTGGCCATCGAGAAGGGCTACTGCAACGAACAGCAGGTTCACGAGTGCATACGCGAACAAGCCAAGCTGGAGCGCTTTAACCTGTTCTTCCGTCTGGGCGAGGTCATGGTCAGCCGCGGCGCCCTGACCTCAGCACAAGTGCACGACCTGCTGCAGAGCCAGAACATCACCATCCTTGGCTGCCCGTCCTGCTTCAGCAAGTTCAACGTGCTGAACTATAAGGAGGGCATGAAGATCGCCTGTCCCAAGTGCGCTCACCCCGCGCTGGAAGTGCCGGCCAGCATGCCTGCCCTCAAGGTGGACGGCGCTATTGACGATGGCGACCGGAAGAGTGCCATGCAGAAGTCCGACGCTGCCCCGCCGGTCCCTGAAATTCTGAAGGGCCTCGAGCAGGACTTCCGCCCGCCCAAGCCGTCGTAAGTGTTTGTGCCCCGGCCAGTTGACCTGATTGCCACGACGGGTGGCCGGACTTGTGCTTGACGAAGTGGCCTTGGTCGCTGATAATCACACAGTCGGATACCGTCCTTTTCAGGGCTTGCTTTCCTGCTTTTTCATCAGGTAAGGGGTCTACTTTGAAACGCAATAATCGTCGTGGCTTTACTCTGGTCGAACTGATGGTGGTGATCGGCATCCTCGGGTTGCTGGTCGGCATCCTCGCGGTGGCGGTGATTCCGCGCCTCACAGAGGCTTCGGCCAAGCTGGAAAAGAAGCAGGTCGGCGACATCATGCAGGCCATCCAGCAGATTCCGATTGACCAGAAGAACAAGCAGCGCCTGCAGAGTGCCCACATCAAGGAAACCAAGGGCTACAAGTTCTTCGAGGCCTGCATCAAGAACAAGATCCTCGACACCGAGATCCTCAGCAAGCTGGTCAGCCTGAACAGCAAGACCGACACCAAGGCCGGTGCTGAGTGGGTGGAAAGCGGCGAAATGCCGGAGACTTCCTGCAGCTACACAGCGCCGAAGGCCGGCGACCTGCTGAAGATCATGGGCTGGAAGGGCGCCCAGAAGACCATCATCCTGTGCTTCAACGAGCGCAACTGGAACAACTACGACGATGAAGGCGTGCTGTGCTACTGGTCGGAAGGCGACACAGCGGACTTCATCACGGCTGAGGATGCCCAGGCCACGTACAACATTGACAAGACCACTTGGGCTGCGCCCAGCGAGATCATTGGCCAGAAGAAGCCCTTCAACAACACGTTCGACAAGTAGCAAAGGCTTCTTTGGCACTGCGGATCTGCACAGCCCCGGCGACTAGCCGGGGCTGTGTGCTTTGACGAAGCGCTCTCCATGCGCGATGGTTGTGGTGTCGGATACCCGGATGGGCGCGCATCGCGCCTGAGCCGCCGGAACTGCGTTCCCGGCCAGGCCTAACCGGAGACCCCGATGTTTCGTTCCAACCGCAGCGGCTTCACCCTTGTTGAGCTCATGGTCGTCATTGCCATCCTGGGCCTGCTGGTCAGCGTGCTGGCCTTTGCCGTGGGCCGTCACTACATCAAGGCCCAGGCCGACCTGGAAAAGGTGCAGCTCAAGGACCTCGCAAACGGCTTGAACCAGAGCCTGATTGACCGCCGCCACAACGCGACACTGCGCGCCGCCGACCGCAAAGACCACGCCGGCCGAGCCTTCTGGCAGGACTGTTTCCAGTACGGGCTGCTGGACGGCAGCCTGCGCAAGTGCCTGGTCAGCCAGCACTCGGGCGACGTGATCGCGCCCGAGGGCACCACCATCGAGGCCGAGAACTGCAGCTACACGGGCCCGCGCCTGGGCGAGCTCCGCGACATCATGTCGGCCCGCGGGAACAAGCGCCGGGTGATGATGACGCACAACACGCGGAACTGGCACAACTACGAGTCCATCGGTTACGGCGCCGTTGTGATGTGGAGCGACAGCGAAGTGGCAGACTACATGAACGCCGAACAAGCCGAGGCCGAGCACGGCATCACGGCTGAAGAATGGGCCGCTCCCGCGGACAACCTCTACGGGCGCAAGGCTCCGTTCGATCGCACGTTCGAATAGGGTTTGGGGGCCCGACTGCCACGGCGGCGCCGGTGAGATGCCGGCGCCGCTTCTTTCCCTATTGTTCCCTGGGCCTCTCTTTGGGCGGCTTCTGGCCAAACCAGCTCGGCTGGCTGGGCGCGCTGCCGTCCAGCTCGGAGGCCAGGAACGGCTGGCCGCGCTTGAGGGCTGACTTCAGCGTCCGGCCCACCACGGCATCGAGCTGCCAGGGGCCAAAACCGCCCTCCACAACGCCGGGACGCGGGATGAACACGTCGCTCTCCCCCACCACGGCGCCCGCCGGCAGGTCGCGCGCAGCCAGCAGGCTCTTGCGCGCCACCCGGATCACGTCCTGCTCGCTGGGCTGGGGCTGCTTCTGCGCCCGGCCCAGCAGCGCCTCAACGCGTCGTATGCGGCGCACCATCTCGGCAAAGTCGGCGGGTTCCAGGCTGGCAGCGTGATCGGGGCCGGGCAGCGTCCGGTCCAGGGTCAGGTGCTTCTCCACGATGCAGGCGCCCGCCGCCACGGCCAGCGGCGCCACTTCCAGGTCCGGCGTATGGTCGCTGAAGCCCACGGGCAGGGTGGTGGCCTCGGCAATGCGGGCCATGGCGCGCAGGTTGGTTTCCTCGGGCCGTGTGGGGTAAGCGCTCACACAGTGCAGCAACGCCAGCCCGTGCCCGCCCGCAAACCCGAATGCGCCGCCCGGCGCCTGTACCGTGGCCCGCCGGAAGCACAACTGGTGCCAGCCCACCGCCCGCGTGACTTCCTTCAGCGTGCTGGCCCCCGTGGACAAAATCAGCGGCAGGCCGCTACAGCCGCAAGCTTCAATCAGCGGCCGGTTCGTGATCTCGCCCGAGCCGAGCTTCAGCAGGCCCACGGGCAGGCGCAGCAGCAGTTCCAGGCTGGGGTGGTCAAAGGGTGAAGCGGCAAAGGCAATGCCGATGCGATCGCAATGGGCCTTGATCGCGACAAACTGCGCCTCGGAAAGTTGCAGCGCGCGCAGCATGCTGCGCTGGTCGCCCCCGCCGGTGGTCTGCTTCTGGTAGCCTGCCTTTTCAGCACCCTCAGCCACCAGCAGGTCCGCATCAAAGGCCTGAAACTTCACCAGGTCAGCGCCGGCAGCCTTGGCGGCATCGGCCAGCTTGAATGCCAATTCCATGCTGCCGTTGTGGTTGACGCCGGCTTCCGCAATCACGAAACACGGCTGTTCGGGGCCGATCATGCGCATGGCCACAATGTAGCGCGGGGGTGTTGCACCGGCATAGGGGGCAGGGCCGACCGGCCCCCTACCACTTTCCGTGCGGCTGGCGCGGCGCGGCACCGTTGCTAACGTCGCCGCCACGGAGGCAGCCATGAGCGAACACGTCCAGAACTTCATCAACGGCGGCTGGCGCGAAGCCGGCGGCGAGAACCTGACCAGCACCGACCCCGGTAACGGCGACCTGATCGCCACTTTCAGGCAGGCCACCGTGGCTGACGTGGACGCTGCCGTGGCAGCGGCCAAGGACGCCTTTCCTGCGTGGAAGAGCCTGCCGCAGCCTAAGCGCGCCGAGATCATCCTGAAGAGCGCCGAGATCCTCCTGCGCCGCAAAGAAGAACTCTCGCAGCTCATGACCCGCGAGATGGGCAAGCCCTTGGCCGAGGCCCGCGGCGATGTGCAGGAAGCCATTGACATGGCGTTCTACATCGCGGCAGAGGGCCGCCGCGGTTGGGGCCACACCATCCCGGCCGAGATGCCCAACAAGCGCATGTACACCATGCGCCAGCCCTTGGGGGTGTGCACGCTGATCACGCCCTGGAACTTCCCCATCGCCATCCCCTCGTGGAAGAGCTACCCGGCGCTGGTCATGGGCAACACCATCGTCTTCAAGCCCGCCGAAGACACCAC
>JADLBZ010000193.1 GCA_020847415.1 Planctomycetota bacterium
CGGCCCAGGCCGCCCCTGCTGCTCCCTTACCGGCGCCAGCCGCGCAACGCCCGGCTCAGCTCGGCCACGGCAGGGTCTTCGTGGCCCAGCTCAAAGCAACAGAAGCCGCCAGCCAATGGCTCCAGTGCGTCCAGTTTGCGATGCAGGCTGGCTGGGGTGTTCCACCAGGCGCCGCCGAGTTTGACCTCCAGGAACTCGGCATGGATCGCCGCGTTCTGCCACGGGGCCGACTGCTCCTGCCACCCGCTCCCGTCGCTCCCAAAGAACGCCACGCCGCAGAGAAGTTTGTCCCGCGGGAAGCCCTGGCCGAGCACAACCTGCAGTGCGCCGGTCACGTCGGCGCTGATCACCTTGCCGCCCGCGGTCGTCATCAGGGCACCGGGGTTTCGGACAGGCCCTCCCGCCGGGTTGTTCCAGTTGAAGCCGCAGACCAGGGCGTAATCGCACAGGGGGGCCAGGGCGGGCCAGTCATACGAGTCCAGCCAATAGCCGCTACCCGCCGAGAACAGCACCAGGGCGTCCTTGTCCACACTTCGGGCAGCATCGCGGACACGACTCAGCAAGGCGGTGACGGCACCTGACTCAGATGTCGTCGGGTATTGCCAGTTGATCTCCACGCCGCCATAGCCCTGCCGAAGATATGACCCCAGGTCGGCGAGAAACCGGTCCATGGCCGCCGGACTTGCCGTAATGGCGCCGAAGTGCGCGGAGAACGTCGCCCCGCCGATCCCCACCACCGGTACGGACCCGTGCTCGCGCACGCGCTTGGCCAAGCCTGCATCGCAATACCGCGTGAACTGTTCCGACGGTCGGAGCGAGCCGTCGGCGAGAGGCTCGACAAAGCCGTGCACCACGAATTTGAAGCCGCGCAGGTCCAACCGCGCGACGTCCGTCTCGCCGCCAAGACGCAGGGTCTCGATGTAAGCACCCGTCACCGGGCCCGGCGCCCGGGCCACGGGCACCGCGGCGGGCAGGCCAGGCTCGTTCGCGGGCGGTTGCGGCACTGGGCGTGGGGCCGTTTTCTCTGTCGGTCGGGAAGCAACCGGTACCGGGGCAGCCTGTGGTTGCGGCACTGCCGCAGGCCGGGTCAGGAGCACCGCGGCGATCACCGCGACAGCAACGCCTGCTCCGCCAAGACCAACCGGCCACAGCCAACCCCGCGCAACCCCGCCGGCTGCCGCGACCGCCGGGCCGGCAACGCCGCCGGTTTTCCACAACGTGCCCAGCGCCGCGGCAACCATGGCAACCGAAAGCGCTCCGGAGCCCGCAGCTGCGAGCTGCGCGCGCAGGGCCTGCAACCCGTTGCGCTGCCGTGTGCTCACGGTGCCCTCCGGCATCCCCAACTTGGCTGCGGTCTCGCGCAACGAAAGGCCGTCCAGATACCGCAGCTCCAACACCTCGCGCTGGTCGCCGGGAAGACGGCTGGCAAGTTCCCAGGCCTGGAGGGCGGCTTCGTTCGGCTCGACCTCGGGCTTGCGCTCGGGCCGCGCGGCCAGCTTTTCCGTGCGGCGGCGCCGGACCAGGCCGCGAAGCTCGTTGATCGCCGCGTTGGTTGCGGCCCGCAGCAAATACGACTGCATCGCGGGCTCTTCCGCGGGCAGATCAGCCCGGTGCTGCCACAGCTTCAGGGTCAATTCCTGTACCACGTCCTCGGCACGGGCCGGGTCGTGCAGTACAGCCACGGCACGGGCGATCAGGCGCGGCCGAAGGGCCTCCACCCGCGCCAGAAGCGCGGCATCTTCGCCGCGCTTCTCGTAGTTGTAATGAAGCGGCAAACTCATCGCATGTTCATGGGTGCGCCAGCAACCATGCCTTCACAGCGGCAGTCAACTCACCGTGGCTGGGGTTTTCATGGCCCCACTCCCACCAGCCGATTCCGGCAGCGACCACGGGAGTGTTAGAGGCATCTCGCAGGACCGTGTTGGGAAGATCCAGCAACGCCGACATCTTAGCGTTGATGGATTCCGGAGTCGTTACATAGTGGCCGCTGATCAGTGCCTCCATGTAATCGGCGTGCAGGGCTGCGCTGCGCTGCGCCGGTGTCAGCGCCTGCCAGGCCGCGCGGCTGGTGCCGCTGGACCAGCCGTTGTTTACGTCGTTGTAGAAGGGCAGGCCGACGACCATCTTGGCGGCTGGAAAACCCTGCCCCAGCGCATAGTTCACCGAACCCCGCACAGAGGCCTCAAAGCCGGCCCCCGACGCGGACGTCCAGGTCTGGCCGGGTCGCTTGATCGGGCCGACAGGCGCCGGCGCAGCCAGGCCGTAGTGCCAGTCGTAACCGAAGAAGAAGCAGTAGTCGCAGTGGTTGGCCAACTGGCTCCACTGCTTGAAGCCCTCGAAGTTGCCGGGGCCGGCGCCAAACATGACCACATGGTTGGGGTTGTTCGCCTTGACGGCGGTGTACAGCTCGCTCATCAGGGTGGTGAACTGCTGTCCCTCCGTCGCGTTGGAGGGCCACTCGTAGTCAATGTCAACGCCGTCATAGCCCCAAGTATTCAACCGGTTGACCACGTTGGCGATGAACGTCGCACGCAAGGCGGAGCTGGCGGCGATGCCGGCAAAGATCGTCGGATTGGTGGCGGGCGCAGCGCCGCCAACGCTGAAGATGATCTTGCGTCCCGCGGCGTGCACCGCGCCGGGCAGGGTTTGCGGCATCCACCCGCCGCCGGTCCGGAAATCGTTGAAGTTGCTGTGTTCGGTCAGCGAACCGTTCGCCTCCGGCAACACAAAGCCGTGAATCACGTGAGTCACGGCGGAATAGTCGAAGTTCTGGATGGCCGGGGCACCGCCCGCGCCCCAGATGTTTTCCGCATAAGCCATGATCACGCGGCCACCGGTGCTTCCGGAGCTGTCGTCATTCGTAATGGTGCACGTCGCGGAGCTGGTGGTAATCACCCCGTTCGTGGCGTTCGAAAGGGTCACGGCCAGTGACTCGTTGGGCTCTACGGTCGTGTCACCAATTACCTGCACGGTAACGGTCTTGCTGGTTTGCCCGCTGGTGAACGTGGCAGTTCCTGATGCCGCCTGGAAGTCCGTCCCGGATGTCGCCGGGTTGCTGGCTCCGCCCTGGGCCTGCCAGTTCACACCAACTGTCAGGGCGGTCGCCTGGCTCAGGCTTATCGTGAAAGCAACCGGCGCCGTGCCCACGTTGCCCTCCATGATGGAGGCCGGGCCCGAAATCGTGATGTCGGGCTGAACCGACGGCAGAGCGCCCGTGGTGCCCAGCCCCGTAATGTCGAAAACAAACGGGGTTGCCGTATTGCCGCCATCGTGGGTCATGCTGACGGAGGCGTTCTTCTGCCCCGCGCTGGAGGGGTCGAATGCAATCGTGAAAGTCGTCTGCGCCGACGGCGCCAGCGAGGCAGACAGCCCCGCCGTATTGAGCACGAACTGGCCGGCATCCGCACCACCAAGGGCCGGCGTGCCCAGCGTAAGCGTAGCCGAACCAGCGTTGGCAATGACAATGCTCAGGGGCGAAGTCGCGCCGGCGGCAATGTCGCGGGCGCCGAAGTCCCGACCGTTGGCAGCGGCCGCGCCGTTGGCAATGGCCACGGTGCCGCCCTCGGTGGCCGAGAACTGTGCGGCACCGCCGCCACCGCCGCCACCGCCAGAAGCACCCACGGATGACCCGCCGCCCTCACCGCCACCACAGGCAGATACCGCCCAGAGGAGAACAAGCACCCACAAGAAGTGAACCCGTCGCATAGAAGCCTCCTTGGAACGGGACACCGGAGGCAACCCCGTTCCATTTGAAAATCCGGTTTGTTCGAGCACGCCCACCGGGCAGGCTTGCGGCTGCCAGGCCCAAAGCCATGCCGCCTGATGCCACACGTCACGAATGGCACTCTTGGCTGCCCGACAGCTTGGCTTTGCTTCACATTCGCCGGAACCTGCCCGCATGAGATGGCGTCCCATGTTCTGTCGGAGTTCCAGAAGGGGCATTTATGTCCAGATGGGCATTGTGTGTGGTCGTACTGGCACTCTGCTCTGGCCTGAGTGCCAAGGAAGAGCTGGTGACGCTGCCCAAGCGCGACAGCGTGCAGCTCACCATCTACAACAGCGAAGACCTGACCCTGGTGCGCGAGCGCCGCACCCTGAGCTTCAAGGCAGGCGCCAACCGCCTGC
>JADLBZ010000194.1 GCA_020847415.1 Planctomycetota bacterium
CCCGGCCCGCGCGGCTGCACGGGCCGGTCGGCGAGCGGCTTCACGCCGCGAGCCGGGCAGTTGCTTTCCGTTGAGGAAGGAGACAACGGCGACTTCTTCAACGGCCTGCTAGCGCGCACGCGTGTCGCGCCAAAACAACAGGGGCCGATTTCTCGGCCCCCGGCTTGTGCTCCTCGAAGTGACTACTCTTCGTCTTCTTCGTCTTCGTCTTCGTCTTCGTCTTCTTCGTCCTCGTCTTCTTCCTCGTCCTCGCCGTCATCCTCGTCGGCTTCGTCTTCATCGTCGTCGCGCTCAGCCGCACGACGAGCTTCCTTACGCAACTCCTCCAGGCGCTTCTCGGCCTTCTCGGCCTGTTTCTCCATCTCGCGCAGGCGGTTTTCCAGCTCCTTGCGCACCTTCTTGTCGTCCACGTCGCTCAGCTTCTCCTCGATGCGCTCAATCTCCTCGGCCAGGCGCGCGCGCATCTCTTCCAGCTTGCGGAACTCGGCGCGCGGGCCTCCTTCGCGGCGCGCGTTCTCGGGGCGGCCCTCGTCCTTGGGGGCGCGCTCTTCACGCAAGCGGCGCAGGTGCTGCTCCATCTCCTCAATGGCGCGCTTCAGGCGGGGGCGCTCATCGCCCTCGGCCTTCTTCAGGCGCTCATGCAGCTCAGCCAGGGCGCGTTCGATGCGCTCCACGCTTGGGCGCTCGGTGGGCGGTGCCGGAAAGTCCGGGCCGCCGGGTCCCGGCTGTCCGCGCATGGGGGGCATGGGCCGGTCAATGGGCTTCCAATGCGGGCGACCGTCCTCATGGGCCAGAAAGAACGTCTCGCCGGTGGCGCTGTTCAGCAGCATCACCAGGTCTTTGTGGGTGACAATCTGCCACGTGCCCGGGGCGGGCGGCTGTCCCGGCTGCATGGGTCTTTTGAGCTGGGGCCCGCCCAGCTCAATGACCTCCAGCCGGCCTTCGTCCTGCAGCCGCAGCACGGGGCCGAGATGCTCGACCTCAATTTTCGCGTCTTCTTCGTTCAGATAGAGCACCGGGCCGGAGTTCTTGACCTCCAGAACGCGGGCCTTCTCCCCGGCCTCCTGGGCGTCAGCGCCCGCGAAAAACGAACCGGCAACGCCGGTTACGCCGACCGCCAGGACTGCTGCAATCAGTCTGTGCATGGGCTTCTCCAGATAGTTTTCACAGGCTATTACGCACTTTCCGGGCTGCCTGTAACGTGAAATCGCGTTTTGTTCCGGGTGCAGAAAAGGTTTGCATGTCAAGCAATTCCGCTGCGGCACGGTATCACCAGCGCACCAAGTACTCGCCCGAGACCCTGGGCCAGGGGCATTTCATTGACTGGAACAGCCCGCCCGCGCAGTTCAAGGAGTACCGGGGTGCCGAGCGTCGCGACCTGCGGCCGTTCCTGCCCATGAATGAAGACCCGCTGGCTGACCCCGCCGCCGGCCTGCGCGACTCGGAAAGCCCGCTGTCGCTGCCGCGGCTGGCCATGCTGTTGTTCATGACCAACGGCGTGACGGGCATTGCCCACGCCGGGCCGCAGACGCACTACTTCCGGGCGGCACCCAGCGCCGGTGCCCTGTACCCCACTGACCTGTACTTGCTTTCGCGCGACCACCCGGACCTGCCCGACGGCGTGCACTACTTTCACGTGCGCGACCACAGCCTGCTGGAGGTTTACCCGCCCGGCGTGGGCCCCTCCGGCACCGAGCTGTTTGAGCGCCTGCAGGCCGCTTGCTTTGGCGACCCCGCCCTGCGCGAGGCGCGCCTGGCCCTGGTCGCCACCTGCGTGTTCTGGCGCTCGGCCTGGCGCTACGGCGAGCGCGGCTACCGGCGCTGCCTGCTGGATTCGGGCCATGTGCTGGGCAACCTGGGTATCGCGGCTCCACGGCTTGGGCTGGCAGCAAGCGCCGTGGGCGGGTTTGTGGACGCCGAGGTGGCTGAATTGCTGGGCATCAGCCCCGAGAAAGAGGGCGTGCTGGCGGTGCTGCCCCTGCTGGATGCCGAACGCGAGGGCGGCCTCCCCCGCGGGCCTTCTGCCCGCCCCGCCACTGCGGATGAAGGCGATGCCGCCGCTGACGCCATTCTGGACGTGCACAACGCAGGCGCCATCCGCGCGGGCAGCCACCCGGAGGCCCCGGCCGCCGAGGATCCCGCCCTGCTGCTGAACCCCAAGTATGAGTTCGCCAAGGGCATCAAGCTGCGCCACGACGGCCGCCAGTTCGCCGAGCAGATGGAGATGTCCATCCTGCGGCGCCGCAGCACGCGGCAGCTCAGCGGCCAGTCCATCAGCGTGACCGAACTTGCCGACCTGCTGGCTTTTGCCTATCGCGCCGATCTGGTGGGCGACACCACCCCGCCCCTGTTTGACCCCTCGCTGCTGGAGTCCTTTGTGCTGGTCAACAGCGCTGAGGGCATTGAGCCGGGGCTGTATTACTTTGCCCCCGGTTTCATGGAGCTGCTGCTGGTGAAGGCGGGCGACCTGCGCCGCGAGATCTACCACCTGTCGCTGGGGCAGGACCTGGCCCGCGACGCATCCGTGGTGGTCATTCACACCGCGGACCTGGAGGACGCCACGCGCCGCTACGGCGCCCGCGCGTACCGCTACCTGCACCTCGATGCCGGCCACATCGGCGAACGCCTGAATGTGGCGGCAGTGCGCATGGGGCTGGGTGTCTCGGGCATCGGCGGGTTCTTTGACGATGAAGTGAACGCGCTGCTGGACATTCCGCCGCGCGAGTTGTGCGTGTACATCACCTGCCTGGGCAGGCCGGTATAGTGCATGCCTGTTGAGTTTGGGGGCGTCAGATACGTCCCGCCGAAGCGCAAGGCCGCGACGGACACTCGCGACACGCGCCCTTCGGGCTTCTGTCGCTCGCTGTCGCGGAAACGGCCGCAAGCGTTGCATGGAACCTGCGAGCTCAACCGCCATGAAGCACTCGTCCCGGCAACAAGGAGCCGCCATGATCGCCCCGAAGCCCAGGTTTACGCCCGTACGCAGCAAGCGCCTGGAGGAGATCCGTCACGAGGCGGTGCTTTCCTGCGGCATGAAGCTGGTGTTCGCGCCGCGCCCCGGCTTTGAG
>JADLBZ010000195.1 GCA_020847415.1 Planctomycetota bacterium
ATTGGCCAATTGATGTGTCCGAACAACAACGGCCTGTGGTTCCGGCAGTGCGAGGTCGCGCAGGGCCAGCACGGAAAGGCGTTTATGCAGCTCGTTGCGGCCCTTACAGGGAACAAAGTATCGGCCCATACCCATATCATCGGTGTCCCAGTCGGTGACAACCAACCCGGGAAGAAGACGCTCAAACCGGGAGAAACCCCCACTTGGGGCGACAGCGAAGGTACAGACTCCATTGTAGAGTTGCCCACCGGTGTTGCCTCGGACACTGGCCGCAAGGCTGGCGGCGGCAACAAGACCCAGCATACGGCGAGTGCGTGGGGACATGTGGTAATAGGGGGATGCGTTGGCGGAGCAGTGGCTGGGGGGGCAGGTATAGTCGTGGGTGCGGCGCTTGGAGCAGTGGTGGACTGGTTTGATTGATGTACGCGAGCAAGTGGTTATGCAAACACAGCCATACGAGGGTCCTATGACTGAGCGTATACGGGCTACGGCGCCTCCGGCAACACTGCCGCTCCGGCAGCGGCGCCGCGTTCGGCTGGTTGGCCTTGGCGCGTGCGCCTTTCTTGGCGCGATGGCGGCACTGTTGTTGTGGCACGTGTTCGCCGAGGACGAGTTACTGCAGCAGCACATCCGGACGCTGGAGCAGCTTGAGCAAATGGACCCCGCGGATGTCCGCATCTACTCGCGGGACGGTGAGCCAAAACACCTGCACCCACCCCCGACGAGCTGGCACGACGAGTTCACAGAGGCCGAGCAGAAGCGTCTGTTGATTCGCGCCGCGCTAGTTGCACTGCGGGACTCGAATACGTCCTTCTGTTCGTTTTTCGTTCCTATCCGCCGTGTGCGGTTTGCGGGGCCGGACTGCAGCGTGGATGTCCTTTTGGGTGGTGGTAATAGTGAGTTTGCCATTGGGGGAGATACGACGACGTGGCGCAACGGCGCAGAGTTGTTGCACGTGTCCTTTAACGCGTATCTTGTAAGTGAGGCACCCGAAGTGAAGGAATCCTATTGGAGTTTGCAGGCGTCCTTGCAGTCAATGATCTCCCTGCGGAAACACTTCCCTGAGCGTGTAGCGCAGTGGATGGATGACCTTCGCTCGCTTGCGCCGGTAGTCGTTCGCATCGAAGCCAACCCAGGCCGCGAGTTGCCAGACTACTGGCAGATCATCGGACAAACCCGAGAGGAGTACATCGCGTCGCAAGGAAAATAGGGCGCCGCGGATTAGCGTTGCCCGTGATGTTGTTCATCTTCAAGCTGTGGGACACCACAGACCAGGTTGAGAGCCTGGGCTGCACCACGGACGAGAACGGCGACCTCACCGGCGTCAACGACTTCGGCCCCTTCGGCGAAATCTACCCCCACCCCGTCTACAAAGACGTCGCCAGGCTCGACATCACCGGGGTGTCCGCCAACACGCCCGTTTCCGGCGTAACGTGCATCACCCTGAACGAAACCCTGAGCGACTGGTCCCTGGCGGGCAAGGAACTGGCCGTGGCCATCCCCGGCGACGGCAGCGACACCTATCGCGTGGGCCGCATTCTGGACAGCTTCGGCAACGAGCTCTGGGTCCTGGACTCCGGCACCTACACCATCGCGAGCGCCCTCTGGAGCGGCAGTGCTGCCCTGCGCGGCTTTGTGGTGTATGATTTCCAGGGGCCCGTGGAGACCCAAAAGGTCTTCACCGTTCTCAGCGCCGTCTTCAACGCAGGCCAGACCATGGTGACAGCCGCCGAAAACGTCTTCCTGGGCAGCGAGATCGGCTGGACAAGCGGCAGCGCCGGGCCGGACTTGCCCGTGATCGGCGTGCTCGCCCCCAACGTGCTGGTGTTCAGCGACGACGTAACCATGTACTTCCCCGAAGATTACACCGTCGTCGCTACCCGCCCGGAAAGCCCCACCCCAGCCACCACCGGCGGCGAGTGGACCGGCGTGCAGCTTGAAATCGCGGGTTTGGGCGACCACACGCTGCTGACCTGCGACGGGGCCGATTTCCGCTCGTACATGGCGGGCTGGAGCCTGTGCCTGGATGCCGAAAAGCCGAGCTGGTTCACGGTGGATGTGGTGGTTTTAGCCACGCAACTGCGGCTGTACCTGAAGAACGCGACGACGCTGACCGCCGTGGGCAGGACGTTCCGGCTGTGCCCGCCCCCGTTTGTGGACGCGCAGACGGGCACCTTGGGCAGCCGCGATGCCTCGGGGAACGTGACGTTTGCGCACGCCAAGACGCAGGCGGCGCGGCTGTGGGCGGGGTACAGGTACACCCCACCGCTCTGGCTCACTTTCCGTCGTTACTTTGTGATCGGCGTCAGTTCGTCCGGCTCCATCCACCAGAGATCGTTGACGGCGATGTGGTCCACGAACCCGCCCTGCCAGAACACTTGGCCGGATTCATGATCTACCCAGCCACGCAGCAGATCCGGGAATAAGCTGTCACTGGGCCTTTGCGCAGACAGCCGCTCGGGCTTCTCAAAGGAGGTAACCGTCGTGCCTTCAAGGCGCCAGAGCGCGGACTCTCCGACAAACCAGGTGACCCCGCGCTTGGAGTCGTGCACCCAGGCAGCGCTACCCACCGGCACGTCGTTCAGACTCGTGCTGGCTTCTTCGCTCGACCAAGCCTCACCGTTCCAGCGGTGAAGCACGCTTGGGCCCTCGGTGTTTTTCTCCAGCACCACTACGGACTTCTTCGCCGAGTCGTAGAAAAAGACATTACTCTTCTTGATGCCCTTGGGGCCGTCGGGCCAGCTTTGTTGCTTCCAAGTCGTACCGTGCAGTTCCCACCAGCCAGGATGCGCAAGATATTGCACCATTACGTCGCTGTTTGGGCGTTCGACCCACACCAGCACGCCGCGGTCGCGGTCGAAGCAGACTGTTGTTGCCGGACCGGGGCCGTTCTCAAGTGCGGCGACCAGGGACCAGGCTTTGCCGTCCCAGGCGTAAAGCGCGTAACGCTTTTCCCCAGGATTGGCTTCCAGCTCCGGATCCCATTGGATCAGCATGACCTCTTGGCGTTTCGTGTCGTAATACAGGTGGCGGTCATCGACCAAAAATGAACCTGCGTGGGCATTGAAGTAGTTCCACTCCGTGCCGTCGAACTCCCACGATTCAACTGCGGGTTCAAGGCGAATCACCGGCATCTTGGAGTCAAGGTGCCCTCCGTAACTCACGGCGCGGCCGCGCTTTTCGTCAAAGGCGAGCAGGTGGCCGGCCACAAACTGCGGGTCGCGTGAGGTCTTCATTCTCAAGAAGCCCGGCACATAGGGATCTTCGACGGGATTTCCCAAGCCATCGTCGATATGCCTGGTCAGTGCCCAAGTCTCAAACATGCACCCGTTGCTGGACCATCCACCGTAGGCCAGCAGCCTTGAGTAGTATCCATCCGCGCAGAAAGCGCGGCCGTCAGCATACGAAAGCGAGTTCTCCGTCATACGGCCCCATCCCGTGCCGCGGCTGGTTGTCATGAGGGTGAACGCCATGCCGACGGTGTCAAAATAGTTGGCGACCAGGAACTGGGGCAGGTCGCTTCCGCCACCCAGCAGCACCGGCTTAGAGTCTCTCGGCCCTTCAAAGTACTTGCTCTGACTCCAAGCACCGCTGGTCAGCGCCCAGGTCTTTGCATCGGCGGAATCCAGAGTCATGCCCCCTCGCCCACCGTAAAGCAGCATGGAGGAATTGTCGCCGCACTCCGCCAATGCCGCAAAGGCGCGCGGCCCGGGCCCCTTGCCCTTGGCGGGCAGTTGCTCCCAACATCCTTCGCGGACTTTGAACACCCATGTGTCCTCAAACTCGGGGCTATACCTCGTTGTGCCGCCGAACAGCACCAGCCGATCCAGCGAGGACTGGTAGGCAATCGCAGCCCCCCAGCGAGCATCGGGCGAGGGCACGTTCAGATTCTTCCACTGCTTGCCGTCGAATTCCCAGGTTTGGCCAAGGGCCCTGCCATCTGCGTCCCTGCCGCCAAAGAGAATCCACACGGAGCGGCTGGGCAGGTACTCCAGCGAGGCGTCGGAGCATGCGGTGGGGTGAACGCCGCCGGCGACCTCAATTTTGGACCACTCGTTATCCACAAAGATCCACGTCTCGTCGTAGGTCTTGGTGCCATCGCTGCCGCCAAACAGCAGCCAGCCTTGCTTACAGGACTTTGCTGTGGCGCAACCCATGGCCGCAGGCGGGTGGGGTTGTTCGGCGTCGCTGACCATGACCCACTGCCAGTCAGCGGGGGCCGTGCGGAACACCTGCGTGGCTGGCGTCTCCGGAGGGGTTGGCTGTTCAGGCTTGGGCTCAGGCTTGGGTTTGGGCTCGGGCTTGGGTGTTACGAGTACGCCGTCTTTGTATTCGCTCCGGGCGATGATGTTTCCATCGTTGTCATAGTCAATCACCGGGCCATCGAGCTTGCTGTCTGCATTGCGCCATTCGTCGCGCACACGGCGTTGGGTGCCAGCGGAGTACCAAGTCCACCAGCCCTCAACGTTTTCACCCTGGTGGCATGGGGTGATAGAGCAAGCGTATCTGGCGGCGTCATAGAAAATGGTGACGTCGCCTTCGGATTTGCCCGCTTTGCGTTGACCGCTGCGAAGCAGCATCACGCCGGTTATTTCCAGCCCGTTGATTGTCACGACCTTGAGTTCGTAATGCAAAGCCAGTCCGTTGCCACCGCCGGTTTCGTCCTGGGCGTCGGTGAGCCAGCCCGTATCGCCGTAGTAGCACCAGATGCCCACGCGTGCATCGTCTCGGTACTCGCCCACGGCCACAACTGCTCCAGCTTCGTTGCACTCCCACCACACACCCGACTTCTGGCCGTTTGTGAACGCGCCTACTGCGGCAACTTTCGAGGTGGAGAACCTGTCAGCGGGCTTGTGCTTCACATAGGCCGGGCCGTGCGTCTTGCCCTCGCGATTGATGTGGAGCCACGCAAGGACGCCGCTGTCTTCCGTGTTGTGGCCAGACAAGGTCTCTTCCTTGGACCAGCGATAGTTGGACTTGATCGCAAAGCCCATGCCGATTCGGGTGATGTATGTGCCGTCTTCGGTCTCGAAGTGGGAATCAGTGTATTCCGAATAAAGAAACGAACCATCGAGTAGCTCCCTCTCGAACAGCGGTTTGTCGTATTCACCACTCGGCAGCCGACCACCCTGTTTCCACTCTTTCACTAAGCCCAAGTAGTACTGATCGGGAGAGGTTGGTGCCTGCACCGACTGGGGGGCGGTTGCGTCAAAAAACTTTCGTTCCGGTGCCGTCCATGGCCGATCAGGCGGTGCGTCGCGCGAAGCCACCGGCGGCGCGGGCACTGCGGGGGCCGCCGAATCATCTGTTGATGTCGGCTCGCTTGGCGAATACGTGCCTGAATCTCCGGATGAAGACGGTCCGCCCGCGCAAGCTGCGATCCACAGTGAAAGGACAATCACCACGCGTGCCGGAATCCGGACGGGCTTGAGTTTAGACATTGTTGGGAGTTCCTGTTGGCGGATGAGCCGATGCTAGATGTGGCGGCAGTTGGCGTCCACGAGTTTTCCATGCGATATCCTTCAGGTGTAAACGAACCTCGTTGGTGTTGCACTCCCGTGGGGTCAGGCGGTTCGTTGCTTTTCGTTGGGGACACAGCCGCGCGAACGCGCCGTTCAGCAGGGCACCTGCAGACGCGACTGCGGGTAGATGTGTACTGCGAAGGCAGTACAGGCCAGACGTCCGCACAATAAACGGCGATACAGGCGGGACACCGCAATTGCCATTTCGCCGCGCTTGGCGCTCGCTATCCCGCCAAGTACGTGATGTACAGGAAGTACAGGCCAAACCCCACCGAGAACACAATGCTGCCCAGGCTGAACCAGCGCAGAAGGGGCCCCGGGCGCATGGCCTCGGGCACGTCACGGCTGAACATGGCCCGGTGGTTCAGGGCGCCGATGAAGGGGGCGCTGAGGAAGCTCAGGGTGGTCGCGGTGTCCAGCAGGGTCTTGAAGGTGAACGCGCCTTTGCCCGGTGCCGGCACCGCGGCGAGTATGCCCAGCGCCAGCAGGCTGATCACCGCCATGGCGGTCCAGTACAGCCGCCGCGGCAGGGGCGCCGGCGACTCTGCCTGTTCGGGCTCGCGGAAGCGTGCTACCAGCATGGCCAGCACGCGCGGAAAGCTGTCGGTCACGCTCAGCACGGTGCTGAACATGGCCGAGAACGCGCACACGCCCAGCAGGGGCCGCGCCCATTCGCCAAAGGTGCCCGCGTAAAGGCCGATCAGCGCGTTGGCAAAGCCCGCGGCATCGGCGGGGAACTTTTGCTTCTGCTGGAACATCAGCGCAGCCCCCAGCACCAGGAAGCACACGCTGGTGAAGCTGCTGAACCAGTAGCCGATGTTGAAGTCCAGCCGCGCCTCGCGCAGGGTGGGGTTGTGCTTCTTCTCGATGCGATGGGCCAGGAACCACAGCGAATGCCACACCGCCACGTCGTAGGCGCTGGGCGTCCAGCCGATCAGGCCGGTGATGCGCACCAGCTCGCCCCGGTTCTCCAGCATGCCGGGCGGCAGGGCGGCAGTGGCGGCAGAGACATCCAGGCGGCCCAGTGCCAGGGCAGTAGCCACCACGGTGGAAACCGTAAGCAGCAGGATCAGCACCTTGTTGATGGCGTCCAGCCACCGGTACTCGCCCGCGCGCAGCAGCAGGGCGCAGGCCAGCAGCAGGGCGCCCGCCACCACCACCACGGGCCCGAAGTTCAGGCCCCCCACCGCGCCGTCCCATTGCAGTCCCAGCACGCTGACCAAGATGGACGCCGCCACCGCCGTGACAGTGGCCTGCACCGTGAAGACGGTGCCCAGGGTGACCAGCAAGAACAGCACCAGCGCCCACTTGCCCTGGCGGCGGTAGCCTTCCAGCAGTGAAACGCCGGTGGCGTGGGCGTACCAGGGGCCAAAGGCAAAGGCCGGGTACTTCAGCACGCAGGCCAGCACGATCACGATCAGCAGGGCAAAGCTGTAATCCGCGCCGGCGCGGGTGCTTTGCACCAGTTCAGAGACTCCCACCGAGGTGCCGGCAAACAGCAACCCGGGCCCCAATGCCTTGAAGAGGCCGGACTTTGTTTTGGCGGGCGCAT
The DNA here is from genome assembly GCA_020847415.1 of Planctomycetota bacterium. Classification (GTDB taxonomy): domain Bacteria; phylum Planctomycetota; class UBA8742; order UBA2392; family UBA2392; genus JADLBZ01. Next base: position 7,075 of record JADLBZ010000195.1, read on the forward strand.
CAGCCATGGCGCGGATTGTTGCCACCGCCCCGCCGAAAGGCAATGCGCCGGGCGTATCAGCGAATCTCGACGGTCACCGCGGCTGACCAGGCCTCGTTGCTGTGGGCGTAGCGCACCGCAGATTCGCCGATGGTGTCCAGGCGGCGCACCGGGGCAATCGTGCCGCGGTCCTTGCCGTTGACCACCAGCTTGACCGGCTGGTCCAGGTAAAGCAGCGAGTCGTCCAGGTGAATGCGCACCTCGCTGACGCCCTCGGCCGTGACGCGCAGCGTGTTGGTCTCGCGCTCGCAGACGGCCTGCACGGTGCCTCCCGCCTGGCGCAACTCGGGCCAGTCGGTCTGTGCTCCCTTCAGCTCCTGCTTCACGATCTGCAGCCACCCGCAGCGCTGGCTGCCGGCCCAGGTGTCGCTTTCGCGGCTGCCCTGCACGGCCGTGGCGGGCCGGGTTGCGGGCTTGACGGCCACCAGCCCGGCGGCCAGGAAGCGCGCGAAATCCGGCACCAGGGCCGAGGCGTGCCGGCCCGCATACTCGGTGAAGACCACTTCGCCGCCCAGGGCCTTCAGGGCATCGCGGGCCTGGCGCGCGTGGGCCGTGGGAGTGCTCGTGTCCTGGTCGGCGTGCAGCCAGTGCACCGGCGTGCAGCGCAGGTTGCACAGGCGCGGGAAGGCAAGCGGCTGTTCGCCCAGTGTGCCCGCCTTGCGCAGTTCCTCGACCTTGGCGGCATCGCTGAAGGGAATGCCGGTGTGGTAGTGAGGCGGCAGGCCGTCGCGCACCAGCACGGAGGCAAAGGTGGTGGGCCGCAACTGGGCAATGCGGAAGGCGCCCTCGGCGCCCATGCCGGCGCCTTCAATGTAGATGCGGGTGCGGTCAATGTTGAAGTCGGCCAGCAGGCGATCCAGCAGCACCAGTACGGTGTCCACGCCGGGCCACTTGGGGCCCCATCCGAAGTACTCGCGCTTGCCGGGCGGGTTGGCGCGGGGGGTCGTCCACCGTGTTGCCGCGGTTGAGCGCCTGCGGGCAAACGACCAGGCAATCGCGCAGGGGGTGGTCGTCGGCGCTTCGGGCGCCGCGCAGGGCGGCCAGTTCCAGCCACGCCGTGGAAAGGGCGTCGTGCAGGCCGATCACCAGGGGCACGGGCTTGTCGGCGGCCAGGGCCGGCGGGGCGTCTACTAACGCAAAGTTCTCGTAGATCACGTCGCCGACGCGGCCCGGCTGGGTAACCTTGTACAGGTACTCGCAGGCGCCCTCGTGCACAGCTTTCAGGGTGGGCAGTTTGCGGGGGGCGGCGCGCTGGCATTCCAGGGCCTTGGCCAGGGCTGCTTCGGCGGCGGCGCGCTCCAGGGCCTCGCCGGTCAGGGCCTGTGCGGCCTTCAGGCGCTTGGCGGGGTCATCCACCTTGAAGAGCCGCTCCATTTCGCGGGCGGCCTGGCGGGCGTCCACGTCGGCGGCGGAAGGCGAAACAGCCAGAAGCAGCAGGAAACAGCCAGCAAGGCGGGAGAGCGCGCGAAGGTTCACGGCTGTCTCCACGGGGGCAACACGGGGCCCGCATTATAGCGCGGCGCGCGGCGGGGCCTATAATCCCGGCCCCGCGCGCGGCAACGCCAAGCGCGATTGCAGCACAGGCTACCAGAACCGGGACCATCGCATGGGCTTTAAATGCGGCATCGTCGGCCTTCCCAACGTGGGCAAGAGCACCATCTTTAATGCCATTACCGCCAGCGAGCAGGCGGCGGCGGCCAACTACCCCTTCTGTACCATCGAGCCCAACACGGGCACCGTGACCGTGCCCGATGCGCGCATGGACAAGCTGTCGGAGCTGGTCAAGCCGGTTCGCGTTGTCCCGGCCACGATCCAGTTCGTGGACATCGCGGGCCTGGTGGAGGGCGCCGCCCAGGGCGAAGGGCTGGGCAACAAGTTCCTCAGCCACATCCGCGACGTGGACGCCATTGCCCACATCGTGCGCTGCTTTGAAGACCCGGATGTCATTCACGTGGCGGGCAAGGTGAACCCGGAGCACGACATAAGGGTCATTGAAACCGAGCTGGCCCTGAAGGACCTGGAAACCGTGGACAGCCGCCTGCAGAAGGCCGAGAAGCTGGCCCGCGGCGGCGACAAGGCCGAGAAGGCCCGCGTGGAGGCGCTGTTGAAGGTGAAGGCGGTGCTGAATGAAGGCCGCTGGGCCAAGAGCGCCGTGCTGGACCCCGACAAAGAGCTGCCGCTGGTGCGCGAGTTGTGCCTGCTGACCCTGAAGCCCGTGATGTACGTGGCCAATGTGGCGGAAGGCGACCTGCCCGGCGGCAACCAGTACAGCGCCGTGGTGCAGAAGATTGCCGCCGAAGAGAACGCCCTGTGCGTCATCATCAGCGGCAAGATCGAGGCCGAGATTGCCCTGCTGCCGGAGGCCGAGCGCCGGGCCTTCCTGGACGGGCTGGGGCTGAAGAACTCGGGCCTGGAGCAGATGATCCAGGCCGGCTACCGGCTGCTGGGCCTGCGCACGTACTTCACGGCGGGCGTCAAGGAAGTGCGGGCCTGGACTATCGTGGCCGGCGACACCGCGCCCGTGGCGGCGGGGAAGATCCACACGGACTTTGAAAAGGGCTTCATCCGCGCCGAGACAATTGCCTTTGCGGACTTTGCCGCCTGCGGCGGCGAACAAGGCGCCAAGGAAGCCGGCAAGCTGCGCACCGAGGGCAAGGAGTACATCGTGCAGGACGGCGATGTGATGCACTTCCGGTTTAACGTGTAGCGAACATGGCACAGGCAGAAACCGAGACGGACTTGCGTGTCGGCGTCATCCGGGTGCGGGTGCGCGACGTGATTGCCATGTTCGACTCGCTGGACCCTTCGCCGTTCATCGAGCGTGACCTCGACGACGACGCCGTCGCCTACATCACAAGCTGGGCGCGCGAGATGCCCCGCCACCAGCGCCTGCGCCTGGTCGTGCAGGTCTCTGAGCTGAAAGACCCTGAGCAGGCCCAGGCCATGCTGGAAGCCGCCGTGCACAACTACTTCAGCCACATGGCCGACCTCAAGCGCAACGAGTTTCACCAGCTTATGCGCAAGGGCAGGGTCAGCCTGCTGATCGGGCTGTGCGTGCTTTCGGTGGCGGTGGCGGTGAGCCAGATCATGAAGCGCCTGTGGCCCGGCAGCCCGGTTGCCGAGATGCTGGAAACGACGGTGGTCATCGGCGGCTGGGTGGCCATGTGGGGTCCGCTGGAGATCTTCCTGTATGACTGGTGGCCCCTGCGGCGAGAGCGGCTGGACTTCCTGCGCCTGCGGGACATGCAGGTGGAAGTGACAACCCAGGACGCCGCCCACTGAGCAGCAGCAACCCGGCTGCCGCACCCGGCCCCGCTCCAAACATGTTGACTTTGGTCGCGCCACCGGCACGATGCATCCAGTGTCTACACTGACACAGTGGCTTGGCGTTTCTTCGCACGGAACGAGGTTGGAAATGCGCGCACTCAGGCTTGCGGCTCTTGTGGCGGCACTGGCTGTGGCGGCTCTACACGGGCCGCAGGGGATTACAGCCGGCGGCGGTGACGAAGGGCCCGCGCCGGCGGCACCGGGGGGGATCTCCAAGGAACGACCCTTTCTAGCTGCAGAACCCGATTACGATGGGGCGAAGCAGCTGTGTCGCAAGGCCAACTCGGGCGACAAGGAAGCTGTAGCCAAATTCAAGGCGGGCGGCCTGACCTATGTGCCGCACATGGGCTTCGTGGTCGGCACGAGCCCGCTGGTCTCGGACGCGCTCTGGGAGCACATTGACTGGGTGCGCGCCATGCAGGGCTGGGAGGCACGGCTGGTCTGTGGCGACCCTCGCGACCTGCCGGCCGCCTACGATGAGCTGAAACCGCGCTTCCGCATTGCCGACACACAACTGGCGCGAGCCGTGCTTTATGCCTGGCACTACGGTGACCTCGCCACCATGGACGCCCTGGTGGCCAAGAACCCGGAGTCTCGCTGGGTGAAGGCAGCCGTGGCATGGACGGGCCGCAGCGGCGACGACAAAGCCAACGCCGAGACTCTGCTTGAGATGGTCACAGACTCGATTTTCCTGTGGCGACTGGACATCCGCATCCTGCGCAGCCAGCTGTGTGAGCCTGAAGTGCGGCTTTCGCCATTGAGTGATGAGAGTGAAGAGCCCGAGGTCCGCCACATCGGCACGGCAGACGGCGTTCCCAACCTGAGGACGCTGCCCATTGAGTTGATGTGCGCTGCATTGATTGAGCGCAGCGCCACGTATGTGTCGCGCTTGGGCAACAAAGAGATTGCAAGTGCGATGCACGAGCGACTCGTAGCAGCATTGGCGCCAATCCCCAAGGAACAGGAAGCGCTTGCTTCCCGGTTTCTTGTCATCAGCAACACTGACCCAACGACAGTGCTGAAGCTGAGTGACGCGCAACTGGAGTTGCTGGGTTACGACGGCACGGGCGCCGGATTGGGTTACACGAGCATGCTTCACACAACGGATGCCGATGCGATCGGCGGGCCGATCAATGCGGCCACGGCCTTCGTCATGGCACCTGACCACCAGCTTGTTCAGCGCACGTTTCTCGCGCGCTTCTTCAATACGGGCGAAGATGTGAGTATCCGGGCAGCTGCCCGGGCGCTTGTAGCGTTACGCAGTCAGCGTCTGGAGAGCTACCGCAACATCGGCCGTGGACTCCTGAAGTTCTGCAAGACGAACAAGTCCTTGCTGGCGGCATACATCAAGGTGCTTGCAGAGAGTGGCAATGACGATTTGAAGAAGCAGTCAGCCTTGGTCTCCATGGGAATGCTTGGCCCTCTGGAAGCACACGAAGACAAGGCGCTCCAGCTCTCGGAGACTCAGCTGGCCGGGCTGATCGCGCCCTTTGTTTCTGAGATTGAATGCAAGACCTGTGCTTCGCTTGAAGTGGTGTTGTGGCTGGACCGTGCCCGTATGGCGGAAGCGTCAAGCGCGTTTGAGCGAGCGTGGGATTGTTACGTACGCGCCTGGCTCGCTCGCCAGGCAGCCCGCAAAGACATGGAGCCGGAGGCCGGCTCGCTGGTGAGCTTCCAGTTCTGGCGTTTCCTCCAGCGCGCGTTTGGACCCAAGTTGCGCCAGCGCCGTGTGGCGGACATCGAGCAGCGATTTGGCCCTACGACCAAGCAACTGACAGAACAACTGGACGCACTCAATGCGTTTCGCCACGACCTGAAGCGGGGTGCTGGGACCGTCGCGTTCCAGACGCTATTGACTAAAGACGTGACATTCAGGCCAAAGGAGTTGGTTGCGGAACTCTCTACTGGTATCGAACGGTGGGGGGCAACCGGTCTTGCGTTGGCCCGCGCTTGGGCAAGAAACCACAAGAGGGAGGTGGCGGATACCGAGCTGCATCGCCTGGCCGAGGAACTCGGGCCCATGGAATACGAAATGCACTTGCTCTTTGGCCCCATTGGTGAGGCCCCCGGTTCCCTCAGTGCCGGCAACTGGGTGGTAGCCCAACGGCACGCAAATTTCATGGCGCTTCTGAACCCCCTATCCGTTGACACCGGCGCGGTCTTGACGTCGCTCCTCGTGCGTCGTGACCATTATCTGACTTGGCACCGGGCTCTTGCCAACTTCTCGCGCTTGAAGGCAATGGGAATTGGCTCGGGCTATTCCGCAATGACGTTTCTGCCAATGATGCCGTATCGGCCGTACGATGCCATGCACATGCAAGAGCGCTGGCTCATGGCACTGGAAGTGCAAACTCCCAACGTACAGCAACTTGGGCTCGCCCGTGAACTCTGGGCAGGGCACAGCCGCGTGGACTACGTCCGGTTCTTGGCTGCGATTGGCGGCCCACACATGACGATCTCGCAGTGGGTGCTGTACGACGTCACCTCCCGGTGGGACCAGGGCGACGTGAACATGTTGCTCAATGAGGCCTACAACGGCTGCATTTGCGCACCACAGGCGTCCATTGATCGCGTGGCGAAGGCAGACAAGATTGGAGTCAGCAAGTACGGTCGCTTTGTGGGTACACAGGGGCTGTGTGGCGCCCACGCTCTGCTGGGCACGTTTGAGAACGTAGAGGCCCGCTATCACGAGATGCGCTCGGGACGTGTCGGCACGCCACATGCCTTGGATGGTTTCCTGTGTGCAGGGGCTGTGCGAGGCAACAATCACGCCCAGGCCGAGGCCATACGGAAGGCCATACTGAAGTATGACCTCACCGAACACACCTCGCAGATCCATGCCGCGTGGCGGGCCCTGCACATGATGGCGGGCTGCCACAGCGAGATTTCCGCCCTGCCGCTGCCGGAGAACGAACCGCCCGCGATGGCAACTATGCAGGAATACTCGCTGCTCTTTCACGAGGCGCGGGCGTTGCTCGACAAAGGGGACTTCAAGGCTCTGTTGGATCGCACGCAGCCCCATGTGGATGGCCTGCGAGACGAACTCGGTGTGTTGACCGATGCGGTGGTCATGCGCGCCTTGGCCCGGCACGAACTGGGCAAGGACGCCGCCGAGACGCCGCTTGGCGCCAAGGAAATACATGACCGCACAATCGCCCTGCCCGGTGTGCTGGATTCCATGGTGCTGGCAAAGCTGGCGGGGCTGCGCGCGGAGCCGATTCCTGCTGCCGGCGATACGAATTGCTGGCATGGTGCATTGTACAGCGAACGGCCCTGCGGTTTCATGGGTGGCCAGCGCATGACCCTGGCCATTGCCGAGGCGCGCGATCCCTTCATCAGGGGCCTGCTGGCCTACCTGGATGGAGACAAAGCCGCCGCCCGCGAAAAGCTCAAGGCCTGCGTGGATGCCAACGTGCGCAGCTCCCACGAGTACCACGTGGCGGAATGGCTGCTGGCCAACCGGCTGAAAGAGTAGCATCGCGACACATAACATCAGTCACCCCCGGCGAGTCGACGCGTACGCCGGGGGTGACACATTTCTCCTCCGGGGGTACAAGTCACGTCCGTAGTAGTACCTCGGTGCGGTGCCACTCCCGGAGATGCTCATGCGTTACGGCTTCCTTCCAGCCGCCGCGGCAGGCCTGTTCCTGCTGTTCGGCGCGCCTACTGTTGTGTCAGTTGCCCAAGACAACCCATCGGCGGAACAGCCGAAGGCCCCTGCCAACGCCAAAGAGGTAATGGCCGAGATCCAGAAGGCCGGCCAGGCCCTGGGCGAGAAACCCACTGACGAGCAGGTTGACGCTTTCTTCGGCAAAGCCTGGAGCCTTGTTGCCGCCTACCTGAAGGCCAACCCGGAAGCTGCCGACGCCGCCACCCTGTACCAGTGGTCCATGCGTCGCGCGGGCTACGGCAAGAACAACGCCGACTTCCTGGACATCGCCCAGCGCTACCTGAAGGCCAACCCCGAGGCCAAGGACGCCGCCCAGGTGCGGCTGTACTACCTGGCGGGCAGCTTGAGCTGTGAGGCGTTCAAGGCTGAAGCCACCGCCGAGATGGCCAAGCTGGACGAGGCAGCCAAGGCGGATGCCGCGAAGTTCCTGCAGGCGGTGGAGATTCGCCTCATGGACGCGGGCTTCCGCAAGGACGACGCCGCCAAGGCCAAGCAGATCGAGGCGGTGAAGGCCAGCGAGCTGGTCAAGAAGTCAGAGGATGTGTGGGTGGCCCGCGACGCCCAGCGCATCGTGCTGTCTTCAACCACGGTGGAAGTGAAGGACGGCGAGGCATTCCCCGACTGGGCCGACGCCTGGGCGGTGAAGGACCTGGACGGCAAGGCCATCAGCGTGGCGGAGTACAAGGGCAAGGTGGTGCTGCTGGACTTCTGGGCCACCTTGTGCGGCCCCTGCGTGCGCGAAATGCCCAGCGTGGTGAAGGCATATGCGGCCTTTCAAGAGAAGGGCTTTGAGGTGATTGGCCTGAGCTTTGACAACCGCGAGGGCGAGCAGTCCCTGCGGGACACCATTGCCGGCAAGGGCAAGGTGGGCCAGATGACCGGCGTCATGCCCTGGCGGCAGGTGTATGACGGCGGGTACTGGAACAGCGGCCTGGCCAAGCGCTACGGCATCCGCGGCATCCCGCACACAGTGCTGATCGGCCGTGACGGCAAGGTGGTGGCCCAGGACCTGCGCGGCGAAGAGCTGCTATCGAAGATCAAGGAGCTGGTGGAAGCCGGCGCCGAGGCGGAAGGCGGCAGCAAGTAGTTCAGCACCGGGTAACTGAACCGGGGCGACCAACGTGTCGCCCCGGTTGCTTTGCGGCGCTGGGGCCGGGTGTGTTGACCGCCGCGGCCTGTCACGCAAAAGGGGCAAGGCTCGCGCCTTGCCCCTTTTGCTTCGGCAACCTGATACCGACTAGTCGTCTTGTTCCAGGCCCTGGTAGTCAAACGAGCGGGCGGGTGTGCCGGGGCGCACCTTGCGCTGCTTGTCGTAGTCGGCGTTGGCCTTGGCAAAGAACTCTTTGTTTTGCTGCGACTGGGCCTTCTGGGTGTCGCGCTCAGCCGAATCCAGCTTCTCGCGCGAGAGCTGCTTGTAGTCGTCAAAGTTCGCGTCGCGCAGAATCTTGGGCCGCAGGAAGATGTACAGGTTGGTGCGGCGCTCCACGGTGCGCTGGCTCTTGAACAGCTCGCCGATCAGGGGGATGTCGCCCAGCAGGGGGATCTTGCTGACCGACTTGCTGGCCTCGCTGCTCTTGAGGCCGCCGATTACCACGGTGTTGCTGTCGGGCACAGTCACAAAGGTGGTCACGCGGCGGCGCTGGCGGGGCGGAGACACGCCCGGCGTGGCGCTTTCGCCCACAAAGGCCGTCACGTCCAGGTCCACCTGCAGGGTCACGTAGCCGTCCTGGCTGATCTGCGGCGTCACGTTCATGGTGATGCCGGCCTCGACGAAGTCGCCGCCGCTCTGGGTGGTGCCGGCTCCCGAGCCCAGGTTGTTGAGCTGCACGAGCTGGATCTCGGTCTGGATCTCGATGGTGGCTTCTTCGTTGTCGTTGGTGATCAGCATGGGCTGTTGCAGCACGTTGGTGTCGGCCTGGGTCTTCAGGAAGCGCACCAGCAGCGGGATGTCAAACGCGGTGCCCTTGTTCATGGTCAGCAGGCCGCCCGCGCCGAAGATGGGGTTGCGGCCGGCCGGCACGCCGCCGCCGGTGCCGATGGGCACGCCGCTGCTGTCCACAATCTCGCTGAAGCCGAAGTTGGTGCCGAACGACAGGCGGGGCTCGCTGCTTTCGTTGGCAAAGCCGTCCACCGTGGCAACTTCAACGCCGAACTGGAAGTCGTCGTCGTCGCGCACTTCCAGGATGGCCGCCTCAATCATCACCTGGGCGCGGCGCACATCCAGCTTGTCAATGATCTTGCGGATCTCGTTGAAGTCCGCGGGCGTGGCAATGATCAGCAGGCTGTTGGTGCCTTCGTCGGGCACAATGGTGGGCGCGTTGCTGGTGTTCTGGCCGCCGATCACGCCCGGCTGGCCGGGCGCCACAGGCTGGGCAATGGGCACGCCCGCGCCCAGCACGTCGTTCAGCACGTTGGCCAGCTCCACGGCCTGCACGTTCTTGCAGCTGTAGTAGTGGATCTTGCCCTGCGTGGTGGCGCCGGGGATCTCAATGTCCAGCTTGCCCACCAGCTCGCGCACCAGCTCGATGCCCGTGTCGTAGCCCGTCACCATGATGGCGTTCACGTAGGGCGCCACTTCCACGCGCACCATGGTTTCGTCGTCGGGGCTGCCGGGGCGGCGCTGCATGGTCTGCAGCAACTGCTGGCGCTGGTTCAGCAGGTTGTTCAGGCTGGTCACCAGTTCCTCGGCGTCCAGGTGATTCACGTTGATCACCTCCAGCCGCGGGCTGCGGGGCGGCTGGTCCATCAGCTTGATGATCGTGGCAAGGCGGCGCACGTTGTAGCTGTAGTCCGCGATGATGAGGCTGTTGATGCCGGGGATGGGGTTGACCTGGCCGCCCTGGCGGGCCGTCAGGTTCTGCAGAGCACCGCGTACCGCGTTGGCCTCGGCGTACTTCAGGTTCACGACCAGGGTCACGAAGTCGGCCGTGGTGTCGGTCCAGTTGTCAATTTCGTCCAAGACCACCACCTTGTCGTTCTGGGTGATGGCCTCGATGGCGGGGATGATCTCGTAGAACCGCACGGAATCGGCGGTGTCCTCGCCGAAGGGGCTCAGGATCAGCTTGAACTGCTTCAGGAAGGTCTGCAGCACCGAGAACATGGCAGTCTGCGGGATGTCGAAGCCTTCCTCGGGCCCAACGATGGTGACGCTGCCCTGGACCTTCTTGGGGTCATACAGGAACTTCAGCTTCTGGGCGTTGGCCGTATGGTTGATCCACTCATCCAGCGAGATGTCCTGCGTGACGCCCTTCAGCCGGAGGCTCACCTGCCCGCCCGGTGCCGGTTGCGGCTGTTGGGCCGCCAGGGCGCCAGCCAGGCTGCCAAGGACCACCAGCAGAAGCATAACTGTGCGCATGCCCGTCTCCGGCATTCTTACCGCAATGTGTTGCAGCACTTGCAATCACGCGTAAAACGACAAGCCAGCCCCGCGCGTTGGGGAAATCCGGGTTTACACGGCTGGGCGGCCGAGGGCAATTTCGGGTTCCGGATTTTGGCGTTCGGATTGGTGCATGGACGAGGGCGAGTTCATGCGGCGCACCCGGGAGTTCGGCAAGCGGGTGGCAAGGGTCTGCGATGCGTTGTCCAGGCAGCGATCCGCGGACGCCATAGCCCGGCAACAGGTGCGATCCGGGCTGTCGGTCGGAGCCGGCTACCGCGCAGCCTGCCGGGCCAAGTCAGGGCGCGACATGACTGCGAAGCTCGCAGTAGAGGAAGAAGCGGACGAATCCGTACATTGGCTGGAGATGCTGGTGGAGCGTGGCATCCTGCCGGCTGCCAGGCTGCGGGCGCTGATCCAGGAAGGGAACCAGATCGTTGCCATGACCGCAAAGACGCTGCGCAAGAGGTTCGGGCGCAGCTGACCCAAAATCACAAACCGAAAGTCCAACGCCCCCAAATCCCCATGATCGATCCGCACTTCATTACCACCGCCAACGAGCTCCACGGCTACCGTGTCGCCCAGCACTGCGGCGTAGTGCGCGGCATCGTGGTCCGGTCGCGCAGCGCCATCGGCAACTTCGCGGCGGGCATCCAGCAGTTCTTTGGCGGCAACATCAGCCTGTACACCGAGCTCTGCGAGCAGACCCGCCAGGAAGCCTACGATCTGATGCGCAACCAGGCCGCCCAGATGGGCGCCAACGCCATCATCGCCATGCGCTACGAAAGCAACGACATCGGCCCCGGCGTCACCGAGGTGCTCTGTTACGGCACCGGCGTGGTTGTCACCCTGCCCGAGAGCCAGCCTTCCGCCGTTCCCAACGAGCCCGCCGCACGCTAAAAGACCGGCGCACAACGGAGACCACCATGCCGCTCGAGATCCTGGGCAAGATGTACCAGAAGGCCAACCGCGAGTACTACGCCATTGGCCAGTTCAACTTCAGCAACCTCGAGTTCCTGCAGGCCATCATTGACGCCGCCGAGGAATCCAAGTCGCCGGTCATCGTCGCCTGCAGCACCGGCGCCATCAAATACGGCGGCCTGCGCAACCTGGTGGCCCTGACCCGCACCATGGCCGAAAAAGCCAGCGTGCCCGTCTCGCTGCACCTGGACCACGGCACCAAGCTCGATGACATCAAGATGTGCGTGGACGGCGGCTTCACCAGCGTGATGATTGACGGCAGCCACCACCCCCTCGACGAGAACATCCGCCTCACCCGCGACGCCGTGCAGTACTCCCACAGCCACGGCGGCATCACCGTGGAAGCCGAGCTGGGCCGCCTGGGCGGCATTGAGGACGACATCAAGGTGGACGCCCACCACGCCTGCCTGACCGACCCCGACGAGGCGGTACGGTTCGTCAAGGAATCCGGCTGTGACGCGCTGGCCGTGGCGGTGGGCACCAGCCACGGCGCCTACAAGTTCAAGGGCGAGTCCAAGATTGACTTCGACCGCATCGCGGTCATCAAGAAGCGCCTGGGCATTCCGCTGGTGCTGCACGGCGCCAGTAGCGTGGACCCCGAGAGCGTCGCCATCATCAACCAGTTCGGCGGCAAGATTGAGGACGCCAAGGGCCTGGACAAGGACAGCTACGCCAAGGCCATCAAGAACGGCATCAACAAGGTGAACATTGACACCGACCTGCGCCTGAAGTGGACAGCCGTGGTGCGCAAGACGCTGCAGGAGAAGCCGAACGAGTTTGACCCGCGCAATGTGCTGGGCCCGGCGCGCGATGCCGTGAAGGCCGTGGTGAAAGAGAAGATGAAGCTGCTGGGCAGCGCCGGCAAGGCGTAGCCGGGCAGGGCGGGCTGCACTGTCCGCGCCGGACCGCAGTCTGGGGCACGGCAACGAAACAGCGCAGCCGCGCGCGTGGCCGCTGCCACCCCCA
>JADLBZ010000196.1 GCA_020847415.1 Planctomycetota bacterium
CCTCCAGCTCTTCCTTGGGGTTGGGCTTCTTTTCGGCCTCGGCGCACTTGCGTTCCTTGCATTCAGCCTTGGCCTCGTCGGCGCGGGCCGGGGCGGCCAGGAATGTCATGGCTGCACAGGCCACCGCCAACGGAAGCAGAGACTTCAACAGCGACACCATTCGCATGGTCAGTTCCTTTCGATCAGGACTACTCAGGGGTTTGTGCCGGCTGAAACTGAGAATGCCGGCCATTTGGGGGCCGGGTCAGGGAATCGCCGAAAATCGGGAGGTCAACTGCGCAGCTCGTCCAGGCGCAATGCATAGGCGGGCAAGGCGGCTGTTTCCCGCAGCACATACCAGGGCTCTTTCAGCAGCGTGTTGCCGCCACAGGGCGCCGCAAGGGTGCTCACGCCCTCCTGCCTCAGGCACAGGCGCGCGCGTGCCACATGAAACCACTGGCTGCACACCAGGGCTGACTTCAGGCCGCGTTCGCGCATGATGCGGGCGACGTTGACGCCGCTGTCGCGGGTGGTGGCAGAGGCATTCTCGGTGATGATCGCGTCGCGAGGCACACCCTGGCCAGCCAGCCAGTCGGCCATGGCGGCGGCCTCGTCCCAGTCGCCCTCGCCGCCGCCGGTCACGATAATGAACGGGGCGCGGCCCTGCCGGTACAGCCGCAAGGCCCCTTCCAGGCGGTACTCCAGGGCATTGCTGGGGCGGCGGCCTTTGCGCAGGGCGGCCCCCGGCACCACGATGCAGTCGGCGTTGGCGCCGCCATCGCGGGCGCCCAGAAGCAACACCACGCCCACGCCGGCCGCCAGCGGGGCAGTCAGCAGCAGGGCAGTCCACTTCAAGAAGCGCATCAGGCGGCGACGCTTCATCGGGTGGGTATCGGCAAGTGTCGCGCCGCGCTTTAGCAGGGCTATTGAAACAGCCCTGCTATTGCTCCCGGATTACCACGTTCACGATGCGGCCGGGTACCGCCACCAGCTTGGTCGGCTTCTTGCCGCCCAGGGCGCGCTGCACGTGCTCGTTGGCCAGGGCAGCATGCTCAATGGCTTCGCGGCTGGCATCCTTGGGCAGCTTGATGGTGGCCTTGATCTTGCCGTTGATGGTGACCGGCAGCTCCACCTCGTCCAGCGTCAGCGCTGCCGGGTCGGCCTTGGGCCAGCCGGCGTCCAGCACGCTGCCCTTGCCGCCCTGGGCCGCCCAGGCTTCTTCGGCGGTGTGCGGCGCAAAGGGCGCCATGGAGCGGGCCAGGATGTCAAACGCCTCCGCCAGCGCCCACCGGGACGGCAAGCCGGCGTCGCCGGTCCCCTTGCAGGGCCCGGTCAGGTTCTCTGCCGCAATGAAGCCGCGGATTTCGTTGATCAGCTCCATGGCCTTGGCAATCACCGTGTTGAAGGCGAAGCGGCCTTCAAACTCGACGGAGGCTTTGTCTGCCAGCGAGTGCGCGGCATAGCGCAGTTTACGCCCGGCGGCATTCAGCCGCGCCTCGGGGCCCATCTGGGGCAAATCCTCCACCAGGGGCGCGCTGGACAGCGCCAGGTCGTACCAGCGGCGCAGGAAGTTGTAGGGGCCTTTCACGCCGTTGGCATCCCACACGCTGTCGGCCTCGGCCGGCCCCATGAACAGGATAGTCAGGCGCACGGCGTCGGCGCCGTACTGCCGGACCAGCTCGGTCACGTCGGCGCCGTTGAGCTTGGACTTGCTCATCTTCTCGACGCGCCGGAAGACCTGGTCCTCGGTCACTTTGCCGGAGGCCAGCATCTGCTCCAGTTCGGCCTCGGAGACATAACGGTCCATCTCGTCGGTGACCACGCGGCGCGATTCGCCCTGGATCAGGCCGTGGGTGTACATGCGCGTGAAGGGCTCATCAAAGCCGATCAACCCCAGGTCGTGGATGAACTTGGTGTAGAAGCGCGCGTAGATCAGGTGCAGGATGGCGTGCTCGCGCCCGCCGATGTACAGGTCCACGGGCGCCCAGTGCTCGCACCTGGCGCGCTCAAACGGTGCCTGCTCGTTGTGCGCGTCGGTCTAGCGCAGGAAGTACCACGACGAATCCACGAAGGTGTCCATGGTGTCCGTGTCGCGGCGCGCGTCGGTGCGGCTGCACCTGGGGCACTTCACTTTCTGGAAGTCCGGGTGCAGGGTCAGGGGTGACTGGCCGGTGGGCAGGAAGTCCACGTCGTCGGGCAGGCGCACGGGCAGGTCCTGGTCCGGCACCGGCACAATGCCGCAATCCGGGCAATGGATGACCGGGATAGGGCAGCCCCAGTAGCGCTGGCGCGAAATGCCCCAGTCGCGCAGCTTGTAGTTTACCTGCTTGCCGCCCTTGCCCTTGCCGGCCAGGTCAGAGGCGATGCGGGCAATGGCCTCGGCGCTGGGCAGCCCGGAGTAGTCCCCGCTGTCCAGCAGCACGCCGTGCTCGGTGAAGGCTTCTTTCTTCAGGTCCAGGGCCTTGTCGTCGGCGCGCTTCACTACCTGTTTCATGGGCAGGCGGTAGCCGCGGGCAAACTCGTGGTCGCGCTCGTCGTGGGCGGGTACCGCCATCACGGCGCCGGTGCCGTACATCAGCACGTAGTTGGCCACGAACAGGGGCACTTTCTCGCCGTTCAGCGGGTTGACGGCGAACATGCCGGTGGGCACGCCCTCTTTGTCGTCGCCCGAGGCGCGGTCCTGCTCGGTCATGGTCAGCGTCTCGCGCACGAACTCGGTGATGCGCTTGTGCGTGCGGGCGTCCACGAACTTCAGGATGCGTTCCACCAGCGGGTGCTCGGGCGCGATGGCCACGTAGGTGACGCCAAACACCGTGTCAGCCCGGGTGGTAAAGACGGTCAGCTTCTCGGTCTCGACGGCAGTACTGCCCTCGGTGGGCGGCTTCAGGGGACCGCTGCCGGAGGCGCCGGGGCGCAGCTCAACGGCGAAGTCAATGTTCACGCCCTCGCTGCGGCCGATCCAGTTGCGCTGCTGGGCCACCACCAGCTCGGGCCAGGTCTTTTCCAGCTTGTCCAGGCCCTGCAGCAGGCGGTCGGCGTACTCGGTGATGCGCAGGAACCAGGCGTCAATCTCGCGCGGCTCCACGGGCGTGCCGCAACGGAAACAGGCCTGGAACTCCTCGCCGTCGCGCACGTGGGTTTCCACTTGCTCGTTGGCCAGGGTGGTCTTGCAGTCGTTGCACCAGTTAACGCGGGCCTTTTTGCGATAAGCCACCCCGCGCTCCAGCATGCGCAGGAACAGCCACTGGGTCCACTTGTAGTAGTCGGCGCGGCAGGTGTAGACCTCGCGGTCCCAGTCAAAGGAGTAACCAAAGGCGCCCATCTGGCTGCGCATGTACTCGATGGACTCGTAGGTCAGGCGCGCGGGGTGCACGTTTTTTGCGCCCTTGCGCACAGCCTCGATGGCGGCGTTCTCGGCGGGCAGGCCAAAGGCATCCCAGCCCATGGGGTTCAGGACGCTGCAGCCGTTCATGCGCTTGGAGCGCGCGCTGGAGTCCGTCAGCGTATAGGGCAGGGCGTGCCCGAAGTGCAGCTTGCCGCTGGGGTAGGGGAACATGGACAGGATGTAGAAGTCCTGCTTGCCCTTGGCCGTGGCAGCCGACGACGGCAACTTGCGGGCCGCCGCCCAGGCCTTCTGCCACTTCGCCTCATAGTCGGGGAACCGCGTTTCCTCTGCCATGACATGCCTCCCGCCCTGACGGGGGCGACAGCTTGGCCGCCGCCCCGCAATCTGCAACCCCCCGCGCCAAAAAGAACCGCCCCGCCTTGGGGGCGGGGCGGGCCGGGATCCTCTCTTGGGGCTACTCAGCCGCCGAAGGCTCCTTCTTGGCCACCGCCTCCACCCTTCGCACATCAAGCCGCGTGGAGTGGAAGTTCAGCAACAGGCCCACGTCCAGCTCGAGGTTCTTGAGCAGGGTGCGAAGTCGCCCGTATTCCTCGGGCGAGGTCTCGGGCGCGTCTACCAGAACGCACAGGATCGCGTTGTTGACGCAGAAATCCACGCCCTCTTCGCCCAGCACGTGGCCGCGGTAGTGCACCTTGACGGGCTTATCCACCTCAGGGGCCAGGCCGTTCTCACGCAGCTCAAGCTCCAGGGCACGCCGGTACAACTGGTGCCCCAAGCCGGGTCCCAGGTCGGTGTGCACGGTCTTGGCCGCGTTAATAACCTGTTGGGTGAGTTCTTTGTGCAGCATGGTGGAGCCCGCCGGAGATAGACAAGAATTTACCGAATGCACCGGCCTTGCGCCAACGGGAAGCGGCACCATCTGAGTGGCTTACGTCACCTCACCTGACCCGACATACCCCTTGCCCATGACACGCCGCAGCACGGCTTCCTGCTTCTTCCACATCGCGGCGCGGCTGGCGGGCGTGTCGTCCTCGTGGCCGGCGCAATGCAGACACCCGTGCACCACATAGCGGGCCAGCTCCTGGGCGGCTGTCAGGCCGTGCCGTTTGGCCATGCGCGCCGCAAAGGGGGCACAGATGATCAGCTCCAGCAGGGTGCCCTCGGGCGTCTCACCATGGTGGAAGCTCAGCACGTCGGTGGTGTAGTCGTGGGCCAATGCGGCGCGGTTCAGGGAGCGCATGCGGCGGTCGCCCACGACCGCAATGCTTACCTCGACATCACCGCGCCAGCCGCGAAGCGCTGCCTGTGCAGCCTTCTTCAACAGGGCGGAGGGTGTCGCGCCGCGCACGCGGCTGTTAAGCAGCACGCGGATCATGGCGCCGGGCGCAGCAGGTGCTGCCGGTAGAATTGCAGCTCAGCCAGGCTGTCGCGCAGGTCCGCCAGGGCGGTGTGGTCCTTTCCTGGTTTCTCGAACTTCGGCACCTGCGGGTACCAGGCGCGGGCCAGCACCTTGAGTGTGCTCACGTCCACCTGCCGGTAGTGCAGAAAGGCATCCAGCCGCGGCATGTAGCGGGCAATGAAGCGGCGGTCCTGGTGGATGCTGTTGCCGGCCAGCACGGCCTCGCGCGGGCCGCAGTGGCGGGCCAGCAGGGCCAGCACGCTGTCTTCAGCCTCGCGCAGGCTGGTGGTGCTGGCCTTCACGCGTTCCAGCAGGCCGTTGCGCGTGTGCATGTCGCGCACAAAGTCCGACATGCGGTCCAGCACCGTGGGCGGTTGCCAGATGACGTGCTCTACGGAATCGCGGGGTGCCAGGTCCGGGCCGGTCACCAGGCAGGCAACCTCGAGGATGACGTCGCAATCGGGCTCCAGCCCGGTCATCTCCAGGTCCATCCAGGCAAAGAGCTGTTCGTCCGCCATGGTTCTCCTTGCACAGCCCGCCTCGCGGCGAGAAGCCGCTCGCCGGCCGGCCCGTGCAGTTGCGCGGGCTAGCCGCGGGCGGCTTCTTCTATGATGCGGCAGGCATCACCAACCGGGTCGGTCCCGGCAAAGCGTGCCGCGATCGCCCGGGCTGCCTGCGCCACAGCCGGGGATTCCAGCAGCCCGCGCAGCAGCCGCGCCACGCGCGGCGCCCGGAAAGCACCCGCCGGCAGCATGTCGCCCGTGCCCAGGTCCTGCAAGCGGCTGCCGTTGTCCATCTGGTCGTGCGCCATGTGCTGCACCAGGTGCGGTATGCCCGCGCGCAGCGCCTGGGCCGTGGTGCCGATGCCGCCGTGGCTGACCAGCGCCGCGGCGCGTGGCAGCACGCGGCTGAAGGGGATGTAGCTGAAGTGCGCCACCGAGGGCGGCAGGTCGCGCGGCACGGTCTCGGCGAACTGGGTCAGCAGGATTCCCCGCTGCCCCAGCAGTTCGCAGGCGCGCACCGCCTCGGTGAAGAAGCGCGTGCCGTGGCGCATGGCGGTGCCGGGCGTGAAGACCACGGGTGGCTCGCCCGCAGCCAGGAACGCTTCCAGGCCGGCGGGCGGCTCACGCAGGCCGTCTTCGTCAAACAGCGGGAAGCCCGCCAGCCGCGTCTGCGGCGGCCAATCGGGTTGCGGCGGGCCAAACCACTCCGGGAACAGCCCCAGCACACGCTGCGGCGAGTGCCACCAGGTGCGCACGATGTCGCGGGCCGGGCCCAGGCCCAGTTCGCGCCGGAAGCGGTTCAGCGCCGGCAGCACCACGGCATCGGTCAGGCGCCCCGCCGCCCAGAACTGCGCGCGCTTCAGCCAGCGCGGCGCCCAATCCGGGGCAAACATGCCGGCAAAACGGGGGGCGCGATAAGTGCTGAAGAAAATGGAAGGCGCCAGGTGCACGGTCACCAGGGGCACGCCCAGGGCCTCTTGCGCGTTGCGGGCGGCAAGCCCCAGGGTGCCCGCCACCAGCACGGCGTTGCCGGGCCGGCAAAGGTCGCGCAGCAGGGCGTGGGTGGGCGCCCAGGCATGGTTCAGGGCGCCCTTGAAGATCGTGGCAAAGGCCCGCCGCGGGTGCCACAGGTCGGGGTTTTCAGCCAGCTTCAGGTAGTCTTCGGCGCTGCCCAGTGCGTGGAACTCCAGGCCGGCCTTGCGGACCAGGTCGCCGAAGTAGCCGTTCGTGACAACCACGACCTCGTGGCCCCGGGCCTGCAGAGCCTTGCCCACGCCCACCAGCGGGTGCACGTCCCCGGCGCTGCCAATGGGCATGACCACGATGCGCATGGGTCTCCCGCCACGCTGAATCCCCAAGTGGCCCGCCGAGCAGGCTGTGCGCACGCGGGGTGGTTGCTAAGATTCCGCCATGCCCGACGATACTCCCACGGGAAAACCGCCGGAAGGCACGGATGCCGTGCCCCCCGAGGAATGGGAAGACAGCACCGTCATCGCACCCAAGGTGACGGTGGTGTTCCACGACGACCCGCAAACGCCCGTGGACTTCGTGCTGTTCTGCCTCGAGAAGTACTTCGGCTTCGACGAGCCCGCCGCCCGCGAGCTGGTGGGCTGCCTGCGGGCCAAGGGCCGCGTTGAGGTCGTCAGCCTGGCTGCCCCGGTGGCCGAGCTTGCCCTGCGCCGCGTGGCAGACGCTGCGGCACAGTCCGGCTACCCGTTCCGCGCGACCAGCAACTAAGAGCCTGTCTGGAG
>JADLBZ010000197.1 GCA_020847415.1 Planctomycetota bacterium
AGGTCGCGGATGATGTCCGCTGCGGCCTCAATGCCGATGCTGAGCCGGATGCCGTTGGGGGCAATGCCGCCCTCCAGCCGCTTGTCCTCAGGGACGGCGGCGTGGGTCATGGCACCCGGGTTCTCAATCAGCGTGCGCAGCTGTCCAAGACTCACCGCCAGGGTCAGCGTGTAGGCATTCTTGGCGATCCAGTCCACCACCTTCACGCAATTGCGCGGGTTGCGCGGGTCGGACTCCACCGTCTCGAAGTAGATCATGTTGCCCGGGGCAAACTCGCCGTCGGGCGTGCGCATCTGCTTCTTGGCCAGGGCAAACTGGTCGTGGTTCTCCAGGCCGGGGTAGACCACGCGCGAGACCTTGGCATGCCCGTGCAGGAAGCGGGCGACTTCAGTGGCTGTCTCCATCTGGCGCTTAAGTCGCAGGGGCAGGGTGGGCAGGCCGTAGACCAGGATGGGCCAGGCGCTCTTGGGGGCCAGCGCCCCGCCAAAGTCCTTGCGGTACAGCAGCACCTGCCCTTCCAGCTCGGCAGGCCCGATCACCGCGCCGCCCATGTCGGTGCCGTAGCCGCCGATGTTCTTGGTCAGCGAGTGCACCACCACGTGGGCACCCAATTCCAGCGGCCGCTGGCAGTAGGGCGTGGCAAAGGTGTTGTCCACCAGGATCCAGACCTTCTCGCCTTCCTTGCGCTTGCCGTTGACCTCGTCCACCACCTTGCGGATGGCTTTCAGGTCCAGCAGCTCCAGCGTGGGGTTCACCGGCGTCTCCAGGTAGACGCAGCGGGTCTTGTCCGTGATCGCCGCCTTGAGCTGCTTCAGGTCGCGCAAGTCCACCAGCTTGTGGCTGATGCCCAGCTTGGGGTACCAGTTGGTGATCAGGCTGTAGGTGCAACCGTACAGGGTGTGGTGGGCGACCAGCTCGTCGCCGTGCTTCAGGACCACGCCCAGGGCGGCGGCGATGGCCGCCATGCCGGTGGCGAAGCAGACGCAGAAGTCGCCGCCCTCAAAACCCGCCAGTTCGTCCTCCAGCATGCCGCGGGTGGGCTCGTCCAGACGGTCGTAGATGTAGATCGGCTCGTGCTTGTGGGCCTCGCCCGAGGCGTAGTCCTTGAAACCCTTGGCCCCGCGCTCGGTCTTGTCGAGGCGATAGGTCACGCTGCTGGACTGGGGCGGGATAATGTGGTGCTTGAAATCCCACTTCTCAGTGAAGTGGCGACCGTGGATCAGGAACGACTCGACGGCGACATTGTCCGGGACCTTGGGGATGCGCTTGCTGGGCATGGCTGGGCCTCCGTGGCGTTGCCTGGCAGGCCGCTGAAGGTGTCGCCGGCAGGCGTCTCCTTCAACGGACGGCACATTCGCAGGCTAGGCTTTAGCACGGCCGCGGCCTGTCAGCCAGCCGGGCCACCGATTGTGCGGCCAGAGTCCGGCTCAACGGGCGCGGGCGTGCTCGCGCTTCCACTCGCGCTTCATCTGCTCGAGTTCCTTGCGCAGCTTGATGAATTCGACCAGTTCCAGGTCCTGCACAAAAACGCGGCCGTTCAGGTGGTCCAGCTCGTGCACCAGGGCGCGGGCCAGCAGGCCCTCGCCGGTAACCTCAAACCACTCGCCCTCGGTGTTCTGGGCGCGCATGGTCACCTTCCGGGGGCGGCGTTTCTTGGCATACATGCCGGGGAAAGACAGGCAGCCCTCGTCGCCGTACTGTTCGCCCTCGGTCGCCACGATTTCGGGGTTGATCAGCGCCAGTTCGCCCTCCGGCGGCTGTTTCTCGGCGCAGTTCAGTACCAGGATGCGCTGCGAAACGCCGACCTGGGGGGCAGCCAGCCCCACCCCGCGTTCCTGGTACATGGTTTCAAACATGTCGGCCACCAGCCGCTTCAGGGCCGGGCCAAACTCGGTGACCGGCTGGGCGGGGGCCATCAGCACGGGGTCGGGGTATTTGCGCAGTTCCAGCACGGGGTCCTCGGCGGCCAGTGTAGCGGCATCGGGCTTGGGCTTGAAGTCGGGGCTTGCTTGGGCCATCATCAAGCGTTGAAGCCAAACCGGACATCCCGGATTCAGGCGCCACCCCCAG
The DNA here is from genome assembly GCA_020847415.1 of Planctomycetota bacterium. Taxonomy (GTDB): domain Bacteria; phylum Planctomycetota; class UBA8742; order UBA2392; family UBA2392; genus JADLBZ01. The sequence continues at coordinate 2,071 of JADLBZ010000197.1, forward strand.
AAGGTTGTGCACCATGGCGGACGTAAGCAAATTCCTGGCCAAGGCTGACGACGCGCTGAAGAAGCGCAACTACGACTACGCCATCCAGATGTACGAGTCAGCCATGCTGGCTGACCCCGGCAACGCCGATGCCCGTCGTAACTTCCGCATTGCGCTGGTGAAGAAGTACGACGAAGTCGGCTACCCCAAGACCCTGGGGTTTGGCGCCGTCAAGACCATGATGATGACCAAGAACCCGGAGAAGCTGCTCGAGGAAACCGAGAAGCTGATCCTGAAAGAGCCCAAGAGCCTGAAGTACAACCGCCGCGTGGCGGAAACGCTGGCTGCCCTGGGCCACCACGATGCTGCCGTGGCGGTGCTGGAATTTGCTGCCAAGGTGGGCGACGTGGCGGGCGAGAAGGACGGCGCCACCCTGATGCTGCTGGCCAAGGAGTACCTGGCCGTCAACAAGGTGCAGGAGGCACAGTCGGCCGCTAACCGCGCTGCCAAGCTGAATCCCAACGACAAGAGCGTCCAGCAACTGCAGAAGGACATTGCCGCCAAGAGCTACAACGCCAAGGTGGGTGTTGGCTCCGGCGCGATCAAGTCCAGCTACGACCTGGTCAAGAACAAGGACGAGGCCGGCCTGCTGGAGAAGATGCGCAAGGGCAACATCACCGAGGAAGACGCTGACGCCCTGCTGGCCCAGGAAGAGGCCAAGCTGAAGGAGAACCCGCTGGACCGCCGCGCCATCCGCAACATCGGCGAGATCCTGGCCAAGCGCAAGAAGTACAAGGATGCCTACGAGCGGCTGACTGCCTTCGTGAAGGTGGACGCCGGCGCCACCGAAATCGGTGACGTGGCGGCGGGCTACATGAAGCAGTACTACGAGGCAATGATCCGCCTGTGCGACCAGAAGGCCGAGCAGGAGCCCGAGAAGGCAGCGGCCTACAAGGCCAAGCAGAACCAGCTTCGCGAGGAGTACAAGAACTTCGCCTTGCTGGAGTTCGGCCGCCAGGTTGAGGCTGCGCCGACGGACCTGGACAAGCAGTTCAAGTACGGCCAGGCGCTGTTTGACGGGGGTCGCGCCCAGGACGCCTTCAAGCACTTCCAGAAGGCGGTCAAGAGCCCCAAGCACGCCAAGCTGACCGGCCTGTACATGGGCCGCTGCCTGGTGGCCATGGGCCGCATGGAGATGGCGGAATCCCAGTACGCCAATGTGGCCAAGGAACTGGTGGAGACTGACGAGGAGTTGAAGAAGGAACTGGCGTACTGCCAGGCCGAAATGCTGGAGAAGAAGGGTGACAGGCGGGGCGCGCGGGCGAAGTTCCGCGAGCTGTTCCTGCAGGACATGGAATACCGCGATGTCGAGAAGCGACTGGACGGCTTGAACGACGTCGGTGACTAACAGGGTAGCCCAGGGGTCGCCGTCGCCTTCGGGTGCGGGCGCGGCAGCAGGCTTCTTCTGCGCATGTGGCCCGCTGGCATCCGCCGGGAGGCCCGACGTGGGCAAGCTGGAAACAGGCCGCGAGGAGTTTGACACCGGGCGCTGGAGCAAGGCCCTGAAGCTGTTTCAGGAGGCCATGCGCGACCTGCCCGAGGGCTCGCCGGAACTGCGCGAGGTTCGCGTGCTCATGGCCCGCTGCCTGGCCCGGCTGGGCAGCGCCGACAAAGCCGAAGAAGAACTGCTGGACGTGAAGGAATCCCTGACGCCCGGCGAGGAAGCCATGCTGGCAGTGTTTGAGAGCGCGTGGCGCGAGCTGGAGGACACCCGCCGCCTGACGCCCGCCCAGGTGGCAAAGCGCCGCAAATCCAGCAAGAAGCGCGGCTCCTGATGCTGATCGACACCCACTGCCACATCAATTTTCCGGATTACGCGGACGACCTGGAACCCATGCTGCAGCGTGCCGACGCGCTTGGCGTGACGCGCGTGGTCTGCATCGGAATGCTGGCGCAAGGCGGCCGCGAGGCCCTGGCACTGGCCCGGCGCTTCCCCTGCCGAGTTTATGCCAGCGTGGGCTGCCACCCCTACGACGCAGCCAGGCTGGATGCCGCCGAACTGGCTGCCATGCGCGAGTTGCTGCGACAGCCGGAAGTCGTACTGCTGGGCGAAACCGGACTGGACACCGTAAAGGCCCCCGCCCCGCTGCCCGTGCAGGAGGCGGCCTTTGCCCGCCAGCTTGAGCTGGCTGTGGAGACCAACAAGCCCGTCTGCATCCACAGCCGCGATGCCTTCAGGGTTTGCGAGAAAGTGATCCGCTCCGTCTGCCCGCGAGGCTGGAAGGGCTTTGCCCATTGCTTCAGCGACGGGCCGGAAGAGGCGCTGGGGTGGAAGGCCCTGGGCTTCAAGGTGAGCTTTGCGGGGCAGCTGACGTTCGCCAACAAGTCCTGCGAGCCGATCCGCGCCGCGGCGCGGGTGCTGACGCCCGAGGACGTGGTGGTGGAAACGGACGCGCCCTTCCTGGCCCCGGTGCCGCACCGCGGCCGGCGCAACGAGCCCGGCTTTGCCCGGCACACAGCCGAGAAGCTGGCAGAGCTGTGGGGTTTGCCGGCTGCTGAGGTCTTTGCCCGCACCACGGCAACCGCCTGCGCCGTGCTGGGCATCTGAAGCTGACCGACAAGAAAAACCGGGCCCGCGCGTAACGCGCCGGGTCGCGGCTCCGTATTGGGTGTGCGCGCGCCAACCCCGAACCAACCAACGGAGAAGACCATGAAGCGCCTGATTGCCCTGTGCCTGCTGTTGCTGCCGGCTGCACCGCTGCTTGCCCAGGAGAAGCCCGCCGAGGCCGGCAAACCGGTCGTGAAGACGCGCACGGTACGCATTGAGAACGGCCGCGTGCGTGTAGAGGAGAACGGCAAGGTCGTTGAGGATCGCGAAGTGGGCGACGGCGAGTCCGCCGAACGCGCCCGGGACGAGCTTGCCAAGCTGGAGGCCGAGATGCGCTCCTTGCAGCGTGAGTTGGAGCGCCTGCGCCGGGACCTGAAGAACGCCGGTGCCGAAGACGAGGCCGAAGACGAGGCGGAAGACAGTGCCGACGACGAGGACGAGTTGCCAGCCGAGTTGCGCCGCGAGTTGGACCGCGCCCGAGCCGAGCTGAAGCGCGTGCCCGGCGGGGTCAAGCTGCCGCCCGAAGTGGAAGAGGAACTGCGCAAGGCCATGGAAGAAGCCCAGGGCGATGAAGGCGAAAGTGTGCAGGAGTTCGAGAAGTCCGCACCGGACGGCAGCTGGCACGTCAAGATCCGCATCGTGCGCCGGGGCAGCAAGTCCGACGAGAGCGCGCCGCGCAAGGATGCCGAGCCTGCACCGCGCAAGGCCCGCATTGGCGAGTGAAAGCGACAGAAAAGCACGAAGGGCGCCCATGCCGGGCGCCCTTCTTTTTGTGTTTGCGTCGGATTAGAGCGGGCGAACCTTCTCCGCCGCGGGGCCCTTGCGCCCCTGGCCGACTTCAAACTCGACCTTCTGGCCTTCCTTGAGGGACTTGAAGCCGTCCGACTGGATGGACGAGTAGTGCACGAACAGGTCTGCACCGCCGTCGTCCGGGGTAATGAAGCCGAAGCCCTTTTCATCGTTGAACCACTTCACCTTGCCTGTAGCCATCGCAACAACTCCTGAACCTGGCCCGTTCTGTGGGCCTCTTGGGCCTGCACGCGCCGTACTCCGTTGCAAGGCGCTGCCGACCCTGTTACCAAGAGCACACAGTGTAGAAACGGCCCGCGCGCCGGAAACTGAAAAGTGGCCGAGCTGTCATGGCTTTCGCCTGCCCTGCGGGAAGCTGGCCTGCACGTTGTCAAAGCGCGGCCCGCCGCCTGCCAGGGTGAACTTCTCCGCCAGGCGCCGCGAGATCTTCTCGGTCAGCGCCGTGCTGCCCGAGCGAGTGTCGGCCTTCACTACCGACTCGATCTCGCTCTCCACCTTCGACTTCATGCCCGTGGCCTCGAACTCCTTCCAGTTGGCCAGCCGGGCCGCGGCGTCAGCCCCGGCGAAGCTGAACTGCACCTGCACGGTTTCGTCGCCGTCGGCGCGTTTCACCGTGACCGGCAGGAAGTATGTGGCCGGCGCCTCGGTGGCTGCGGCCGGCTGTCCGCCCTGGTTGGCGGGCTGCGGCTGTTTGCCGTAGATCGAGAACAGGGCGATGGCGCCGCCGATCAGGGCCAGCAGGGCGACGATCAAGATGGTCAGCTTGATCCAGCTTAGCGGCGCGCCGCCGCGCACCTCGCCCGTGCTGCCGTTGACCAGCACGTTGTAGGACTTCTCCTTGAAGCGGTATCCCATCACGAACACGGGCAGCAGCACGTGCTTGAAGCTCTGGCCAAAGAAGCTGGTGCGCACTTCCAGGAAGCGGTGCGTGTCGCCGGGCACGTCGCGCGAGCAACGGGTGCGGCATTCCGCCAGCATTCCGTCGCGCGCGATATCCCAGCACTGCTTCAGGTCCATCGAGTAGCGCTCGGCCCGGAAGCCCGCCAGGTATTTCTGGTCAAAGGGCGTGAGCTGCTTGGTGGGGAAGGGCTCGATTTCCTTCATCAGGCGCTGCAGGTCGCCCTGGTAGTACTGGCGGCTGGCGCACACCAGCCAGTCGTCGTAGTGGTCGCGGCGCTGGCCGTTGGTCCACACCCAGCGGATCTTGCGCGCCTGGCGCGACTGCCGCTTGCCCTGGCTGTCGGTGTAGTGCTCGGTGACGTAGTAGTAGTAGCCCGCCTGGGCTGTCCAGTAGCTTTGCGCGTTGCTGTCGTAGGTCCAGAAGGGCACGTAGATGCCGTGCAGGTCCTGCACGCTGGCCCGCTGCTGCAGGGCTGAGGGCCGCACCAGCCGCACCCACAGGCGCCCGAAGAAGCCTTCGCCGGCCAGCCACTTGCGAAAGCGCTCAACCGCCGAGTTGCTGTCGAACTGGAAAGGCAGGATGCCCTCGGGTTGCAGCACGCCGGGCGGGACTTCCTCCTCGACGATGCGCTTGCCGCCGCAGTAGTCGCAGCGGGCCGTGGTAGCGCCCGCCTCCACGATGATGTCGGCGCCGCAGTCCTCGCACTTGATCTGGCGGCGGCCCTGGGTCTGCATGTGGGCCACCTTGCCCAGATAACGCGACACGGCGTCATTCAGGTCGTATTCGACCACCGCCGCCCCCGCCGCCACCTGGATCTGCTGGCTGTGGCCGCAATACCCGCACTTGAGCACTGTGGAGCCGGGCCGGAACTCGAGCTCGGCGCCGCACTGGGCACAGGGCAGTGTGTTGCCCTGGGCCTTGGTTCCTTCAACTGGACCCTGGTCGTTGTCGAACTCGCCCATGCCCGCCTCCGTTTGGGAAGAGCATAGGCGTTCCGGGCAAACCTGCAAAGCGGGCCGGTGCCCTACCCGCAAAGCCCGCGAAAACGTAGATTCCCCGCCGTGGAAGCGACCACTCCAGACCAAGCCTCTGCCCAAGGGCCGCTCAAGGCCACCAAGACGGCCGAAGTGCGCGACGGCAAGCGCCGCGAAAAGCGGCTGGATCGGCTGCGCCTGCAGGGCTTCTGGCCCCTCTATGCCGCATTCATTGCGCTGGCCACCACCGCGCCGCTGGCAGAAGGCCACTGGGCACTGGTCGGCCTGCGCGGGGTGGGGCTGGCATTGACCATGGCCGGCGTCTCCATGCGTGTGTGGTCGCTGGGCTACTTGCTGAAGAAGGCCGAACTCGCGACAGCCGGTCCCTACGGCCGCACCCGCAACCCGCTGTATGTGGGGACGTGGCTGATCGGGTGCGGATTGGCGCTGCTGGCGGCGTGGCCGTTCAACGTGCCTTTACTGGTGCTTTACAACGTGCTTTTTCTCTTAATCTATCGCGCCCAGATCGCCATCGAGGAGGAGATGCTGACCAGCATCTACGGCGAGGCGTACCGGGAATACTGCAGCCACGTGCCGAGGTTCTTTCCGCGGCTGAGCGCGTGGACCAAGGGCGACGTGAGCCGCTTCAGTTTCGGGCGTGCTTTCCGGAATCGCGCCTGGGAGCCCGTGGGCGGATTGCTTGTCTTGCTGGCGTTACAGGTTGTATCATGGAGCGTAGTTTGGCCGATGATACACGGTGCAACGTGGCAACAAGCTTGGCGCGGTTTTCTCGCGGGCGGGTGGATTGGATCACCCTAGACTGTTGTCGTTCTTGTGCAGTCTGCGGCTTCCCCGCTCGATTTTGCCAAGACTTGAACCAGCCGAGATGGTGCGTGTGTAGCACTGCCAAGTCCTTCGGCAAATCTCGCAATTCCTTTCTTTGCAAATAGTTGCATGTGTTGTGCGAGTCTGATGTGGCTAATCCGCGGCGGTTCTCAATTGACTGGTTAGATAGTGGCACATGGTTCACGTTGCTTTAGACGTGAACCACGGCAAACTTCCCTATTGTATAGAAAGTTGCATTTTCGGGCTGCCTTTCCTTTGTTTGTACTTTTGGGCAAGAGCCGTGAAACCAAGCCGCAGGAAGTTGCGCAACTGCTGGGCCAACGCCCGCATTGAAGAGGACCTGAAGGTCCGCCTTGAAGAGTACTGCGACCGCAGCGACCGGCCTGTGTCCTGGGTCATGCGCAAGGCGCTGGAGGAGTTTCTTGAGCGCGAGGCCCTCATTGATGACAAGCGCGCCTCCATCCTGCGGCCTGACTTGGCAGGTGGCGATGGCCAGTCGTCGCCGCGCGTGGCACCCAAGAGCCCGGAGACTTCGCCGCCGCTGTAACCGAGTACGCTTTCTGCACCTGGACCGCGGGGCCCTTTGGCTCCGCGGTTTCGCTTGCACGTGGCGCGCCCCACTTGACGGGCGGCGGGGGTTTCGGCGAATCTGTGCACGGCTGGTGACAGCAGCGACACAGGCAGGGGGCCGCGCATATGAAGATCCGGTTCTGGGGTGTTCGTGGCAGCCTGCCCACGCCAGGCCCGGAGACGGCGCGTTACGGGGGCAACACCACCTGCCTGCAGGTGGTGCGCGACGACGGCCCGATCATCATCCTGGACAGCGGCACCGGCATTCGCGCGCTGGGCGACCACCTGCTGTCCACGGGCAAGCCGCCCTTCGATATCCGCCTGCTCATCACCCACACCCACTGGGACCACATCCACGGCTTTCCGTTCTTTTCGCCCATGTACATCCCCGGCGGCCGCGTCGAGGTCTACGGTGTGGGGCCCCTGCGCGAGGGCAAGGGCTTTGAGTCCGTGATGCGCGACCAGGTGACCTACAGCTACTTCCCGTTCGAGAACACCATGCTGGACAACGTGGTCCAGTACCGCGACTACAACAAGATGTTCCCCGATGGCGTCGAGCGCAGCTTTGAGCTGTGCCCGGGCGTGAAGGTGCGGCTGAAGCTGACGAACCACCCGGTGTACTGCACCGCCTACCGCATCGAGGCCGACGGCAAGAGCTTCGTGTTCTCGGGCGACCACGAGCCGTGGCTGAGCGCCAACCCCGCCGCCGAGAACCCCGACACGATCGCGCTGTACGCCATGATGAACGATCGCTTCACCGAGTTCTGCCGCGGGGCGGACCTGGTGGTCATGGACACGACCTACACGCAGGCCGAGTACGAGAGCACGGCCAAGCCCCAGGCCTCCAAGCGCGGGTGGGGGCACAGCTACTTTGAGTACAACATTCCGCTGGCCCGCAAGGCCGGCGTGAAGCGCATGGTCTTTACGCACCACGACCCGACCCGAACCGACGCGGCTCTGGACCGTTTGATGCAGGAGAAGTACCTGCCCCTAGGCCAGGCGGAGGCGCCGGGCGTCGAGTTCCTCGCCGCCCGCGAGGGGATGATTCTTGATCTTTAGGGGCTGTGCCAGAACCCCAAGTGAGCGGCTGCCGCGGCCGGATGGCTGCCTATGACCGCGGCTGACGCCCCACCTGCCAGCAGGCCCCGCCGACGCTTCGGCTCGTTTGCCGCGCGCATGCTGGAGCGTCAGGGCGAGCTGCGCCAGAGCCGCCCGGCCCTGAATACCGCCGCGCGCATGACCCTGCTGCTGCCCGTGCTGCAGGGCGCATTGCAGGTGGGCGTGCTGCACGCCGAGACCTGGCTGCTCTTGCTGAGCCTGGAGGGCCTGCTGATCAGTTGGCTGGCGGCCCAGCAGTTCATTCGACCTTCTGCCGAGAACCGCCTGGCCGGCCTGCTGGTGGGCTGCGTGAACGCGCTGGCCCTGGCTGCCTGCGGGTTGTTCCTGGGCAGCCACTTGTTCTGGATCACCGGCCTGTTCTGGTTCTTTCCCGTGCTGGTGCTGGTGGTGCGGCCCACGGTTCGCACCACGCTGCGCCGGGCGTGGCTGGGCTTCCTGCTTCCGTTTTTGCTGGCTTTCGCCGCGGCCGGCGTGGCCCGGGCAGGCATGGAGCTTTCGCGCACGGAGGCGGACCCCGCCCGGCGCGCCCTGCTGCTGGATGCCGCCTGGGCCGGCCTGCAGGTGCGCGGCTCCAACGGCACGGAGCGCGCCCTGTTGCGGCTGCGCCAGGCCCAGGCCCGCTTTGCGCTGCGCGAGTATGAGGCCGCCTGCCGGCTGGCCGATGACGGCTTGTTCCAGCGCGACCGGCTGCTGCGTGCCGTGCCGGTGTCCAGCATCGGCAGCGACGTGGTGGAAAGCCTGCTGCGCCTGAAGGCCCAGGCCTTCTATAACCACGCCTGGGACAAGGACGCCGAGATCTACACGCCGATCCGCGACGACGCGTTGGCCCCGGAGTCTCTGGCCGACCCTGACGCGCGCGTGCGCTGGGGCTGGTGAGACAGCGACGCGCGGTCATCACCCGCCTCTGACTCTCGCGTATTGCCTCTCGACTCTCGACTCTTGTCGCTCGACTCGCCTCGCTGTCCTACTCGTCCTCGGCCGGCTCCAGCGTGTCCGGGTCTACCTCCCAGGTGTCGTTCACGTACTGGTCGTTGGCCCACCCGCCCTGCCAGTACAGCTTGCCCGTGGCGGGGTTGACCCAGCCCGTGGCGCCGATGTAGGCCAGGCGTTCCGGCACGCGGTACTCTGAAAACGTTGTGCCCTCGAGTTTCCAGAGCGCGTGACTACCCAGGATCCACACCACGCCGCGCTTGGTGTCCACGGCCAGCGGCGGCGCGCCGAAAGCAGCATCCAGCAGGCTGTTGCCGGTCTCCTGCGACGACCAGTTCTCGCCGTCCCAGAACCACAGCAGGTCGGCGGACTCGCCCAGGAAATCCTGCTGCAACGCCACCACCCGTTTGCGGGCCGCGTCGTAGAACGCCAGCGAGAAGTCCTCGCTGACCGGCCCGCCCTTGCCCTCCAGTCGCTTCCAGCCGTCTTCGTGCAGCTCCCACAGCACGTCCGCGGAGGCCCACTCCGGCAGCCACACCAGCACGCCGCGGTTTGCATCAAAGCAGAGCACGGCTGCGCCGCGGGGGCCGCCCTCGAGAGCTGCCACGCGCGTCCAGGCCTGGCCATCCCATGCGTACTGCTCGTGCCGTTGCGGCGCGGCCTCGCCTTCCGCGACCAGCTCCTGGATCAGCATGACCTGCTCGCGCTTCGTGTCGTAGTACAGCCAGCGGCGGCCGCCTGCCGTCAGACCCTCACCCGTGGCGCACTGCTTCCAGTCGGCGCCGTCGAACTCCCAGGTTTCGTGGATGGCGGCCCCGTCTTGATCGCCGCCGAAGCAGACCGTTACTCCGCGTTTGGCATCCCAGGCGCTGAGCCGGCTGGCGGCAACCTCGTTGCCCAGGCGCGTGCGCAAGTAGCGAAAGCCGGGCGCCTGGATGGAGGCCTTGAACTCGTCGGGAAAGCGTTCGCGGATGGCACGGTCCGGCAGCGTCTCCAGCGTCCAGGTCTCGTGCAGCGGGCTGCCGTCGTTGCGCATTCCCCCATAGACGATGTGGCGGTCCTTCAGCCAGTCGGTTCCCAGGCAGAAGCCTTTGCGGGCGGCGGGGCGATCCAGCGCAAAGGACTGCCAGTCGCCGTGCTCGTTCACGATTACGGGGTTGAAGGCATCCAGCCGCTCGCTGCCGCCCACCAGCACCGCACCAAATGCGATGCCGCTGACCGCCAGTGCCGCATCGGGGCCGGGGCTGCCGGACATTTCCACGGGCGACCAGGCGTTCTCGTAGAGCACCCAGGTGTCGCTGAGGGCTGCCTCGCCGCCGCTTCCGCCGTACAGCACCAGCACGCTGTGCGACGAATCGTGCACCATGGACGCGCCGCTGCGGGCCGCGGGTGCGTCGCTGCCCTCGGCAATGGGGGCCCATGAGCCGTCAGACCAGGCCCAGGTGTCGGACAGCTTGCCCTCGGCGTTTTCGCCGCCGAACAGCACCATTCGCTTGGCGCTGGACTGGCTGGCCAGGGCGCTACCCCAGCGGGCGGCGGGTCCGCCGCTTTCCTGCAGGCAGCGCCAAGCCGTGCCGTCAAACTCCCAGGTGTCGCCCAGGGCGCGGCCTTCTGCGTCCTGCCCGCCGAACAGCACCCACACGCTGCGGGCAATGTCGGCGTCCAGGGCGGCGCCGGTGCGGGCGCAGGGGGCAACCCCGCCCGCGGGCTTGAGGCGCTTCCACTCGCGGCCGTCAAAGAACCAGGTCTCGCCGTACACGGTGTTCTGGTCGCGGCCGCCAAACAGCAGCCAACCGTCGTTGCAGACCATGCCCGCCGCAGCGCAGCCGATGGCTGCAGCCGGGTGTGCGCCGGTGGAAACCTGCCGCCAGCCGCGGTGGCCGGTGACCGGTGAGGCAGGGGCGGGCCACTGGCTGCGGGTGCGCTGGTACGAGGTGCGCGTGCCGTTGCTGTACTCGAAACGCGCCACCACGTTGCCCTGGGCGTCGTACTCGAAGCCGGGGCCGTCCCAGGTACCTGTCGCCTTGATCCACACGTCGCGCAGGCGCCAGCCCGCCGCGGCGTAGTCGGTGCGCCAGCCGGAAGTCTCGCCGTTCTCGTAGCGGGCGATGCTGCAGGTTCCGTCGGTGTTCCACCAGGTGACGTCGCCGCTCAGGTTGCCGCCGACCATGAAGCCCTGCACGCTGATTGCGCCGCCCGGCAAGTAGGTCTCGTACAGGCCCGTTCGACTGTCGCTTTCGTCCACTCGCTTCTGCAGGCGGCCGAACTCGTCGAAGTAGCGCCAGATGCCGACGCGGGCGTCGTCAGCAAACACGCCGGCTTCCAGGGCGTAACCGGTCTTGGAGTAAGACCGGTACTCGCCGCTGGTCTTGCCTTGGCGCTTCTCGCCCACCCAGTGCACTGCGCCGGCTTCGGTGGGGCCCGGCTGCCAGTTCTCCCAGTAGGGGCCGTGGGCGTGGCCCCAGGTGTCGTAGTAGGCCCAGGCAAACGTGCCGGGGTCGCTGGTGGAGTGCTGGACGTCCGAGAAACCCTTCTGCAGGAAGTCCGGGTTGAAGGTGATGATGCCCCAGCCGGTGGCGTACTGGGTGCTGCCGCCCTCGTAGTAGCGGGTGGTGTAGCCCGAGTACACCTTGGCGCCGTTGTCCAGCAGCTTCTGGAAGGGTGGCTTGTTGGCGGGCGCGGTGAAGATGGCGCCGGCGTCCTGCCAGCGCTGCTTCGTGGCATTCCAGAAGTCCGAGGAATTCTCGAAGCTCAGTTCTGCTGCCGTGGCGTATTTGCGTGCCGGTGCCTGCCACGGGTGCGCGGGCGGCGTGGCGCGGTCCTGCGACGGCCAGGAGGGCGCGTACTCGCGCACCACGGCGGGCATGGCGGGCGCTATCGTGTCGGCACCCGTGGTGGGCGCTGTTCCGCCTGAGCTGCTGCCCCCTGAGCTGCTGCCCCCTGAGCTGCTGCCACCCGAGCTGCTGCCCCCCGAGCCGCTGCACGAGGAACCGCTGCCGGAACCCGAACAGCCGGAATCGTAGTAGTAGTCGCCGCCGTCGTCCGTCGAGGCGCAGGCCAGCATGGCTGCGCCAAACAGCACCACGACCCAAGCGGGAAGCCGCAGGTTTTCGTGCCGGTCCATGTTCACCCCACGCGAATGTGTGCAGACCCGCAGCATACCACCGTGCACGGGGCGCAAGCACGGCAAACGAGGCAGCAAGTCGTCCTGCCCGCGCCGCCTATTGAGATGGACCCATGGCGTGCCGCCTGCCACAATTGAGCAGTGCAAAGCGGTGAACTCGCCTTTCGCCACGCGGTGTTGCGCGAGGCGGCGTACCAGTTGCAGCCGCCCTCGCAGCGCGGCCTGTTGCACTGGCACGCGCTGTGCCAGATGTTCGAGACGGATCGCGGCACGTTGTCCCCGCTGGTGCACGAGATGCTGGCGCACCTGGATGCCGCACTGGCTGCCGAGTTGCCGCCGGACGTGACGGCTGACCTGCGCGCCCGCGAGCCGCAACTACTGCTGCGCGCCGCGGACCACCTGCGCTTTTCCCTGGGGAGCTTGCGCGCCGTCGAGCTGTGCGACCGGGTGCTGGCCCTGCCGAGCGTGTCCACCCAACAGCGAGTCCGGGCGTTGATGGCCAAGGCTGAAACCCTGCGAGTGAACGGCCGCAGCCTCGAGGCGGAGCCTCTTTACAAAGAGGCGCTGGCACACCTGCAGCAGGACGACCCCCTGTACGCGAAACTGCTGAGCGGCATGGCGGCTGTGCTGGTCCTGACCGCTCGGGTCGAAGAAGCTGAACAACACCTGCAAACAGCACTCAGGCTGGCCAAAGGTCAGCCGGCGGCGTCCGGACGCACGGTCATGCGCGGCGCGCTGGCGGTGATCAGGAGGCGCCAGGGCCGCCTTGAAGAAGCGCGAGCCCTGCTGGAGCAGACCGTGGCCGAGCACCACGCCCAGGGCAACCGCCAGTCCGAGTGCAACGATCTGGGCAACCTGGCCAACGTGATGCGGGACCTGGGGCGATTTGACGAAGCCGAGTCCCTGTATCGACAGGCCGCGACTCACGCCGGCCAGATCGGCCTGACGCACGGGGTGGTCGGCGCCATGCTGAACCTGGGCGGCTTGCTGCACGAGTTGGGCCGTTACAACGAGGCGCGCCAATGCCTGCTTCAAGGCCGGGAAGCCGGTGCGGAGCAGGGCAGCGTGCGTTCCCTGGCGCTATTTGCCGGCAACCTCGCGGCATTGGATCTCGACAGCGGGCGCCTGGACGAGGCCAGGGAAGGCTACACGAGCGCTATGGCCGGCTTGCGCCGGGCCGGGGACGTACAGATGGCCGCCGCCTTTGGCAGCGAGTTTGCCCGGCTGCTCCTGCTGATGGGCGAAGTAGCCGGGGCAGAAGCCGAATTGCAGGCTGCCGAGGAGGTGCTGGCATGGAAGTCTGCTGCCACGCTGCGCCTGCAAGCAGCGGCCCCGGTGCGGGCTGCCCTGCAGCTGGCGCGCGGGGATCTCGCCGCCGCGCAAGTCTCCCTGTCTGAGGCCCGGGCGGAGG
>JADLBZ010000198.1 GCA_020847415.1 Planctomycetota bacterium
AGGAATCTGAGCGCGTCATCATTGCCGCCATCCGCGAGCGCTACCCCACCCACTCCATCCTGGGCGAGGAATCAGGCGCACACCTGGCTGACAGCGACTGGTGCTGGATCATTGACCCCGTGGACGGGACAACCAACTTCGCCCGCGGCTTCCCGGTGTTTGCGGCAAGTGTGGCGCTGTGCCATCGGGGCGAGCCGGTGCTGGGGCTGGTCGAAGCACCCTATTTGCGCGAGCGCTTTGTCGCCGAGAAAGGGGCCGGCGCGTTCCTGAACGAGCGACGGCTGCGGGTCAGTGACACGCGCGACATCCACACCAGCCTGCTGGCTACGGGGTTCTCGTATGTCCGCAACGAAGTGAGCCGCAACAATGTGGACAACTTCGGCAAGCTGATCTTGAAATGCCACGACATCCGCCGTGCCGGGGCTGCCAGCATGGACCTCGCCTACGTCGCGGCTGGACGCTTTGACGGGTATTGGGAGGCCTACTTGAAGCCGTGGGACATCGCGGCAGGTTGCCTGATGGTGCGAGAGGCGGGCGGCACGGTGACGGACTTTGCCGGGGGACATGACTGGCTGTTCGGCGAAAACGCCGTGGCAACCAACGGGCGCCTCCATGCCGAGTTGCTGGGTGAGCTTTCGGGCACCGAGCCGGGCTATCAGCCTTGGGGGCGCGACCTGGAGGCCCGACTGCGCCGGGGCGCGCAAAGCTGACCCGGCAAGGCACTTGGCGGCATTCTGAGGAACGGAGGGCATCATGAATCGGATACTCCTTGCAGCGGGCCTGGCGCTGGTTGCCCTGGCCCTGACCCTGCTTGCGCCGGGTGCACAACCGGCCCAGGCCGAGGGCGAACTGTGGATTACGGACTACGCAGCGGGCATGAAGCAGGCCAAGGAGACCGGCCAGCCGGTTTTCCTGGTCTTCCGGTGAGTGCCGTGAGCGGCCTGCAAGGCCTTTGACGACCAGTTGGTCCGTCCGTCCAACGCTGCCATCGTGAAGCTGCTCAAGCAGTACGTCTGCATCCGCATCGCGGACATGACCAACGTGGATGTGGGCCTGTTTGACTTCGATGCAGACAGCACCATTTACGGCTTTGCCCTGAACGCCGACGAGCATGTCTATCTGCGCTTTGGCGGCCGTGATGACGAGTCCGCCGAGACGTATGTGAACGAGGGCGCCCTGAAGCTGGCGCTGGAACGCGGCCTCGATCAGCACAAGCTGTGGCAGGTGGGCAAGCTGGAGAAGCAGCCGCGCCCGGCTGCCAAGTTTCCCAAGGACTTCCCGGACATCAAGCGTGACTGCATTGACAAGAACAAGTGCGTGCACTGCCACCACCTGGGTTCAGGCAAGACGCGGCAGTTGCAGGGCGCCAACAAGCTGGACAAGCAGAAGGACTTGTGGGTGTATCCGGATATTGCGCGCCTGGGCGTGACGCTGGATGCGCAGAAGGGCCTGGTGGTGAAGAAAGTGGACGGTGCCGCCAAGAGCGCCGGCATGAAGGCCAAGGACGAGATTGTGAAGGTGGCGGGCAGGGGCGTGCTGACCTATGGCGACCTGCAGGAACGCCTGGACAAGATGCCCGCCGACACCCGCACCCTGGAGGTGTTGGTCAAGCGCGGCGACGCGGAAGAGACCTGCGTAGTCAACCTGCCGGCCGACTGGCGGGTGACGAACATCGAGCGGCGCTCGTATGTGCACGCGCTGGAGCCCTTCCCGGAGTTCTGGGGCCGCGTGCTGGACGACGCCGAGCGCAAGCGCCTGGGAGTGGGCAAGGACGGCATGGCCTGCGAGGTGACCAAGTTCTGGGTCAAGACCAACGCGCAGAACGCGGGCCTGCAGGTGGGCGACATCGTCTATGAAGTGGACGGCGTGAAAGACTGCACCTTCACGCGCAGCCCGACCCTGTGGATCCGCCTGAATCGCAACGCCGGGGACACCATCACGATCAAGGTGGTGCGCGGCGACAAGAAACTGGAGTTCAGCTTCAAGCTCAAGGCGCGCCCCTGGTAGAGCGCTGCAGGCGCTTGACGCGCGCCTGCCCCGCGCGCAGAACAGAGGCATGAAGCTGCTGCGCCTGAAGGCCGACCACGCCGACGCCCTGCTGGCCCACCACGGCCTGGCGGGGCGTCTTGTCGTCCTGCCTGGCGGCCTGTGGTGCGCGCCGGAACTGGCCGAGCTGCCTGCCGGCTGGCCCGCGCCTGCCGCCGTGATCTGCGCAGGATGTGACCCCTTCCTGGAGCGCCTGCTGAACGCCCGCGGCGTGGCGGTCACGGCCGCCCGCGACCCCGTGGACGGCATCCCTGACGGCGCGGAAGTGAGCCTGGACCTCACGGGCGGCGCGCTGACCGAGACCGCGAGCGGCCGGCGTTTCGCACTGGTGCCGCTGCGTCCGACGCATGTGGCTGAAATGACCGGGAGAGGATCGCAGGCTACCGGTTAACTCCGTACGCCTGCGCCACCAGCTCGTCCAGCTCGGCCGGCAAGTCAGCACCGGCGTTGCTGCGGGCCTGTCGTGCCAGCCGGGCGATCTGTTCATACAACGGGCCGATCTCGCGGCCCGGCACTGGCAGCGCCCTCAGATGGGCGATCTTCAGCTGCGGAAACGCCCGCTGCCGCGCGTCCCGGAACCTCAAGCGGTGAATGCGTGCCACGGTGTCGCTGTTCAGCACACCCAGCAGATAATCGTCGTCGTGGCCGGGCGCGCCAAAGCAGGCCAGTACGCTGTTGCGAAAGGCCAGCGGCGGTGTGTTGGGCGCCGCGATGGGCCGCGCGGCTGTCTGGCGCAGCACGATGCGTACGCGGGCAAAGGCGTCGTCACCCGGCACGCGGGCGTAGGCCCCGTGGGGCAGGTCTATCTTGCGCACGAAGTGCGTCGGCTCTGCCACACAGAAAGGCGTGATGTCGCGGCCCACGCGCACGGGCCTGCAGCCCGCCTCCGGCTTGCGGGTGATCAACAAGCTCGCCGCGTTGCCGGTGTGGATGCCCATGTCGGCGAAACACCCCGCAGGCAGGGGCCGGAACCGGCTGACGGCGGCCTCAAGCGCGGGGTCCGCCGCTGCGTGCCAGGGGCCCGGTGCGCCAACGCCGGGCTCCAGCACCAGCAGGACAGCCGGCTCGGTCACGCCCTCAAAGGCGCGCTCGCCAAGCTCGTCCAGCCGCACCAGCCGGTGTTCATCCGCCAGGGCCTGGCGCGCGGCGGCGTAGCCGGGCAGGTCCGTTACCTGCATGGGCAGCAACAATCCCAGCCGCGTGCCCAGCTCGGCGCAGCGTTCGGCAAAGGCCGCGTGCAGCGCCGGCCAGCCGCGAAATGCGGCAAAGCGTCGCTGCAACTCCTGTTTGCGTTCCGGCGGCAACTGGCCGGCCTGGCGGCCCGAGTAGCTGGTCCAGGGCGGGTTGCAAAGCACGACGTCGGCGTGGTCGCCCGTGGCCGATAACGCGTCCCGGCAGGCGACCGTGGGGGCGGCAACGCCCAGCTCGGTTGCGGCTGCAGCCAGCACATTGGTGGCGGCTGCCGCGACGGCGGGATCCAGCTCCCATCCGCGCAGGGCGCCCTTGCTCCAGGCTGTCAGCCACTCAGGGCGATTGCGGGCCGCCCATTCCAGGGCGCCCAGCAGCAGTGCGCCTGCACCACAGGCGGGGTCCAGCACGGTGGGGGCCGGGCTGCGCAAGGATTCCAGTGTGTGCCCGGCAAGGCGCAGGGCCAGCTCGCGCGGGGTAAACACGCCACCCAGGGCTTTGCGTGCGGGCTCGCCAAGGGCCGCAAACGCCTGTTGATGCAGTTTCCAGGCGTGCTCGAGCATGGGGACAGAATAGCGCGGGTGGTGCCCGGGTGCTTGCCTGTGGGACGCAGCCAAAGAAAGATGATTTAGATTTCACGTACCCCGGGGGTCCTGTGTCCCAGCGTGCCGCGTTCACGTTTGCCGTGGCTTGGCAACAGTCCGATTCCGGCGCCGGCGCCGATCCGCTGCTGGTGACTTCGTTCTCGGGGGTCGAGGAGATCGGGCGGCCCTACCGCTTCGAGATCAGCCTCATCTCGCGCGCGGCGCCGGCGCAGTTCGCCGCCATCCTGCGCAGGGCGGTCAAGCTTGGGGTGCGGCATCGTGTGGCGGCGGGGACGGGCCTTGGGCAGGCAACCGCCACGCGCTACTTTCATGGCCGGGTGCAGACCTTCGAGATGAGGGGCTTTGACGGCACCAATTACCAGTATCGCGCGCGTATGGTGCCGAGGCTGGCCATTGCCCTCAGTGCCGTGCAAAGCCGCGTGTTTGTGGACCAGACCCTGTTCAGCATCCTGGAAACCACCTGGGGACGCCTGGCCGGCATGGTGCCGGAGGTTGATCGCACCAGGGTCACCGCCGATGGCAACCCCAGCCGCCCCTTCACCATGCAATACAAGGAAAGCGGCCTGCAGTTCGCGCACCGGCTGCTGGAGTTCAATGGCGTTTCGTACTACTTCCGGCAGGAAGAGGACCACGAGGTGGCGGTCTTCACCAACGCCAAGGAAGGCTTTGGCCGCGTGCAGGCCGGCAGGGGCGAGAACACGCTCGAGTACGTGCCTGCCACCGGCGCGGGGCAGCACGACCGTGAAGCAATCCGGTCTGTCTTCACGCGCGACAGCCTGATGCCCGGCCAGCTCACCATGGCCGACTTCAACGAGACCGACCCGCTTCACCCCTTCCGCGAGACGCGCGACATTGCCGACCCCGGCACCGGCGAGAGCATCGAGATTGACAACGACATGACGGGCCTGGACGCAGCCACGTTGCTGGACGCCCGCGTGGACGAGTACCAGAGCCTCGGTTTGCGGCTCTTCGGCGAAAGCACCTGCCGCAACCTTTCGCCGGGTTATGCCTTCAAGATCCAGAAGAACCCGGTGGATGAAGCCGACCGCGAATACCTGGCGGTGCGCGTAGTGCACCGCGGCACGCAAAGCGTGGATATCTCCACGGGCAATGCCTCCAACGCGGACTACTGCAACCATTACGAGGCGATTCCGAACCTGCACACCTATCGGCCGCAGCGCACCACGCCGCGGCCCTTTGTGGCCGGCGTGCTGCACGGGGTGGTCGAGGGCGACGAGGGCGCCAACTACCCGCAACTCGACGAACATGGTCGCTACCGCGTTCGGTTGTTCTTTGACAACGACTCGGCCCGCGCCGAGGCGAGCTGCTGGGTGCGCAAGGCCGAGAGCTGGGGCGGGCCCAAGCGCGGCATGCACCTGCCGCTGCCCGTGGGTGCCGAAGTGCTGGTGGGCTTCTCGCAGGGCGACCCGGACCAGCCCATTATCCTGGCCAGCGCCGCCAAGCCCGTGGATGGCGACGACTCCTCCAGCCCGGTGGTCAGCAGCAACCCCGACCAGGCCATCTTCAAGAGCCGCGCCACGCGCATCGTGATGCAGGACCTGGAAACCGAAGAGAGCATCACCCTCGCTGCCGACGGCACTTTTGCCGGCGTTTCGCTGGGGCCGCTGACCAGCGCCAGCCTCAGCATCGGCAACACCACCAAGAGCCTGTCCACCATCTCCACCATGTCCACCATGAGCATTGACAAGGCGCTCATGACCAAGGTGACCTTCGGTGGCATCGGCATCTCCATGAACTCGTTCATGGCGGTCGGCATGCTGGTGGGCCATGCGGCGGTACAGGGCGCCATCGTGGCGTTGCTGGCTGCCATGGAGTACGGCTGGAAGCACGACACCGACAAGAAACGCAGCGGCGCGCCGAGGCCGGATTACGCGCCGATCCTGTTCCCGCTGGTGAACATCGCCAGCACGCTGATCGTGGTGATGATCCAGAAGAAGCTCATCTCGCGCAGCATCGTGGCCAGCACCAATGCCAAGCTGGCGGCGGGCGCGGGGTTTCTGCAACTGGCCATGGTGCGTGAGGCCCGCTTTCTGCGCAGCTCAACGGGACTCGCTGCCAACGTCTCGAAGGTCACCACGTTCCTGAAGACCCTGCTGCTCAGCCGCAGCTTCCAGTCGGCTGTGCAGGCCATGAAGAATCCAGACAACCTGCCCGCCAACGATATGCACGGTACGCGCCTGTTGCGCAGCGCCACGGGTTGCACCTTCGATGTAGAGCGCAAGGGCGGCAGCATCCTGATTGCCACCGACGGCGGCTCGATTGACCTGGTGGCCAAGGAGGCGGTGGCGGGCCACGGCGAGTCCATCTTCTTCACGGCGGAAAAGGACGTGGGCCTGTGCAGCGCGCCCGAGGCCCCCGGCAAGCTTCCCGGCGGGTCGCTGACCCTGACCAACACCGCGGCGCGCCTGCTGGGCCCCGAAGTCGGCCGCACCACGGGCGTGCACCTCAGCAAGACCGCGGCGACTATCGGCTACGGCGTGTGGGGCACCAGCACCGGCGACAAGCCCTGTTTCGTGCGTGTGCAGAAGAAAGACATCCAGATTCGCGCCCCGGGCGCCCTGATGCTGACTGTGGACGGGCACAACCACGGCATCATGATGGGCGGCAACGGCGTGCTGGTCACCAGCCTGTCCGGAAACGTCACCCTCAGCACCAAATTCGGCATGGTCTCGCTCAGCAGTCGCGGCGTGACCGTGATGGACAAGCAGGGCAAGGGTATCCGGCTTGTGGCCACCGGCCCCATCCAGGTGCACAGCGCCGGCAAGCTGGCGCTGAACGGTGCCCAGGTGGAACTGGCAGGAAGCAGCGTGGACATCAAGGCTCCGTCGGTGAAGATCAATGGCACCGCCATTTCGGCCCTGGGCGGCAGCCCGCCCGCTCCCCCGGTGGTGGTGCCCATACCGCCTTTGCCGGCGCCCGCCGAGGCACCCATCCTGGCGCCGCCGACCAACGAGGCCGCGGATGTGCTGGAAACCACCACAACCACCACAGTGGCCGCGGCTGTTGCGTTGTGGAACCAGCGGGCCCGGGAGGAGTAGCCATGGGCAAGAACGCGGCGGGCCCCGAGCTGGAGCGGTTGCTGGCAGACATCGGTCGCGAGCTGGCCCAGGCGGGCGTGTCCATGGACGTGCTGCGCGCGCAGGCTGCCGGGCGCGCGGCGCTTGACGCCGAGGGCGGCTTTGCCCTGCTGGCGGCGCGCTTTGACGAGCAGGCAGCCGCGTGGTTCTTTGAGTTCTTGCGGGGTGTCGAAACCGCTCCGGTGCAGGCCGCCGTTTCGGGTGCGCAACTGCCCCTGCCGGAAGACCTGCGCGGCGTGGTTGAGGAGGTTGTGCGCGGGCTGGCCCTGACCGCCGAGGAAACGGCGGCCCTGCGCGACGGACTGCTTCGCACAGGCCAGGAAACCCCGGCGCCGGCCGGGCAGGACAAGCCCGCCACCGCTGCCGAGCTGGAACAGGCCGAGGTCGCGTTGCAGAAGCAGCAGGAGGCGGCACTGGCCGAGGTGCAGGCGCTTTCCGGCCAGCCGCCCGAGGCTGCTGTTGCGCCGGCCCAGGCGCCGGATGCCAAGGCCCCAGCCCCGGACGCCGGTGCCGTGGACAAAGCCGCCGCCGAGCTGGAGAAGGCGCTGGAGCAGGCCTTGAATGAGTTGCGGGCCGTTTCCGGCCCGCAGGGATAAGCTGTCGGAGGGCGCGTCAGGCGCGCTCCTCGGGCGGGATGATGTCCGTGACGCGGATGCAGAAGTTCTCGTTCAGTACGAGCACTTCGCCCTGGGCCACCAGCTTGTCGTTGACCAGGATGTCCAGCGGCTCGCCCGCCAGTTTGTCCAGCTCAACCACCGAGCCCTGAATCAGGCGCAGGATTTCTTCGACGGTCAGCTTGGCGCGGCCCAGCAGCACCTGCACCTTCACGTTGACATTTTCGACCAGCCCGATGTCGCTTTGCGAGTCGCCTTTGGGCTTGCCCGTCTCGAACGCGGGGAATCTCGGGGGAGTGGCGTTGCTGGCGGTGGGCTTGGCGGGCTTGGTCGTGGCCTTTGGGGCGGGCGCAACGACCGGCGCCGTCGCAGCTTTGGGCGACGCGGGAGGCTTGCCCCCCGCGGGCAGGTCCGAGTTGAGCTGGGCCAAAATGTCGTCTACGCTCAGGTCCGCCTTGGCCGGTGCAGCCGCGGTGGCGCCCTCTTTGGCCGGCTGGGCCAGGCCGGCTTCCGCCAGCAGCTTGTCAATGTCGTCCGTCGGCATAGGACCCCCGCTAGCGGCTGACCGCCAGGTTCTGCACCAGTACCTCGCGCACGTACTCTTTGCCGTCTTTGCTGTAGAGCTCGTTCAAGTGGCGCTTCAAGTGCGTGCCAAAATCGCGCGAGAAGGAGCGCTCGGTGATCTGCCGCACAGTGTAGCCGCGCAGCAGCTCCTCCGCCTGGTAGGCCAGCGCCGTCTTGAAGTTGCCCTGCTCGAGCTCGGCCCGGGCCATTTCGTCGCCATCGCCAAAGTCCAGCAGCAGGTTGAAACTGACCGTGCGCTGCTCGTTGTTTTCGTCGGGCAGGCTGGCCTGCACGCGTTCAATGAGACCGAAGGTGCGGCCGGCACCGCGGCCCTCGCCCTTGGTGGCGGGCGCATCGGTGGCGGACGGCGTGCCCATGAACATCAGCACACCGCCTACGCCCAGGCCCAGGGTCAACAGCCACACGGCGACCATCACCAGGAGGCCGGTCTTGCTCCAGAGCGGCTCGCGGGTCTGGGCGACGGGTTTCTCCGCTTCGGGGGCGGGCTTCTTTGCTTCGGCTTTTTCGGCTGCGGCGGCCATGGTTACTCCTGCCTGACGACTTCCCCGGTAACGACAATCTCGACGTTGCGGCCCGCGTCAGCGCCGCCGTAGGCAAACACAAACGAGCCCACACCCGCTCGCGTCTCGAACAGCTCCTCGGCCGGGCCACGCTTTTCTTCACCGGCCACCTCGCGGATGCGCGCCCGGGACACCCCGGCGGCCTCCATGTAAGCGCCCACGGTCTCGGCACGCTTGGCGGCCAGCTCGTCGCGCGACTGGATCAGCACGGTGGTGGTATCCATCAGCACGGCACGGCCGCCCTCCGACCCGAAGCGTTCCATGGGCGTGGCCAGCACGCGCACAGCGGTGCCGCTGGACAACTGCACGGTTTGCAGCATGGTCTCGAACTGCTCTTCGTTTTCGTCGGCTGACGTGCGCCCGATGACGTAGACGACGTTGACCGAGTTCTTGAGCTTGGCGGCCAGCGAGTCCAGGCGGCGCTTGCCTTCGGTCGTCAGGCGCACCTCAAAGCGCTCAAAGAACGGGCGCTCGGTGAACTTGACCACGAAGTTGTCCTTGAAGCTGGTGACACGAATGTTCTCGCCCGCCAGCTCAGGCCGGTAGCCGCCCTCAGGCGTCTCCTGGCGCACGGCAGAGGCCCGCACGATCTGGACGAAAAACTCCTGCGTGGGCACCGGATCAAGCTGTGTCGGGATGTTGTAGCCGCCGCCTGTCGTGGTCTGGTAGTAGCCCAGCACCTGGCCGATCTTGACCTCGTCAAAGTTGGCCATGGAGACCAGCAGCACGAAGAAGACCAGCAACTGCGTGCAGAGGTCTGCCCAGCTGTTCATCCAGGCGGGGGCCGGAGGTGGACATTCACACTTCTTGCCCATCAGGCCTCCAGTTCCTCACCGCGCAGCTTCGGCGAGAGGTAGATGAGCAGGCGGCCTTTCAGGGCCTTGGGGTTTTCGCCGGCCTGGATGCCGAGCACGCCCTGGATGATGACCTCCTTGTTAAGGGCCTCTTCTTCGTGGCGGATGGCCAGCTTGGTGCCCATGGGGCCGAATACCAGGAATGCCGACAGGGCGCCGTAGAGGCTGGTGATCAGGGCAATCGCCATGCTGGGGCCGATGGTCTTGGGGTCGCTCATGTTCTGCAGCATGGCGATCAGGCCCAGCAGGGTGCCCAGCATGCCCCAGGCCGGGCCGAAGTCCTTGAGGGAGTCCAGCATGCGTTTGCCGCCGCTGTGTCGGGCCGCGATGTTGTCCAGCTCGGCCTGCATGTTGGACAGGATCTGGTCGCGGTCCATGCCGTCGATGGCGTAGCGCAAGCCGCGGCGCAGGAAGGCGTCGTCGGCGGGGTCCATGGCATGCTCAATGGAGAGCAGCCCGTTGCGGCGTGCCATGTCGCTGTAGTGCACGATCTTCTCGATCAGCTCGTAGGTATCCGACGGATTGGTTTTGACCGAGTTCATGACGACCTTCATCAGGCCGCGCAGGTCCGAGCCGGGGTGTGCGATGCTGAGGGCCGCAATGGTGCCGCCCGCCACGATGAAGATGGACGGGTAGTCCACGTAGGTGAAAAGGGACGAGAAGTTCCAGGACGCCCCCATCAGGATCGAAATCGCCACGCACGAGGCGCCGAAGATGAGGCCGAACAGCGTAAGCGTATCCATCCGCATGTGACGCGGGCCTCCGTGCCCGGGCTAACTCTCCAGCGCAAGGGTGGGGCGCAGACTGCGCTGGAAGGCGATCACTCTCTGGACCACCTCGTCCACGCTTTCCTTCACCATCACCCGGTTGCGTGTCGTCAACACAATCACCGTGTCTGGTGTCGGTTCCACCAGCTCGATCAGGTCCGCGTTGACGACCAGGGGCGCGCCGTTGAGTCGGGTTACGCGGATCACGGCGGCCTCTCCCTATGTATCGCCAACCTAACCACTCGGGATAATACATAAAAATTGGATAGAATGCAAAAGCATTCGCCGCGCGGCCCGGCTGTGTTCTCCAGCACGCCTTTTGTGGGTAGCATGGCACCAACTGGGCGCGGCAGACGACGCCCGACCTGGCCCGACCAAGGACCTGCCCATGCCCCGTCTTCTTGCTGCCTTCTGCGCACTTTGCGTCGCCGCCGTGTTCTGCCTGGCCCAGGCGGGCCCGGATCGCATAGCGCGCGCCGATCGCCTGAAGATGCGCGAGACTCGCGACACCATGAACAGCCTGGCCACCGACCTGCGCACCTATCGCGACTTGCAGCGCGAATACCCCGCCACCCTGCAGGACCTGGTGACCAAGAACATGCGCGAAGCGGTGCCCAAGGACGCCTGGGGGCGCGACTTCAGCTACGCGCGCAGCAAGGAATCCGGCTTCCGCCTGACCAGCCACGGCGCCGACGGCAAAGAGGGCGGCGAAGGTGCCGGTCGCGACATCGTGTGGGGATCCGCCGGTGAGTTGCGCGAGCTTTCAGCCGAAGAGAAGGACGAGCTTGAGCGGACCCGCGAGGCCGCCCGCGCCGAGGCGTGCCTGGTGGTGGCCCGCCGCGAGATGGCGGTGGTCGGCTCCGCGGTGGTCAAGCACCGTGCCAAGAACGGCGCTTGGCCAAGCTCGCTCAATGACCTGCGCACCCCGCCCACGACGGACGAGGAACGCGCCAAAGACTGGTGCTTCACCGACCCGTGGGCCCGGTCCTATGGCTACAAGGCCCTGGACCATGACAACTTCGCCGTCATCTGCCTGGGCGCCGACGGCAAAGAGGGCGGCGCCGGGGCCGATGCAGATTTCGTGGTCACCGAGCTCGAAGTGCGCCTGCACGGCAACAACGACGACGAGGAGATTCGCTGGCGCGGCGGCTGGGGAGGGCGCACGCAAGGCTATGACTGGCAGGTGGGCGACCTGGCCCAGGGTGTGCTGAAGTACAAGGAAGCAAAGGGCAAGCTGCCCGCGACGCTGGAAGACCTGCTGGCACCTGACGCCACGCGCAATGGGCCCGTTCGCCGCGAGCTGCCCCGCACGCGCTTCGGCCACGAGTACGTGTACCTGCCCTTTGCCGACGGCGAGTTCTATGTGGTCTCGCTGGGCAAGGACGGCCTGGCCGGCGGCATTGAGGACGACAGCGACGCCATCTCGCCGGAGCCGGGCACCACACTGCGCCCGTACCGCGACTGGGAAGAAGAAGCCCGCCCTGCCATCAACGTGAATGCCGAGCTGGTTGTGGTGGCCGAGGAACAGGCGCGCGACATTGCCGCCAAGGTTCAGGCCCAGAAAGACAAGGGCGGTGCTTACCCGGAGGCGCTGGATGCCATCAAGGCCGAGTTCCCCGGCGAGGTGATTCCAGCCGACCCATGGGGTAACGCGTTCCAGTACACGCTGCGCAAGGACGAAGCCGGCGCCGCGACGGGTTTTGCCGTGAAGTGCCTGGGCAGCGACGGCCAGGAAGGCGGCGATGACCACGCCGTGGATTTCTGGTACGACGAGACCCTGACCCGCCAGCCCAAAGCACCGGAGTAGCGGGCATGCCTGCGGGCTTTTCGCCGGGCCGCCGGGTTAGTAGACCGGGGTGCCCGGCGATTTCGTCGGGTCGGTCCCAGGAATCCCGTGCCGTCCAACCTTGACCAACCAGCCGGCGAGAGGCCCCTTTCATTGCTGGCGGCCAACCTGATTGTCGGCCTGAACGCGGTGGTCGCCATGGCCCTGGGCGTCGGCGGCGGCATCATCATGGTGCCGCTGCTGGTGTTCGTGGCGCGCATGCCCATCAAGCGGGCGGCCGGCACCAGCCTGGCCGTGATCGTGATGGTGATTGCCGTGGGCATGGTGGCGCAACTGGTGAAAGCGCCCGAGGACATTCACTGGGACGTCGCGCTGCTGCTGACCGCCGGCTCGCTGGTTGGGTCCTTCATCGGCAAGTGGCTGAACCGCGTGCTGCCGGAGAACGTGTTTCGTTACGCGTTCTGTGCGGTGCTGGTGGTGGTGTCGGTACGCCTGCTGGAACTTCTGCCGCACAGCGAGCCCCTGCTGGGGGAAACGCTCGACTTTGCCCACGCGGGGTCACTGGCCTACCTGCTGGCGGCGGGCGTGGCGGCCGGCGTCGCTTCGTCGCTGTTCGGCCTGGGCGGAGGCGTGGTGGTCATCCCCGCCCTGGCTATCGGCTACAGCTACTTCCACGATCACTTTACCGCCACGCGCGCCACCAGCGTGGCCATGGTGCTGCCGACCAGCCTGTTGGGGGCGATCCTGCATTGGCGCGCCGGCAATGTGGACCGCAGCCTGGTCACTCGCACGGTACTCGTTGCGGTGGTAGGCGGAGTTGCGGGGGTGCTACTCGCTTACGTGGTCCCCAAGGACGCGCTGCGTTATGCCTTTGCCGTGCTGATGATCCTGGCGGCGGTGCGGCTGGCCACGACCCGGCGCTCAGCCAAGGCCGGGCAGGGCGACTCGCAGATTAAGTGATTTGGGGAATTGCAACTGAACGAGGGCGAATCTAATGTTCGCGCCCTGACAAGTTTTGGGCCGTGAAGGGAGTGCCTGCTGTTATGGGGGGGCGGGCATTTTCTTCGGCCCATCTACTGCAAGGGCGCCGCGAAAGCGGCGCCCTTGTTCGTTTGGCCGGATGAAGCAATGGCCGGCTACATTGAGCCCAAGCGTCCGGATTCGGGCGGCATGACGCGCGGCAGCAGGCCCGACTCGCTGGCCAGCACCGGCATGGCCAGGGTGATTGCTGCCATGGAGACGGCATCCTGCACCGTGCTGCCGCGGGGCATGACGTTGGCGGGCCGGCGCAGGCCCAGCAGCAGCGGGCCCAGCGCGGTGGCCTCTGCCGTGACGCGCACCAGCCGGAAGGCTGCGTTGGCGGCATCCAGGTCGGGGAAGATCAGGATGTTGGCGGGCTCAGGCCAGCGCTCGGCATCCACGATGTTGCGGAACTCGCCGGGCGCCAGCGCGATGTCGGCCTGCAGCTCGCCGATGCACTCGATGCCCGGGCTGCTGGAGCAGAACAGCTCGTAGGCCTGGCGCACTTTCTCGGCTTCCGGGTGGGCGCTGGAGCCGAAGTTGTTGAAGCTGATGAACGCCACCCGGGGCGTGATGCCCAGGGCCGAAACAGCCTCGGCGCACAGGCGGGCGCAGTCAGCAAGATCCTCGGCATCGGGGGTGATGGTCAGTGTGGTGTCGGCAAAGAAGATCACGCGCGACTTCAGCACCATGATGTGCATACCGATCACGCGGCGCGTGTTGCGGCGGCGCGAGACGTACTTCAGCACGTAAGGAACCGTCTCGCGGTAGATGCGGTCGGCCGCGGAAAGCATGCCGTCCACCATGCCCAGGTCGGTCATCAGGGCGGCCAGCGCGTAAGCATCCAACTCCTGTTTTTCGGCAAACAGGCCCGAGTGCTCCTTCCAGCGGGCCAGCAGTGCCGCGTTCTGGGGCGGATTGCGCGGGTCGATAATCTCGTACTGGTCCTCGCGGGCGCCCTTCATGCCGTCCTTGATGCGCGGGGCATCGCCCACCAGCACGGGCTTGGCCACGCCGTCAGCGATGATCTGGCGGGCAACCGCCAGCACGCGGGCGTCGGAGCCGTCAGGCAGCACCAGCCGCTTGCGCAACTCCTGGGCCTTGTGAATGGCCACGCTCATCACCGCGCGGGTGGGCTCGGCCATGCGGCGCAGGCGCTCGCGGTACTCGTCGAGGTCAAGCTGCACGCGGGCCACGCCGGTTTCCATGGCGGCCTTGGCCACGGCCGGCGCCACGTAGTACAGAACGCGCGGGTCAAAGGGCTTGGGGATCACGTACTCGCGCCCGAACTTGAAGCGCTTTCCGCCGTAGGCGCGGCTCACGCTGTCCGGCACGTCGGCCTTGGCCAGCCGGGCCAGG
Source organism: Planctomycetota bacterium (assembly GCA_020847415.1). Lineage (GTDB taxonomy): Bacteria > Planctomycetota > UBA8742 > UBA2392 > UBA2392 > JADLBZ01. Next base: position 14,483 of record JADLBZ010000198.1, read on the forward strand.
GCGTGCGACGCGGCAGCCTTCATTTCCTCGTTGATGGCGGTCGCGCGCGTGTCGAGTGCTCCGCGGAAGATGAAGGGGAACCCCAGCACGTTGTTGACCTGGTTGGGGTAGTCGCTGCGCCCGGTGGCCATGATCACGTCGTTGCGGGCTGTGGCGGCTTCGTCAGGCGTGATCTCGGGGTCCGGGTTGGCCATCGCGAACACAATGGGGTCGCGGGCCATGCGCTTCAGCGCCTCGGGCTTCAGGGCACCTTTGACGGAGAGGCCGTAAAACACGTCGGCACCCACCAGCGCGTCGTCCAGGCTGCGCGCGGCGGTCTCGATGGCGTAGGGAATCTTGAACTCGTTCAGGTCCGTGCGGCCGGTGTGAATGACGCCCTTGGTGTCGCACAGGATCACGTTCTCGCGCCGCACGCCCAGGCGAATGGCCATGTCGGCGCAGGCAATACCCGCGGCGCCGGCCCCGTTGATGACCAGCTTGATGTCCGACAGCCGCTTGTTCACCAGCTCGGCCGCGTTCATCAGGGCGGCCCCCGAGATAATGGCGGTGCCGTGCTGGTCGTCGTGGAAGACGGGGATCTTCATGCGCTCCTTGAGGCGGCGCTCGATCACGAAGCACTCGGGCGCCTTGATGTCCTCCAGGTTGATGCCGCCGAAGGTGGGCTCCAGCAGGGCCACGGCTTCCACGAAGGCGTCAATGTCCTCGGTGGCGACCTCAATGTCGAAGACGTCAATGTCGGCAAAGCGCTTGAACAGCACGCCCTTGCCTTCCATCACCGGTTTGCTGGCCAGCGCCCCCAGGTTGCCGATGCCCAGGATGGCAGTGCCGTTGCTGATCACTGCCACAAGATTGCCCTTGCTGGTGTAGCGGTAGGCATCGTTGGGCTGGCGGGCAATCTCGCGGCAGGGTTCCGCCACGCCGGGACTGTAGGCAAGGCTGAGATCACGCTGGGTAAGCGTGGGCTTGGTGGGTACGACGGAGATCTTCCCGGGGCGTCCCTTGGCGTGGTACTCGAGGGAGGCTTTGTAGACGTCGAAGTCGGTCATGGCTTGCTCCGTGTTGCGGTGGCGACACGGTAGTTTGCCGCGCCCACCCCCGCAAACCCCGGCAGCGCTTGCTGAATTCACTCCGGCGGGGTGTGATACCCCCGGTGCAGCGCCGGGAGATGCCCATGCAGGACCGCTGGCAGGTGCGGGTAACCGCCCATTCGCGCAACGAGGCCGATGTTTTTGTGCGCAAACACAAGCTGCGTGTGGGGCCGCCGATCCAGTTTGACAGCGAATACGCGGGCATCACCGCCCTGGAGCAGATGCTGGGGGCCGTGGGTGCGGACCTTTGCGCCACGCTGATGACGCGAGCCCGAAGGCACCGGCTGGAGATTGACGGCGTGGAGGCAGTCGTGGAGGGCCGGCTGGAGAATCCGTTGGCCTTTCTGGACGTGGTGGGCGAACAGGGGACACCTGCCTTGAGGGCGTTGGCCATCAAGGTGTTCGTCAACACCTTGCACACGCCGCAGGAACTGCAGACAGCCTGGGATGAAGCCCTGCGGCTTTCGCCGTTGATGGGTTGCCTGAAGGATGCCATGAAAGTGGACCTTTACTTCAAGGTGGCGGTCTGATGCAATTGCGGCCCATTGCAGCACACATGGTATGTTTCACCCCCTTGAGCGCCGGGGCACAGTCGCTCAGGTGCGGTGTAACTTGCGGCGGCTCTCCCGGTGAGCCCGCCTTGCGGACTTGCCGCGGGAAGGCTGCCATGCCGATGCGTTGATGAGCTCTGGTGCAGGCGCGAGGGTTCCTCGCGCGCCGCAGCCTAGCGCCCGCAGCCGCGCCTGTGCCCGCGTCGGCCTGATCTTCGTTTGCAGCGTGCCGGTCATCGGGGCGTCCCACGCGGGGCGCCCCGGCCGTTTTTTCAACTCAAGGAGTGGCCAATGGAGAAGCCCGTCATTGTCGGGGCCGTGCTGTATGACCCCAAGGTTTCCGTCATCTGGGACATCATCCGCGACTTCTTTGAAGCCAACGGATGCCCCATGGATGTCGTGTTCTTCACCAACTACGAACTCCAGGTGGAGGCCCTGCTGAAGGGGCAGCTCGATGTTGCCTGGAACTCGCCCCTGGCCTGGGTGGATGCGCAGCGGCGCTCCGGAGGCAAGTGCCGCGCCATTGCCATGCGCGACACCGACCGCGACCGCGTTTCGCACATCGTGGCCCGCAAGGGGGGCCCGGTGACGCGCGTGGCTGACCTGAAGGGGCGCACGCTGGCTGTGGGGGCCAAGGACTCTCCACAGGCGACGTTGATTCCGCTGGGTCTGGCCCAGCGCGCGGGCCTGGAACCGGGGCGCGACATCACCGTGAAGCGCTTTGACGTGCTGGTGGGAAAACACGGCGACCATGTAGGCGGCGAACTGGACGCGTTCCTCTGCCTCAAGGAAGGCAAAGCCGACGCCTGCGCCATGCTGGACATGAACTGGGACCGCTGGAGCACGGACGGCACCATTGACCCGCACCGCTTCGGCGTGATTGCCACCACGGACAAGTTTGACCACTGTGTGTTCACCGTTCGCGAGGACTTCCCGCCCGCACGAGAAAAGCAGTGGTTGTCCGCACTGTTCCGCATGTCCTACGAGAACCCGCAGCACCGGCAGATGATGGACATGGAAGGCCTGAAGAAGTGGGAACCCGGCCGCACGACGGGCTTCGGTCCTCTCTCAGAGGCCGTGAAAAAGCAGGGCTTCTTTGAGGGGAGGGGCGCTTGAAGACCCTGCCCATCTTTCCCGTCACCATGGTGGGAAGCTGGCCCCGGCCCCAAGTGCTTCTGCGCGCCCAAAAGCTAAAGCGCCAGGGCAAGCTTACCCCCGTCGAGTTTGACAAGCAGGCCGATGCCGCGGTGCTGGACGCGCTGGCGGCCCAGGACCGCGCCGGCGTGGATGTGGTGACCGACGGCGAGCAGCGCCGGGACAACTTCTACTCGTTTGTGGCGGAGAAGCTTGCCGGTATCAAGATCATGACCCTGGCGGAGATGCTGGACATCATTGAGGACAAGGCCGCCTTCGAGCAGATCCTGCAGACCCTGGATGTCCCCGCCTACTCTCTGAGCAATCCCACCTGTGTGGGCAAGCTGGAGCGCAAGGCGCCGCTGGCCGTGGACGAGCTGCGCTTTCTGCGGCGTCATACGAACAAGCCCGTGAAGATTCCCCTGCCGGGGCCCTATCTGCTTGCCCGCGCCATGTTCGTGCGTGAGGTGACCCGGCAGGTCTACCCCAACAAGGAGGCCCTGGCCAAGGATGTGGTCCGCATCCTGCGCGAGGAGATTGCCGAGTTGATCAGCCACGGGGCGGACTTCATCCAGCTTGACGAGCCCGTACTGACGGAAGTCGTCTTCACCCAGGGCAAGACTCGCACCTTTATGTGCGCGTCCCTGGCGGCGGGCGGCGACCCGGCCGAAGAGCTGGAGTTCGCCGCGTCGCTGGTCAACGATGTGATGGCGGGCTTTGACCGGGCCTATACCGGCCTGCACATCTGTCGCGGCAACTGGAGCCAGGACGAGAGCACCCTGCTGACCGGCAATTACTCGCCCCTGAAGCCGTGGCTGGACCGCCTCAAGGTGAAGCAGCTGGTGTTGGAGTACGCCACCGAACGGGCCGGCGACCCCATGCCGTTCCCCGGCCACGACCTGGGGCTGGGCGTGGTCAACCCGCGTACGCCCGAAGTGGAAACGCCGGCCCAGGTGATCGCCCGGGTGGAGCGTGCACTTGCCTGCTTTGAGCCGCGACAGGTGTGGCTGAACCCCGACTGCGGCTTCGGCACGTTCAGCAACAGCCCCGTGAACACGGCACCCATCGCCGAGGCCAAGATGAAGGCCATCAGCGAGGCTGCCGCCCAACTACGCAAACGCTTTCTAACCCAAACCGGAGGAAACAATGTCTAACCCATGGAAGCTGAACGATGCAGGTCTGGCGCTGTTGCAGAAGGCCGACACGGTTGCCCGGGAGGTGATCGCGCCGGCCGCCAAGGAACTCGATGAGAAAGCCATGTTCCCCAAGGGGACCTTGGGGGCCATGCGCGACGCGGGCCTGCTGAGGCTGGTCAGCGCCAAAGAGGTGGGCGGCCACGGGCAGGGCCTGCGCGCTGCCGTTGCCACCTGCGAGCGCTTTGCCCGCGAGTGCGCCTCGACAGCCATGATTACCAAGATGCACTTCTGCGGCAGCGCGGTGATTGAAGCCCACGGCAACATGGAGCTGCGCAAGGCTATCAGCGAGAAGGGCAAGGTTACCACCCTGGCGTTCTCCGAGTACGGCTCTCGCAGCCACTTCTGGGTGCCGGTGAGTACAGCCAAGAAGGCCGGAGACAAGATCAAGCTGACTGCCGCCAAGCAGCTCATCACCTCGGCGGGCAACTGCGACATTTATGTCTGGTCCAGCAAGCCTGCCGCGGCGGAGGGCCTGAGCAGCATCTGGGCCGTGCCCGTGGATGCCCCTGGCCTCAAGATCCCCCAGAGTTACGCGGGCCTGGGCCTGCGCGGAAACGCCTCGGCGCCGATCAACGCCAACGACGTTGAGATCCCGGCCGGCTGGGCGCTGGGCGGCGACGGTAAGGGCTTTGACATCATGATGGGCATTGTGATGCCCTGGTTCAGCCTGCAGAACTGCGCCGTCTCGGTGGGCATGATGGAAGGCGCCCTCGAGCGCACCGTGCGCCACGTAACGAAGGGCAAGTACGCCTATAACCAGACGGTGATCGCCGACCTGCCCCAGGTGCGGGGCTGGCTGGCGCGCGCGCGCCTGAAGATCGACCTGGTGCGCGGCCATCTGCTGGACTCCCTGGACGCCATCGAGAACAGCCGCCCCGATGCCGTTATGCGGGTGCTGCAAAGCAAGGTGGCGGGTGCCGAAACCTCGCTGGAAGTGCACGACCTTTGCATGCGCGTCAGTGGTGGTGCAGGCTACCGCAAGGACAACGACCTCGAGCGTTTCTTCCGCGACAGCCGCGCGGCTTCTGTGATGGCGCCGGTCTCGGATGCGCTGTACGAGTTCATTGGCAAGGCAGTCTGCGGCATGCCAGTGTTCGGGTAGCGGGCTAGGGCTGGTCAGCAAGGGGGCCGGGGAAACCCGGCCCCCGGCAACCGCCTTGCCAAGGTTGACGTCCTGCTGCAAAACCGCGCCATGCGCATTCGCATCATCACCCCGGCGCCACCCCGCAGCCGCAAGGGCAACCGCATCTCGGCCCTGCGCTGGGCCGGCTTGCTCCGCGAGTTGGGCCACCGTGTCTGGATCCAGCAGGGTTACGAGGGCGAGTGCGCGGACGTGGTCATTGTGATGCACGCCCTGAAGAGCGCCGTAGCTGCCGCCGAGTTCCGCACCAGTTGCAAGGCCTTCAAGCTGGTCCTGCTGCTTACCGGCACCGACGTGTACGGCGACATCCACACCAGCCCCGTGGCCCGCGACGCGCTGGCTGCCGCCGACCGGCTGGTGGTGCTGCAGCCGCTGGCGCTGGACCAGCTGCCGGCCCGTCACCGACGTCGCGCCCATGTGATCGTGCAGAGCGCGACCGCGCCCCGGGCCGCAGTACCGCGCGCGCGCGGCTGTCAGGTATGTGTGGTGGGGCACCTGCGGGACGTGAAAGACCCAATGCTGGCGGCCAAGGCCTCGCGGCTGTTGCCCGGCGAGTCAAAGATCCGGGTAGTCCACGCGGGGAGTATCCTGGAGGCCAAGTACGAGCGCCTGACGCGCGCCGAGAACACGGCCAACCCGCGCTATCGCTACGCCGGCGAGCTCCCCCGGGGCCGCGTAATGCGGCTGCTGGCGGCCAGCCGCGCCCTGGTGCTTTCCAGTTGCTCAGAGGGCGGCGCCAACGTGATCTCCGAGGCCGCAGTGTGCGGTACGCCCGTGCTGGCCACGCGCATTGACGGCAACGTGGGCCTGCTGGGCGCGGACTATCCCGGCTACTTTGAGTGCGGCGACGCGGCTGCGCTGGCAGCGCTGATGCTTCGCCTCGAGCATGACCTCGCCTTTGAGCATGACCTGCAGCGGCGCATGAGGGCGCTGGCGCCGCAATTCAAGCCTGCACGCGAGAAGCAGGCCCTGCGCAAGCTGCTGGCTTCGCTGTAGCTCGGCCTGTCCGCCGGTTCTCCACACGCGGACTGCCAACTGACACTTGCCAACTATTCAGCCA
>JADLBZ010000199.1 GCA_020847415.1 Planctomycetota bacterium
ACGAGCTGCACGCGGGCGAGACGCCCACGCCACGAGCTGCACGCGGGCGAGACGCCCACGCCACGAGCTGCACGCGGGCGGGACGCCCACGCCACGAGCTGCACGCGGGCGGGACGCCCACGCCACGAACTGCACGCGGGCGGGACGCCCACGCCACGAACTGCACGCGGGCGGGACGCCCACGCCACGAACTGCACACGGCCGCAGGAAGCAGACGGCTGTTACAGCCCGGCCGCCTGGAGCAGTTTGGTCGTGGCAGATGACTGGGCAGCGCTCCTGGCCCGGGCGGGCGTGAACCAGGCGTGTTCCAGCGCGGGCCGGGGTGCCTTCTCGCAGCGCACCTCGCGCGCGCACAGAGTAATGCTCCAGTCCATGATGCTGTGGCGGCGCGTGTGCGTCTTGCCGGTCGCTTTGCAGACTGCCCCCAGCAGCGCCTCCAGCGCGCCCGCAGGCCAGCCGCGCCCTGCCTTCACGTGGGGCAGCTCCCACAACGCGGCGGGCAGCAGGCTGGTGCGGTCGCCCTCGGGGCGGCGCACCAGCAGCACGCGGCCCCGCCCGTCACGCACCAACGCCGCGGCATAACGCGCCAGCCGGGGCGTCTTGCGCGGCGGCAGGCGGGGCAGGCTTTCGGCAACATCGCGGCCGCGACAGTGGGCGCGCACAGGGCACTCGCCGCAACGGGGCGCGCGAGGGGTGCAGACAACCGCACCAAGCTCCATCAGGGCCTGGTTCAGCGCACGTGGGGCCAAGCCTTCGACGTTGCCGTGCTCGACCCAATCGCCCGCAAGCTGCCAGAGTTTCTTGCGGGTGCCAGCCGCGCGAATGTCCTCTTCCAGCCGCAACCAGCGGGCGAACACGCGCTCGATATTGCCGTCCACGATGGCTGCCGGCTGGTTGAAAGCAATGCTGGCAATAGCGCCCGCCGTGTAGGGCCCGATGCCGGGCAGTTGCTGCAACTCAGCGGCGCCGGCCGGAATGCCGCCCGCCTCGTGCATGGCGCGGGCTGCCGCGTGCAGCATGCGCGCGCGGCGATAATAGCCAAGGCCGGACCAGGCCTGCAGCACCTGCTCCTGGGGCGCCAGGGCCAAGGCTTCCAGTGTGGAAAAGCGCCGCAGAAACGCGGCATAGGGCTGCAGAACCGCCTGCACGCGGGTCTGCTGCAGCATGAACTCGGAAACCAGCACGTGATAGGGCCGGGGATCGTCGCGCCAGGGCAGCGAGCGCGCGCAGCGCGCAAACCACCCTGCCAGCGCGGCACGCACCTTGGCCCAGGGAAAGCCGCCGGTCATTACCGCCCCGCCACAGCCACGCCGTTGGCGATGCTGTCGGGCGGGCTCACGATCACCCGTTCGCCCTCGGTGACGCCGCCCACAATCTCGACTTCCAGGCCGTTGCGGCGCCCCACTTGAAGCTTGGCCAGTTCGGCGCGGCTGTTGCGCACGACAAAGGCGGCTGGTGCGCCCTCGTGGTTGAACACGGCGCCGGCTGGCACCTTCAGCACGTTGGTGGCCTGGGCCAGCACCACACGGGCTTCTACGCGATAGCCGTCGCCCAGGGCCGCGTAGCGTTCGCGGGGCTCGTCAAACTCGATCACCACGTTCACCCGCTGCTCTTCAACGCCCAGGGCCGAGAGCTTGGTAAACGCATGGGGCTCGATCAGCCGCACGCGGCCGTTCAGAACCGAGTCGCCGCCCCAGCGCTCCAGGCGCACAGGCATTTTGGGCTGCACCTTCACGGCGTCGCGCGAGAGCAGGTCGGTCACTGCTTCCAGGGCGGCGGGGTCGCCCACTTCAAGCAGCGGCTCGCCCGCGGCCACGGCGCCTTCGCTTTCGCGCAGCACGCGCAGCACGCGGCCAGCCACGGGGCTGCGCACTTCCACGGTGCCGGGGGCGCTGTCGCCTGCCGTCAGGGCCGCGCGCGCGGCCTGCACGCGATAGTCCGCCACGTCGCGCCCGAAGGACGCCGAGTCGCGGGCGGCCTGGGCTGAAGTGCGGCGGGTACGGGCGGCATCCAGGGCTTCCTGGGTGGTGTTGCGCGAGAGCAGCAGCTTCTCGTGGCGGGCTACTTCGGCCGCAGCAAAGGACAACTCGGCCTCGGCCCCGGTGAAGGCGCTTTCGGCCTGCTTGCGGGCGGCCTCGGCGGCGCCCAGTTCGGCCTCGGCCTGGGCACGCAAGCGCGCGTCCAGGGGTGCCGCTGGCGAGGCCGTCAGTACCGCCACCAGCGCGTTGCCGGCCACGGAGTCACCGGCCTTCAGGGTGATGCGCCCCAGGCGCCCGTGCACCGGGGCGTACAGCACAAAGCGGTCCTTCACCCGGCAGCGGCCCTCGTTGTCCACGGTCACCAGCAACTCGCCGCGGGTCACGGCTGCTGTGTCCACCGCCACGGGCTTGGGCATGAAGCCGTAGGCCACGGCACCCAGCACCGCCAGGGCCACCAGTACCAGCAGGATGCGTTTCAACCAGACCATGGTGCCTTTCTACTCGCGACTCTTCAGGACTTCCACCAGGTCCAGGTGGTCCAGGCGGCGCCGCACCAGCAAGGCCGAGATCACGCTGGCCGCCAGCACCACCGCGCAACCGAACGCATAACTGAAGGGCGTGATCACCAGCGGGAACCGGAAGATCT
>JADLBZ010000200.1 GCA_020847415.1 Planctomycetota bacterium
AGAAGCAGTTCGTGATGTGGCCGTCTCGGCCGCAAAAGCAGTTCGTGATGTGGGCGTCCTCGCCCGCAGAAGCAGTTCGTGATGTGGGCGTCCCGCCCGCAAAAACCGCTTCGAACTGCAATCTCTCGCAAAGACGCAGAGCCCGCAGAGAACAGCAACTGCTTTTGTGGCCGGCCGTCCCGGCCGCTGCCGAGAACACAACCCATGACGAGGATGTCAAAGAGTACCGGTACCCGGGCGCTCAGGCTGCAGGTCGGCGGGCCTCGCCTTCGCGGCCCTGGGCCGCGACCGGCACACCGGCCTCGCCGCCATCGTGATCCGGCCCGGCTGATCGCCCTGCTGCCGGGGGCGGCGGGTCGCCGCGGCGGGCCTCGGGCGCCCTGGCTGCGGGTGTCGCAGTCTCATGCTGCGCGGCCGGCTCGCCGGCCATGGCTTCGTCGTGGCAGCGGGTCAGCAGCTCTTCCAGCGCAGCCTGCAGCCGCTGCTGTTCGCGCATGGCGCGCATGGCCTCGGCGGGTTTGACGCGCCACCGGAACTTCTCGGGGCTGTTGTCGCTGCGGGTGCGTTGCAGGTCCTGCTCATAGACATCCAGCGTGCCGTCCAGCAGCCGCTGGGCGCGCTTCAGGCCCTCGCCTCCGCGCATCCGGAACAGCTCTGCCGCACGGGCCAGGCGCTGGTCGTTGTTCTGGGGCACTCGTTGGTTGCGGTTCATACTCGTTCCTTTCGTGGCCCTATTCCTATCACGTGCTGCGACAAAACCGCCGCACACCCGCGCCTGCCACTGCCGCAACCAGCCCGCACCAGCCAGTTTGTGCTTTTCAAGTGGCCCACTCTGCCGCGCGTTTTTGGCCATGCTAAACAGGCCACATGCCCGACGAAGCGCTGCTGGACCCGGTTTCCAACCCCATGTCACGGCTGTTCCGCTACCTGAATCCCATGCGGGGGCGGCTGCTGGTGGCCTCGTGGTGGGCCGTGGTCAACAAGGTGCTGGATCTCGCCCCGCCCATCCTGGTGGCGTGGCTGATTGACGTGGTGGCGGGCACGGCGCCCTCGTGGCTGCCGGGCTGGCTGGGCATCAGCAGCGCCATGTCGCAGGTGGTGTTCCTGGCGGTGATGACGGTGGTGGTGTTCGGCCTGGAGAGCCTTTCGCAGTGGGGCTACGCCTATGGCTTCATGACCCTGGCCCAGGACGCCCAGCATGCCCTGCGCATGGACGCCTACGCGCGCATGCAGCAGCGCGAGATCCGCTTCTTTGAAGAGCACCGCCTGGGCCGCACCCTGGCCATGCTGAACGACGACGTGAACCAGCTGGAGCGCTTCCTGAACACCGGCTTCGCCGAGCTGGTGCACCTGGTGGTGCTGGTGCTGTTCGCGGGCAGCGTGCTGTTCGGGCTGAACCCGCTGCTGGCGCTGGTGGGGCTGATCCCGCTGCCCGTGATTGTGTGGGGCAGCCTGCGCTTCTCGCGCATGCTGGAGCCGCGCTACAGCAAGGTGCGCGAGTCCGTGGGCGACGTAGCCACGCGCCTCGAGAACAACATCGGCGGCATACTCGTCATCAAGAGCTTCACGGCGGAAAGCTTCGAGCAGCAGCGTGTGGCCCAGGCCAGCGACGCCTACCGCCGCGCCAACCGCAACGCCATCAAGCTCAGCACGGTGTTTACGCCGCTGATTCGCATGGCCATTGCGCTCGGCTTTGCCGCCGTGATTGTGCTGGGCGGCTGGTGGGCCATGCAGGGCAAGGTAAGCCCCGGCGAACTGGTGCTGTTCTGCATGATGATCCAGCGCCTGCTGTGGCCGCTGACCCGCCTGGGCTCGACCTTTGACGAGTACCAGCGCGCCCGAGCCGGCGCCTCTCGCGTCTTCAGCCTCTTGAACACCCCGCCCCGCATTGCCGACCCCGCCCAGCCGGCAGCCCTGGGCCGCGCCCGCGGCGAGGTCGAGTTCGACAACGTGGTCTTTCGCTATCGCGACCGCGAACCCGTGCTGAACGGGCTCTCCTTCAAGGTTGCTGCGGGCGAGATGGTGGGCATTGCCGGCCCCACGGGTGCCGGCAAAAGCACACTGATCAAGCTGTTGTTGCGGCTGTACGACGTGAACGGCGGCGCCGTGAAGATTGACAACCACGACGTGCGTGCTTTGGCCCAGCTGGACCTGCGCCGCCAGATCGCGCTGGTCAGCCAGGATGTGTTCCTGTTTCACGGAACGATCCGCGAGAACATTGCCTATCCGGGCGTGGACGTGCCGCTGGAGAAGGTGACTGAGGCCGCCACCCACGCGCACTTTCATGAGTTCGTGCAGACTTTGCCCCAGGGTTACGACACGCTGGTGGGCGAGCGCGGGATCAAGCTCTCGGGCGGCCAGCGCCAGCGCCTGAGCATTGCCCGCGCGCTGCTGAAGGACGCGCCCATTCTTGTGCTGGACGAAGCCACCAGCAGCGTGGACACCGAGACCGAGCGCATTATCCAGCAGAACCTGAGCGAGCTGGTTACGGGCCGCACGGCACTGGTGATTGCGCACCGCCTGAGCACGATCCGCAACGCGGACCGCATCCTGGTGCTGAAAGACGGCGTGCTGGCGGAAGAGGGCGACCACGACGCGCTGGTGGCCGCGGGCGGCACCTACGCCGACCTGTGGGCAGTGCAAAGCGGATCATCAGCCACCCCCGCCCAGGCGTAGTTGTGGCGTGGGGCTGCGCAGCGGCCCCCACCACCGTGCTTGACCGCAGCCGCCTGCCAGCCGCACAATCACCCTGCCCCGCCCAAACCCGCGCCCGCCCGGGCCGTTTATACCCAGTGGCTGGCCAATGGAGGCTGTCATGCCGCGAACTGCCCTGTGTGTCCTGTGCGCCCTGCTGGCCGCCTTGGCGGCGGCAGCGGCCCTGCTGGGCCCCTCGCCCGCCGCGGCACAAGAGGTCGCCAAGGGTGCGGTCACCATCGGCACCGGCGAGAAGCCCGTGGGTACCATCCGCTGCACCGTGCGCATGCTGGGGGCTGATGCCGCCCTGGCCGAATTCAAGTTGCTCACGCTGGCGCGCTTCTCCGATGGCACCCTGGCCACCCACGAGGCCCTCACCACCGAGGATGGCCAGCTTGTCCTGACCCTGCTGCAGAAGCCCGCCGAGCTGCGCGTCTTCGCTTTCGGCGAGTACACCGTGCCCGACGCCTGGGCGACTCTGCCGCTGCAGCGCATGTCGTTCGAAAAGGAAGAAAGCTGGGAGGTGCGCGTGCGCCCCCTGCGCAACGTGCGGCTGTCGGGCAAGGTCACCATCGGGGCCACGGGCAAGCCCGCGCCGCGCGCCAACGTGATGATCGCCCCCCTCGATGTTGCCCAGGACGGCACCACCCAGCTCTTTGACCAGCCGCTGGGCACCATGACCGCCGAGGACGGCACCTTCTCCATGGACCTGCCCACGGGCTACTACAGCGTGTGGTCCTATTGGGCCGACCGCAGCGGCGATGACTGGATCGGGCACATCAAAGTGGTCGGCAAGCTCGACCTGTTCGGCGAGCGCACCCTGGACATGGCTGTGCTGGAGGGGCCGGTTCTGAAGGGCAAAGTCGTGGACGCACGCACCGGCGAGGGGCTGGCTGCGAACATTGACCTGTACAGCAACCAGTACCTGCGCCAGTTGCGCAACCCCACCGCCGACGGCCAGATGGCGGACGAGTACGACGCCCAGGGCAACGAGGTGATCTGGCCGGTGGGTACCTTCAAGGTGCGGGCCTGGATGGTGGACCCGGAGGATTTTACGGCGGTCATCCGCCCCCAGGGCAACGACCGCGTGCTGAAGGTGATCCCCAACCTGAAGGCCTCCGAACTGGCGGGCAAGGAGATCATCTGGAAGCTCTACACCGAGGACATGCCGGTGCTGGACGTTTCGGTCGTCACCCACAAGCACGACCTGCCCGTAAACGAGCTGGACGTGCAGTTGCTGCCCAAGAAGATCGAGGCGCCCGCGCACATCCGCCAGAGCTACACCGCGGGAGGCATCACCGGCGAGAGGGGCGAACTGCGCTTCATTGGCCTGGCTCCCGGCAAGTATGAGGCCTACGGCGCGCGCGGCAGCGTGCTGCTGGGCGAGCTGGAGGTGACCCGCGCCGCGGCCCAGACCGCCACCCTGAAGTTCGAGATTCCCTTTGCGGTGGGAACCGTGAAGCTGGCGGACGGTACGGCATGCCGCAACCTGGTGGTGTTCATCCGCATGGTGAACGCCGAGGGCCGCGAGTTCGGGCCCTTCTCCAGCGACGCCTTCCGCGACAACCCGGTGCTGCGCGAGCAGGGCAAGGTGTTCGTGCCGCTCACCCAGCGCGGGGCCACTTTCAAGCTGGTGTTTGCCGCCATGGAGGGCGGACGCGCGTTCAAGGAAGAAGAATGGGCGGGCCTGAGCGCGTTCCACCTGGCCACCGACGAAGTCTCGTTCAAGGTGGACAGCGAGGAGGCCTTTGCCGTGGACCTGACGCTGAAGGCCAACCCGCAATACAAGAAAGAAGGGTAGCCGGGCGCCGGGCTGCCACCCGCTGCAGCGGTGTGAAAGCGCCGCTGGAGTAACGGGCCCACGGAGAACAACAAGGCGATTGTCCCGTAGCTCTGCTTTGCCCCGCTTTTCGCGCCCCTTGCCACCCTTGCGCCCTGGCGTGAAATGCTGCTGCAGTTTGTGGCGTGGCCGTCCCGGCCCGCGTGCCGCTGCCGTTCGTGATGCGGGCGTCCTCGCCCGCACTGCCGTTGTCGTCGGCAGTTCTCTGTTACTCAGTAACTCGGTTTTCAAACGCAGTTGCCGTTCTTCGCCATCTTCGCTTCAGCAGTTGCCGCCCCATTGCCGGGCGCGCAGAGCCCCCGCCGGCGGCGTCCGAACAGGACGGAGATTTGTTTCGTGTGCACGAAGGAGGCAGGTAACCTGTCTGCGGAGACTGCATGCGCGGGCGAACCCTGCTGATCGTGCTTCCGGTGCTGCTGCTTCTGGCTGCCTTGGCGGCCTGGCTGATGCTTGCGCCGGGCGAATCGCGCCCCGCGCGCCCCAATGCCGGTGGCGCACAAGTGCCCGTGGCAAAGGCCGCTCCCCCTGCCGTCGCGCCGGCCGAATTGCCGCCGGCAGCCGCAGAAAGCACGCCGCTGCCCCTGGCACCCGCCGGAACAGAAGGCTCCGCGCCTGAAGCCCAGCCCTCCCAGCCGGCGGGCGCCACGCCGGCAAGCCCCGGCGGCGGCACTCAGCCGTCAAGCCCCGGGACGAACCCCCCACGCCGGGCACCCGGCAACATCAGACAGGATCCCCCGCGCAACCTGACGCCTGCGGAGCGTGAAGAGCAGGCCCGCATCAACGGCGGCCGCGCCCGTCACGAGCGCGAGGTGGGTCTCACGCCCGCCGTTGCCGAGCGCAACCAGCCTGCCCTGCGCAAGAGCCTGAAGCCCGACGAATGGAAGCAGGCCTTCCGTGACGAGGGCCTGGAAGCACCTGAGATGACGCCCACGCCGGTCACCGGCAAGCTGATGTCCCCCATCTCGCGCGAGGGAATCGCCGACGCCAGCCTGCGAATGATCTCGTTCCTGCCCCTGAACAACCAGCCGGGCGGCGCGCTTTATCCGGTGATAACGGACCTTCGCACGGACGCCCTGGGCAACTTCAGTGGCCAGATCCCGGCGCCCCTGCGTGCCCCCCAGGGCCACCCCACCCTGGGCATTGCCGTGGACCTGGTGCAGCCCGTGGACGCCAACCAGGACCCGACGCTGACCGGCCTGGGCAATCGCATCCTGGCCGGCTACCCCATCGCCGCCCTTCGCCCCGGTGAAACCAACGCCCTGGGCATCCTGTGGGCGCCCGAGACGCCCTTTGACGTGGACTGCGACGCCGGCCAGTTCAACTATGCCGCCGGGAAGCTGGTGCTGTGCTGCACCGGCGAACTGGACCCGCAGCGCTGGCACCCGGTCCGGGCCGCCGCGCTGCTGGCCGAGTTCCCGCAGGTGGCAGTGCCCGCCGAGGCGCAAGACCCCGCTCGCCGCGGCCGCACGCTGCTGCGCAGCACCTGGGACGGCAGCGACGCGCCCTTCGTGACCCTGCTGGAGTCGGGCTCGCCCCTGCAGACGCGCCGCTGCGCGCGGCCGCGCCAGAAGTCGGAGTCCTCGGACTCCAAGGCCATCGAGATTCCCCGGCCTTTCGACGTGCTGGTCTTTGAGAACGCCGGATACACAGCCATCACCGGCCAGGTCGTGGACGCCGACGGAGCACCCGTGGCCGGCGCGGTGGTGGAAACCCTGGGCGACCCCACGCCGCAACGGGCACTCACCGACGGCTCGGGCTGGTTTACCGTTGCGCAGCCGGGCAAGGCAGTCAGCGCCCTGCGCTTCAGCCATGACGACTTCATCACCCAGGAGAAGTCAGGCGTCACCCCCGGCGCCTCGGGCGTGCTGCTGGCGTTTGCCAACCGCAAGCCCGTATTGTGGTTCACCCTGCGTGATTCGCGCAGCCAGGCCTTGTTGACTTCTGTGACTCTTGAGCTGCACGAGGCCGCATCCAACAGCCAGGCCATCAAGGCGCGCACCGAGACGCGCGAGCTGACCAGCGCCACGGGCGAGTACGTGGTGAAGGCGGAGTTCCTGCTGCATTCGGTGGCCCTGCAGAAGGTGGGCTACTTCCCGCGCACCGTGCAAAACCCGCAAGCGGCACAGGCCGCAGCCGCCGGGCCCATGGCGCTGGTGCTGGCGCCGGGACGCGAGCTGACCGTGAGACCGCGCGACTACACCGCGGTGGAAGACGCCGAGCGCTGGTTCCCCGACAGCAAGCCTGAGGACCCGGGCATCTACACCGCGTGGCAGACCCACTGGATTGAGTGGCAGGTCGAGTTCGGCGCCCAGCCGGAGCCCGGCGTGGAAGGCGGCAGCTTTGACCTGCTGCTGGGCTGCACCAACCACGGCATTGTGGACAACGACTATCAATTCGCGGTGGACGTGTACGTGGACGGCCAGAAGAAGGGAAGCCTCAGCATTCTGGCCGACAGCCTGCACGAGCAAACCGGGCGGCTGGCCCTGGGCAAACTGGCGGGCGCGCACACCATCCGGCTGGTGTGGACCAACGACAAGTGGATCCCGGACCAGTTGGACGCGAACATTCGCTACGCAAGCATGAAGTTCCTGGAGCAGCCGTAGCAGGCTGTCTAAGGACCCCCGCGCGCGCCGGCTGCACACACCGGACAGTTCAGTCTGAAATTAACTCACCCGCGTTGCGCCCATGTTAAAAGGCACGCGCCCAACCTGCACAGAGGACTCCATGACTGACGCCAATGCACAGGCCAGCCGCCGCAACAAGCGGCTTGCCGGCGGTTTCGTCGCCCTGGTGGTGGCTGCCGTCATCATCTGGCTGCTCATGCAGCGCTGCCATCCGGTTGAGACGCCCCAAGGCCCGTTCCCGTTTGACTACTTCCGCGTGAAGGCCGAGGAACTGGGCCGCGACCCCGTGCGCATCAAGGAGTTTGTGGCTGGCCTGACAACGCTGGACTACCAGGGCGACCGCAAGGGCCCCCTGGGCTGCCTGTGGGACGGCGGCGGCAGCGCCGAGGAGAAGGCGCTGGTGGAAGACGCGCTGATCCAGTGCTGCGACCCCATGGTGGCTGCACCGGCCCTGTACAACGGGGCGGCAACCAACAAGGCTGCCACGCTGGATGTGCGCCTGAATGTGGAGCGCGCCGGCGGCACCGACGCCAAGGGCATGCAGACCACCGCGGGTGCGCTGCTGGGCAACGTGCACAGCCTGGAGTTCCCCGCCGAGAACAAGGCCCGCCTGACCCTGCGGCCCTACCGCAGCGAGCCGGTGGTGATTGAGGTGGACACCGCCGGGGCCGAGGCCCTGAGCCTGAGCTTCCTTGAGGAAGGCGGCCGGTCCAGCGAGCGCGAGTTCTGGCACCGCAAGAACCGCGTGGGCTACGCCAACGGCTATCCCGGCGACCGTCACGACTTCGTGGTGCTGCCCGCGCGAGTCGGCAAGTACGTGCGCGAGAAAGAGGAGCTGCGCCTGAAGGAGGCCGGGCGCGACCCGGCCCAGGACCAGGCCGCCCAAGCCTACCTGACGCTGCTGGACTGGTGCCTCGACAGCGACGCCGAGCTGGAGAAGATCGAGAAACGCTTTGCCGTGCGCGCCCAGTTTGACCGGCCCCGCATCGTCTTCCTGGGCCGCCACGAAGGCCCGATCGCCAAACAGCCGCTGCTGACCCTGGACCTGCGCCAGGACAACGTGCGTTTTGCCGGCGAGGCCGGGCCGGCTCGCGCCGCCACCGAGTGCCGCAGCCGCCTGGAGAGCGCGCTGGAGCAGATGTTCCTGGAGCGCATCACCAAGAAGCCCTCGAACTCGGCCTTCAGCATCTTCAGCAGTATCAGCGAGGATTATCCCAACAGCGTGGACCGCCGCCTGCGCCGCGCCCAGCAGGTGCTTTCGGCCCTCAAGCCCGGCGAGAAAGCCCACTTTGCGGCGGCCGGCCGCAACGATGTAAAGGCAACCGTGGAACGCACCGCGCAGCAGAAGCTGCGCCTGACCGCGGGCGCCATCCGGCCGGAATTCGCGCAGGCGCTGGCGGCCACCGAGGGCGCGATCCGGCTGCCCGCCGGCAAGCCCCTGGACGAACAGTTCGACGAAGCCGCGGCGGCCTCGGGCGCGCTGGAAGTGGCGCTGGCCGGGCAGCCCGCCGAGCCGCCCCTGGGGCCGGGCTTTGTGCTGGACGTGCGCCTGGAGCTGCAGCCGCTTTCGCTGGTGGCCGGAGGCGCCGGCTTCTCGTTCCGCTGGGGCGAGGGCGACAGCCGCACCGAGCAGGACATCCGCGTGGTGGACTGCAAGTCCGGCTTGTCGCTGGAGTGGCGTGTGCACGCGGGGCTGCGCCCCGCCAAGGGAAAGCGCGTGATCTCGGCGGCGGCACTGGATTTGGCGGCTGTTCACAATCCCTGGTACCTGGCCGGCGAGACGGACCCGCAGGAGGCCACGTCGTTTGTGGTTTCGCGGGCGGTGTATGCGGCCCTGAAGGCCGGCAAGGCAGCGCCCATTGGCCTGTGCGGCCGCTATGGCGCCAACGACGACCACCAGGGCCCGCGGCCCGTCGAGTGGCAGGGCGAGCTGCAGCCGGCCGGCGAAGGCGAGATCACCGTGAAAGTGAACAACCGCGACGAGAAGCTGCGCGTGCTGCGGGCCAAACTGGGCGACGACACCGTGGCCTTTTTGGACGACGCGCGCTTCCCGGTCGGCATGGCGGACCGCCTGGTGGAGGTGCACACCACCATTCGCTGCCTGCTGGTGGACCAGCGCGGCGCCCCGGTACCGGGCGCCCGAGGGGTTGTGGAGGACGTTGAGCTGGAGAGCCGCCTGGACGGCATACTGGAGCTGGCGCCCCGCCCCGGCAAGTACGGCAAGCTGACGTTGCAGATCACGCTTAACGAGTTGCAGGCCCAGAAGGTGGAGGTGGATCTGTCCGCACCGGGCCTTTCGCCGGTGAAGGTGACCGTGGACCGGCCGCTGACCGAGCTGCTGTGGCTGGAGCCCTCGCAGGCCGCGCAACTGGATGCCTTGCCGGTCTCGGACCAGGTCAAGCGCCACGCGCGGCGCGACCTGCAGCGCGGCCGCTGCGTGCTGATTCCCAGCCGCATGGTGGGCGCCTGGCCCCGCCGGACGATTGCCTATTACGCCTACGAGCCCGAATGCGGGTACTCCGTGGGCATCATGGAGCACGGCCTGTGCGGCGCCGACCCGTTCATCAGCGACCACCTTATGGACGAGTTCAAGAAGGCGGCGGAAGAGAAGCTGGAAGAGGGAATGCAGGAAAAGCTGACCGTGGACCCCATGGCGGCCTTCCATTGCTTCCGGGGTGCCGTGATCTCGTGGTGGGTGTACAGCGCCTATCGCGTCGAGGGCGACAGCCACACCCAGGCGGTGCTTCGCGCCCTGAAAGACATGGAGTACTGGGCCGACCAGACCGACTTCTTCCATCATGCGGGGCAGGAGGCCGGCAATCTCATGGGCAACGAGTGGGCCGGCGGGCAAGCAGCCGACCAGCTTCGCGAACTGGCCAGCAAGGCCATCTTCGGCGCCGGCAGCCAGGAGATGTCCAAGAAGGCCTTTATGCTGGGCTATGTGTGCGGCCTGCTGTACCTGGCGTCTGAGCTTGGGGAGGGCGAATAATGCTGCAACGCGTGTTCTTGCTGCTGGTGGTGGGGCTGTTCTGCCGTGCGGCGGGCACAGCCGTTGCCCAGGAAGCCCCCGCCCAAGCGCCCCTGACCGGCGAAGTCATCGAGGCCGAGTCCAACGACGTCCGCGACGCCGAGAACCTGCAGCGCATCGCGCCCGGCGCAACGGTCAGCGGTACGGTCCGCGACGAGCAAGACCGCGATCACTTCTGGTTGGTGGCGGCCGCGGACATGCTCTGCGATTTCCGCATTACCTGCAGCAAGAAGACCGACGTGGACTTCAACATTGAGGGCCTGGTGTTCGGGCAGCACACGCTGCACAGCCCCGAAGGCAGCGTGTTCTTTCTGCTGCGCCAGCGCGTGCCCGCCGGAGAGCATTCGCTTTGCATCTCGTGCGGCGGCTATGCCGAGGGCGGAACCTGGCGCCTTGCGATTACCGCCAGCCCGGAGGTTGAAGACTCCGAGTCCGAACCCAACAACAACCGCGACGAGCCCAGCATCGCCGTGGTCGGCAAGACCATGCGCGGCTTCCACTCACGCAGCGAGAGCGACTCCGACCACTGGAGCATCGAGGTGCCGCGCCGGGGTGTCTATCGCCTTGCCGTGGAAGGCACCGGTACGCCCAAGCCCAAGGACCTGAACCTGAAGACCCGGCTGGAGCCCCCCGAGCTCGGCCGCAAGAAACTGCCCCGCTACTCGTACGAGACCGACGAGCCGCGCCCCGGCGGCTACGTGTACTACCCCGTGCTGGAGGCAGGCACCTGGGAGCTGGTCTTCTTCATGAGCCACAGCACCACCGAGGGCTTCACCTACACGTTTGTGCTGGAGCCCTTCACGCCCGGCGTGGATGACGCGCTGACCAAGCAGGCGCGCGATGCCATCGCCCGTGGCGAGGCCTGGCTGCAGACCACGGTACCCGCCAAGGTGCGAGAGAGTCATGTCGTGGCTGTGGAGGGCCTGGTGCTGGCGGCGCTCTCGGGCGTGAAAGGCAACAAGGATCTCCAGGCGGTCCTGGCGGCCGAGTATGTGCAGTGGTTCGCAAAGAAAGCTGTTGCAGACGCCGAGGTCTCGTGGCGCGGCCGGAACCTGGGGACAGCCAGCGACAACTTGTATGAGGCAGCCATTGCCACCCTGGCCCTGGCTGAAGCCGCCGAGGCCGGCATCGCGGGTGCCAAGGAGCTGTGCGAGCGCCAGGTGCGCTTCCTGCTGGCAGCGCAGCAGTCCACGGTGAAAGACCCCGCCTGGAAGGGGCCCATCCAGCGCCACAACGAGTATCACGGCGGGTGGCGCTACGGGCCCGACGAAGACACCGGCGACATCTCCATCGCGGGCTGGTGCCTGGTGGCCCTGCTGGCCGCCGACGCCGCCGGAGTCAAGGTGGATGGCATGCGCGACGCCGTGGCCTGGGGCACCGAGTTCGTGAAACGTTGCACAAGCGAAAGCGGGGAGTTCACCTACCTGCCCAGCCACTCAGACGGCAACAACATCCGCAACTCCATCGGCCTGTTGCTGTACTTGCTGATGGACGAGCCACTGGAAGAGCAGGCAGGCGCCGTGTGGGACCTGGACCACCACCTGCCCTCGGGCACCCAAGTGGACGACGGCGGCGAGTACATCCTCTATTACGCGTACTACGGCACGCGCCTCAACTACCTTCGCGGCGGATTCCAGTGGGAAGCCTGGCGCAGCGTGATGATCCGGCAAGCCCTGCGCCTGCAGGGCGGCGACGGGCGCTGGCCGGCCATCGGCCAGGAGAAGGGTGACGGCGGCGACCGCTACGCCACGGCCCTGAGTGTCATCATCCTGCGTATCTGCCTGAATGAAGTGCCGGGCTATCTGCGGCCGGAAGCCCGGGGGTTCTGATCGCAGGACGTGAGCCTACTGCGGTTGAACATCGCCCGAGGGCCAAAGCTCCTTCAGCCGCCGCCGGATCTCGTCGCGCACGGCGCGAAACGCCTCCAGCGAGCCCTCCCTGGCCGGGTCCGGCAGGGGCCAGTGCAGCCGCCGCACGGGCCCGGGAAACACCGGGCAGACTTCCTCGGCGCACAGGGTGATGACCAGGTCCACGGTTTCGGTGTCAATCTCGGCCACCGCCTTGCTGCGCTGCGCCGAGATGTCCAGCCCCAGCTCCGCCAGCACAGCCACCGCCTGCGGCCGCACCTGTGCCGGCGCAGAGCCGGCCGAAGACACGCGCACGCCGGCGGGAGCCATGGCGCGGGCCAGACCCTCCGCCATCTGGCTGCGGGCCGAGTTCTGCACGCACAAGAACAGCACATGGAGCGGCTCCAGCGGGCTCATGGCGAGCGCTCCCGGCGCATAACCGCCCACAGCGGCACAGCCGTGAACATGCCCGCCACCGGAGCGACCAGATAGACCCACAAGTACCGCGTGTTGCCGCTGACCAGCGCGGGAGCCAGGCTGCGCGCGGGGTTCATGCTGGCCCCGCAGACGGGCCCGGCGAACAGGGCTTCCAGCGCGACAACGCCGCCCACCGCCACGGCGGGCACCAGGATGCTCTCGCCGGGCTTGCCGCCGGTGGCCAGGATCACGAGCATCAAGATCAGGCTCAGCAGGTACTCCAGCAGCAGGCTCTGGCTGAAGTGCCCGGCGGGCAGGGTGGCGCCCAGGTCCGCCACGTTGCCGAACAGGGCGAGCAACGAGGCGCTGGCCAGCACAGCACCCAGCACCTGTGCAGCCACATAGCGCGGCACGGCGCCCGGGCGTGCACGCCCTGCCGCCCACAAGGCCAGCGTTACCGCGGGGTTCAGGTGCGCGCCGCTGGCCGGCCCGAAGGCGCAGATCATGGCGGTCACCACCAGCCCGAACACCAGCGCGACGCCAAGGTGGGTCACCGCGCCGCCGCTGACCTGGTTGACGACAATGGCGCCCGTGCCGGCAAAGACAAGCGCCCAGGTGCCCAGCAGCTCGGCGACAAACTCGCGCATGGGCGCATTGCAGCAACAACAGTTAAAGATGGCGTAAACGCGGCCTGTTGCTGGGCAGCCGGGCCGGCAAGCGGCTATACTGTGCGCCGGGGCGACCGATGGCCAAAACCAAAGCGTACAAGGTTATCGTGAGGGGCGAGATGAAGGGGCCCTTCAAGGAAAGCAGCATCATCAACGGCATCCGCGCCGGCATGCTGCCGCTCTCGGCCAAACTGCTGGACCTGGAAACGGGCCAGACCATTGAGGCGCGCACGCTGCTCAAGAACGCGCAATCGCCCGACTTCGACAACACCATCCCGCTCTTTGACGGCGATTTCTAGCAGGCTAGGCAACTCGCAGCGGGGCTGGAGACCGGCTGCTACCCCGCGCGGCGGGCCGCACCCATCTCGTCCAGCAGGTCGCACAGGGCGCCCGCCAGTTGTTCCTGGCTCTCCAGCAGGGCAGCGCGGCCTTCCACGGTCATCAGCAGCGCCTGCACGGGCAGGCGCGGGTTGGTTGTGCGCAGGCCCTCCACCTTGGTGGCAAAGAACTCCAGGATGCGAGTGACCTCGTCCATGGTGGGCTCCGCAATTGTGCGTATGGCTTGAATCGGCGTTGCGGCTGAAGAGCTTGAGCGAATTCCGGCCCGGCTGTTATCCCTGCGGGGCGTTGCAAAAGCGCATTTCGACGCCCGGCCCGCGCGGCTTCACGGGCCGACCGGCGCGCGGCTGCACGCCGCAAGCAGGGCAGTCGCTTTCCGCTGGGGAAGGCGCCAAAGGCGATTTCTTCAACGGCCACCTAGAGATAAGGCACAAGAGGCAAATTGGGCGTATCAACACACTACATCTTGCGGTGGGCGCAAACCGGGCGCTACGATAGCCGCACCATCTTGCTGCCAACCCACTGCCACTTGGGGACCTCATGCGTTGCCCGTTCTGCAAAGTTGACAACGACCGCGTCGTGGATTCCCGTTCAGCCTCGGAGGGCGGCGTGGTGCGGCGCCGTCGCGAGTGCCTGGCCTGCGGCAAGCGTTTCACCACTTACGAGCGCGTCGAAGAAGCGCCCCTGCGCGTCGTGAAGAAGGACGGCAGCCGCGAGCCCTTTGACTCAGAGAAGATCCGCCACGGCATCGTGCGCGCCTGCGAGAAGCGCCCGGTCACCACCGCCCAGATTGACGAAGTCGTGCAGGGTATAGAGGACGAGATCAACAAGAAGTACGACCGCGAGGTGCCCACGCGCGTGATCGGCGAGCTGGTCATGGAGCGGCTGAAGCAGCTCGACAGCGTGGCCTACGTGCGCTTTGCCAGCGTGTACCGCGAGTTCAAGGACACGGCGGATTTCATTGCCGCCATCCAGGGCGCCAAGAACTGACGACTGTCGCGCAGTCGCGTGCAGGCCGGCTTCCAAACCACCCGGCGTGTTGTAATCGGCGGCGACGTCCGCACGGGGTACTGTCTCGTCATCTGAGAAAACAAATCCAAGGAGACGAGATGAACAGCCCCGCCGCAAACGCCCCGATGGCACTTCGCCGACCTGTCGCGCGCCGCCCGCTGAACCCGGCCGGCGCCAGCCTCCCGCCCGCCAACCCGGACACCGGCATGCTGAACCTGGCTGTGATCGGCCTGGTGGTGCTGCTGGTTACCGGCCTGCCCGTGTCGCTGTTCGTGGGTCCCAGGGCGCTGCGCCGCGCCAAGACGGTTGAGGACCTGGTCAAGCGCTACCGGCGCCCGGACTCGGACCTCAGCACGGTGCGCAGCACGCGCATCGTGGCCTGGATCTCCATCATCCTGGGCATTCCCTGCATGATCGCCTGGACCATCATCCTCATCGGCATTGCCTTCGGCGTCCTGAACGCCGTGTTGTAGCCCGGTCCGTGCGCCATGCCCGGAGTTCTGTATGCTCCGGGCATGGACGGCGACAGCACCCAACGGGCCAGAACTCTGCTGCAACAGAAGCGCGAAGGCGCCTGGTACGCGGGCGGCCTGCGTTTTGCCTGCCGCTTCCCCGAGTGCTGCGACTGCTGCAGCGGCAAGCGCGGCCCCGGCTACGTGTGGGTCAGCCGCGACGAAATGGCGACCATCGCCGCCCACCTGGGCATCGGCTTTGATCTCTTTCAGGCTGCCTACACGCGGCCCGTGGACTCGCGCTTCAGTCTTGTGGAGAAGCCCAACGAGGACTGCATTTTCCTGGGCGACGGCGGGTGCAGCATTTATGCCGTGCGGCCGGCCCAGTGCCGGACTTATCCCTTCTGGGAAGAGAACCTGCGCAACCGGGCAGCCTGGCGGCTTGAGGCCGCCCATTGCCCCGGCATCCACGACAATGCAGAACCGGTGCCCGCCGACGAAGTGGAACGGCGGCTGGGCGAGGATATCGCCTGGCGGCGCCGCCACGAACCCTGACGCGCACCATGGCCCTGCTGACCCGATCGCTCGTGCTGGCATCCGGCTCGCCCTACCGGGCGCGCATCCTGCGTGAGCACGGCGTCGAGTTCACCGTGCAGGTCAGCGACGTGGACGAAGACCTGCACCCCAAGGACCGTCCCGAGCCCTTTGTGCGCTCGCTGGCGGCGCGCAAGGCTATGGCGGTGGCGGCGCGCGTGCCCAAGGGGGCGCTGGTGCTGGCCGCCGACACCATGTGCGTGATGGCGGGCGAGCTGGTGGGCAAGCCAGCCGACCACGCCGACGCCCGGCGCATCATTGCCCGGGCCTGCGCCATCGGCCTGCAAAGCGTGATCAGCGGCGTCTGCGTGGTGGACACCGAGGACATGACGACGGTGTCCTTTGCCGAGACCAGCCTGGTCGAGATGAAGCCCGCCTCCCTGGACGAGATTGACGCCTACGTGGCCACCGGCGAGCCGATGGGCAAGTGCGGCGCCTTGTGCATTGAAAGCGGCGCGGGCTTCGTGAAGTCCTGGCGCGGCAGCTTCGCCAACGTGATGGGCCTGCCCATTGAGCGCCTTCTGCCCCTGCTGTTGAAGCTGGACGTGCGCGCCCAATACCGGTAAGAGCCTGTCTGGAGACTCCGAGCGTTGGCGATTTCGGAGCGCCGTACCGCGAAGTTCGCCGCCCGAAAGCGCTCGCGAACGGGTCTCCAGACAGGCTCTAACAGTGCGGCACACCCATGGAATCGCCCGAACAACCAGCCTTTCGCGTTGCCGTGGTCGGCGCCGGCATCTCGGGCCTGTCCTTTGCCTACCGGCTGCAGCGTGAGGCCCAGAAGGCCGGGCGCCCGGTCGCGGTCACGCTGCTTGAAGCGGGGGCCCGCCCGGGCGGCGTCATTGAGACCCGCCGCACCCACGGCTGCCTGCTGGAACAGGGGCCGGACTGCTGGGCCAGCAACAAGCCCGCGGGGGTGGAGCTGGCCCGCGAACTGGGCCTGGAGGCCGAGCTGATCGGCACCCGGCCCGGCGTGCGCCGCAGCTTCATCCTGCACCAGGGCGAGTTGCGCCGCCTGCCCGAGGGCTTCTTCCTGATCTCTCCCATGAGTGTGCGCGCCGTGGCTGCCACGCCGCTGCTGACGCCCTGGGGCAAGCTGCGCATGGCCCTGGAGCTGTTCATGCCCGCGCGCCGCGAGGACAGCGACGAGTCGCTGGCCGACTTCGTACGCCGCCGCTTCGGGCGCGAGGCCCTGGCACGCATTGCCCAGCCCATGGTGGCGGGCATCTACACCGCCGACCCCGAGAAGCTCAGCCTGAAGGCCACCTTCCCGCAGTTTCTGCAGTGGGAGCGCGAACAAGGCAGCGTAATCCGCGCGCTTCGGGCCAGGGCCGCCGCCGAGAAAGCCTCCGGCTCGGCCACGGGCGGCGAGGTCTCCCGCGCCGCCGGGCCGCGCTACGGCTTGTTCGTCACCCTGCGCGGCGGCCTGGACGGCCTGCCGCGTGCCCTGGAAAGGGCGCTGACGCCGGGCACCCTGCGGCTGACCAGCATAGTGGCGGGCATGCGGCGCGAGGGGCAGGGCTGGGAGCTCAAGGTCGGCAGCACAGCCGAGCATTACGACGCCCTGTGCCTGGCCCTGCCCGCGCACCGTTCGGCGGCCCTGCTGCGCGAGCCCGAGCCGGCCCTCTCGGCCATGCTGGCCGAGTTTGAGTACGCGGGCTCGGCAGTAGTGAACTTCGTCTTTCGCCGCAGCCAGGTGGCGCACCCCATGGACGGCATCGGCGCGGTCATCCCCGCCGCCGAGCATCGCAAGCTGGTGGCCTTCAGCTTCAGCAGCGTGAAGTTTGAGGGCCGCGCGCCCGACGGCATGGTGGTACTGCGAGCCTTCATGGGCGGGGCCTTGAACCCCGAGCTGGCCGGCAAGTCCCCCGCCGAGCTTGCTTCCATCGCGCTGGCCGAGCTGCGTGACCTGGTGGGCTTGCGCGGCGAGCCCCTGCATGTGGAAGCAGCCAGCCACCACGGCACCATGGCCCAGTATCACGTGGGACACCTGGACCGCGTGGCCCGCGTGCGCGCGGCGCTGGCAGCCGCGCCGCGGCTGTGCGTGATCGGCAACGCCTTTGACGGCGTCAGCATCCCGGATTGCATCCGCAACGCCAACGACGCAGCCCGCGCCCTGCTGAGGCAGCTCGCGCCATGAGAGAACTGCCCTCCATTCCCACCGGCAAGGGTTGGCTCACGCGCAACGTGGTGGCCCTGGGGCTGGTTAGCCTGCTGACGGACGCCTCCAGCGAGATGATCCTGCCGCTGTTGCCGGCCTTCCTGGTCACGCTGCCCGGCGGCGGCGCTCTTGCCCTGGGCGTGATCGAGGGGGCGGCCGACACCATTGCCAGCCTGCTGAAGCTGGTCAGCGGCCGCGTGGCGGACCGCACCGGGCGCAACAAGCCGCTGATCCTGGCGGGTTACGGCCTGTCCTCGCTGGTGCGGCCCCTGGTGGCACTGGCGCTGGTCCCCTGGCATGTGCTGGCGGTGCGCTGCACCGACCGCGTGGGCAAAGGCCTGCGCACCAGCCCGCGCGACGCCCTGATTGCCGGCAGCGCGTCTTCAGAGAAGCACGGCAAGGCGTTTGGCTTTCACCGCGCCATGGACCACACGGGCGCCATGCTGGGCCCGTTGCTGGCGGTGGGCGTGCTGGCCTGGGTGACCACCGACCTGCGCGTGGTGTTTGCCCTGGCGGCCATCCCCGGCGCACTGGCGGTTGCCGCCATTGTGTTTCTCGTGCGCGACCAGCAGCGCCAGGCTGGGCCCGCCAAAAAGATCCTGCTGGCGCCTTCGCGCAGCCTGCTGGCGGTGCTGTTGCCCGTGGGGGTGTTCACGCTGGGGGCGGCCAGCGACACCTTTCTGCTGCTGCGACTGGGCTTGGAGAAGGAAGACGTCATTGCCCTGCCCCTGCTGTGGGTGGCCCTGCACCTGGTGCGCAGCGTGCTTTCCACGCCGGGCGGCATGCTGGCGGATCGCATTGGGCACCGGGCATCCCTGACCCTGGGGTGGCTGGTGTTTGCCGGGGTGTTCGCGGGCATGGCCCTGACCGAAAGCCGCGAGGCCGCCATTGCCCTGTTTCTGGTCTTTGGCCTGTACAACGCACTGGCTGAGGCACCCCAGAAAGCGCTGGTGGCGCGCTTTGCAGCCAAGACCGAACAGGGGACCAGTTTTGGCTGGTACAACCTTACGGTGGGCCTGATGGCGCTGCCCGCGAACTTGATGTTCGGCGCCCTGTGGCAGCAATGGGGGGCACCGGCAGCCTTTGCGACCGGTGCAGCCCTGGCGCTGGCTGCCGTAGTGTTGCTGCTGCTTCTGTCGCCGCTGGCACGGGTTGCCCCTGCGAACAGTAACGGCGGTTGACGCGCAAGCGCCAACCGGGAACCAAATGCGGCTTCCCACGGCGGGTGGCCCTGCTTAGCCTTGACGGCTCTCTATGACTGCCGACGACAACAACCTGGCCTTCCAGGAGCTGCGTGTGCAGGCGCCGGGCGCGCGCGCGTTCCGGCTGGAGGGCGCGCTGGTGACGGCCACGATCCCGGCCTTTGTGCGCGAGTTCGGGCGGGCGCTGAACCCGCGCCCGCGGCGGGTGTTTCTGGATGTGAAGGCACTCTCGCGCATTGACCGGCACGGGCTGGACACGCTGGCGGGCCTGGCGGGGTTCTTTGGCGACCTGGACGGCGGCTACCTGGCGCTGGTAGGAGCGCCGCGGCTGCTGCAGGAAAAGCTGGCCGAGCCTGCCTCCGATGGGCACTTGAAGTTCTTTGCCAACTTCGGCCAGGGCGCCGTGAAAGTGATGGACACGGTGCTGGTGTCGCTCAGCCAGAAACAGGCTGCGTCCAAGGCCGCCCCGGTGCAGACCACCGAGACGGCACGTGCGGTCTGGGCCGGCATCCGCGATGCCAAGGTACCGCAGGCGCAGGTGCTGACCCTGCAGGGGAACTTCGACAAGGTTTCGGCCCCGCACTTTGAGAAGCACTGGAATGCCGAGTTCGGGCCCCAGACCCGCTACCTGATCCTGGACCTGGAGGGTCTGCGCAGCGTGGTGGATGACGGCATCGAGTGGATGCACAAGATGGTGGCCGCGGTGCGCGCCCGCGACGGGCGCGTGCTGGTGGCCAACGCACGGCCCAAGATCAAGGTGCTGTTCGACATGCTGGACATGTCGGCGCAGTTCGAACTGGTGAATACGGTGGACGAAGCCGAGCAGTCGCTGGGCCGACGGCCCTGAGCAAGGCGTGTTGCGGTGATGAAAACACAGGGGGTCGCCTGACGGCGACCCCCTGTAAAGGCTGGGGCTACAAACTACTTCTTGCCCTTCTTCTTGCCGTTGATGCCGTCGCGGAATTCCTTGCCGACCTTGAAGCCGACGGTCTTGTAGGCCGCGATCTTGATGGCCTCGCCGGTCTGGGGGTTGCGGCCGCTACGGGCGCCGCGCTCACGGACCGAGAAGGTGCCGAAGCCGATGACCTGGACCTTCTTGTCCTTGGTGACGCCTTCCTTGAGGGCGTCAACGACGGCGTCGAAAGCGCGCTCAGCGGCGGCCTTGCTCTCGAAGCCAGCAGCCTTGTTCTTGAGAATGATGTCGATGAGTTGGGCTTTGTTCATTTCTACTCCTGAGAGTGGGTCGAAGATCACCTGGCCTGTCCAGGATGATTTTTGTCTTGTCACTTCGCCAACACACTAGCTGTAGTCCGTTGGCAACCGCACTAGAGGCAAGCCCCGTTTCCTCGCTGCGTTATCTCCCTTTGTTGCACGACTTCACGGGTGACTTCGCTGCGGGCCGGAACCAATACCCCCTATTCCTTGCGTGGCGAAACCATATCGCGCTGCCGCCAAGGGGTCAAGCAATTCCAGCCCGATTGTTGAAAAAATCGCGCCCGCAAACCCGCTTCAATTCAAGGTTTTTTCGCGCAGACGCCCGCAAAGCCGCTTGACAGAGCCTCGGAGCGTCTCTATTGGCGAACCCGCACCGGGCATGGATTCCCAGCCCGCTCCCCGTGCAAAACCTTGCCCTTGGCGGGGAAAGCGACACCGCGCGCGCCCATCCCGCGCCGCCGGCGGCAAGCGACGCACCTGCGACAACGGGCACGCAACGTGCCCGCGTCCGATAATCTCCGCGTGCGTTCAGTGCTATCGGGGCAAGGTCACCCGCACCACCTTGTCGGCGTGCTCGATCACGGCTTTCACCCGGCGCGTCCACGCCGCCTGGAACCGCGCATGCGCGCCAGCATCGCCCGCCAGTGCGGGCTTCAGGTTCGCGCTGATGTCCGGCTCGTGGGGCAGCGCATCCGCAAGCGCCTCGACCACCACACGGGCCCCGTTGTCGGCGCGCTCGAACGTGACGGCGCCAAAGGGTGCGGCTGTGGCATCAAAGCGCAACAGGTTCTGGCGCGACCAGTGGCCGGCCAGGCCGCGGAATCCCTCCACGCCGCCGGCGCCAGTGATGTAGCCGATCACCCGCCCCAGCGGGCCGTTGGCAAAAGCGTCCGGCGCCGAGTGCACGGTGACGCGCACTCCGCCTCGCACGGGCGTGCCTGTCGGCCACAGCGCCTTCAGGCCCGCGCGGGCCATCTCAAAGGCGGTCGCCACGGTCGGGCACAGGTGGCCCGCGTAGCGCCCCGCGTCCTCCAGCGTGTACTGGATCGTGCCGCCTTCTTTGAAGCCGAGGAACTCCGCCAAGGGGTCCTTCACGGTGATGGGCGCGGCTGTCGCGGCTGCACGGTCCAGATCAGTCATGGCGGGCTCCTTGCAATGCCTGTTGCAGCTCATTCATCACCTGCGCCAGCGGCACGCCGTTGTGCTCTGCCGCGTGGGCAATGCTTTCGGCGCCGCCGCAGCAGGCATCCAGCCCCAGGCGCGAGAAAACCGGCACCGTGGCCGGCCAGCGGCGGGCGGCCTCCGCCACGCTCAGGGCCGGGTCAATGGCAGGCGCCGCTGTTGCCGCTGTGGCCGCCGGCGGTTGCGGCTGGGCAGGGCCGCCCTGGGCGGCCTTGAGGTCCGCCAGCAGGTTGTCCAGGTTCACTTTCTGCAGCTCACAGGCCTGGCGCAGGGTCACGTTGCGGGCCAGGGTGGCACGCAGCATGGGGTTCTTGAGCAGGGCAAAGCCGTGCTTCACAAACACGTCCAGCAGGTGGGGCCAGCGTTGCAGCACGGCGCCCACGCGGGCGTCGGCCTCCAGCACCACTTCGCCCGAGATGCTCGGCGGAGCAGGCGGGGCCACAATGAAGCGCCCCACATGAACCGCCCACAGGCCCAGTGCCACCAGCGCCGCAGTGCCGCTCAGGGGCAGCAGCTTCAAGGCAAAGGGCACCTTGTCGCTGGTCCCTTCCAGCACGACGCGCGACAGCACGGCGAAGATCAGCAGGCCGAAGATCAGGTTCAGGCGGCTGAGCTTGTTGGGGTCTACGCCATTCAGCGTGGGCACCACTTTGGCCGAGACGCCCACAATCATGGTGGCGATGAAGCCCAGGGTCATGGCATGACGCAGCGCGCCGTGGTAGCCGTGGCCGAAGCTGCCCGCCACGCCGGCGATGTACAGGGGCTCCGCCACCCACAACAGCACACCCACGGCAAACCACAGGTGCGCCATGCGCACAAACTTGATGCTGCGGTCGTTGCCCGTGGGCTTGCGCCATGGCTTGAAGCCCGCCAGCAGCCACAAGAACAGCCCAGCCACGGCAAGCGTGCCCAGCCAGTACAGGCCCTCCCACATATGGTAGGAGCCGACGCCGGAAACCAGACCGCGCCGCGTGGCCACCATCAGCGGAAAGCAGACGATGACACAGGAAATGGCCAGGTTGAGTGGCACGAACACGCGCTTGAAGCGACTCTCGCCGGGGTCAGCAAACCCGAACACCGGGGGCAGGAAACGCAGCATGACGCCGAAGATGATCATGGCTGCCACGCCGTACAACTGCACCACGCGCAAGGGCTCCTGGAACATGGCCACTTGCAGCAGTATGGCGGCTGCCTCCGGCGCAAATGCCAGGCGCGCGAAGTGCACAGCCTCAGCCACGATGCTGAAGGCAAACCAGCCTGTCGCCGCCAGCACGTACCAGTCGTAGGCCTCGAGCTTCTTGCCCGAGGACTTGTAGGTGCGGTTGATGACCAGGGCGAAGAGGCCCGCCGCTGCCAGCTCCAGCGCGCTTCCCGCCAGGGCCACAGCCGCCGGCCCCGGTCGCGAGTTGGCCTGCAAGTCGTAGGCAAACGCCGACCCCAGTACGTGCATGGCCACGCCCGCCACCATGAGCAGGAACGAAAGGCCGGCCAGCTTGGGGCCCCACAGGGCCGCATGTTTGAAGCGCGGCAGGGCCTGGTAGCCGAAGCCGATGATGAACAGGCCCATGAAGCCAAAGACCATGGCGTGGCCATGGGCGTTGATGAAGCTCAGGGGAGGTCCAACCACGCTTCCGATGCGCGCCGCGGTGCCCATCAGCACCGTGCCCAGCAGCGCCCCCGGCAGCACAGCCATGACCATGCCCACCAGGAAGAAGGGCCGGTAAATCACGTCGCCCAGGCTGGGGCGGTAGTCGGCAGTGGGAGCCTGGTCGGGGTTGCGGATGGCGTCGTCGATCTCGCGGCAGAGGCCGTCGTAATCCACGCCGTGGGTCTTGGCAAAGAACTCCAGCGTCTCGGAGGGCCCGTGCTCGCCGCCGCAGCCTTTCAGGCCGTAGCGGTCCAGGATGCCGCGTACCTGAGGGTGAGCCTGCAGCAGGTCCGGCAGGAGCAGGTTCGGATGCAGGGTGACGGCCATGGGTCCTCCGGTGTGGCATCCACATTGAAATGGGGGGTGTTCGTTCCGTCCCGCTGTCGCGTCAGGCCGCGACTGGCGCTCGCGACACGCGCCCACCGGGCTTCTGTCGCTCACTGTCGCGGAAAAGACCGCAAGCGATGGATGGAGCTACCCCTTTATTCAACCGTGATGAACCTCCAGTATTCCAGACAACGTTGTCCTTTTATTGGCTATTCCAGAAAGCGCAACGAGCGTGCACGGGATTCACCTTTGCAGCAACCAGATAAACCGTATAAAGTGGCAAAAGGACCAAGCGCAAAGGAGTGCCCATGCCCGCAGCCGTTGCTTTCGCCACCGAGGCCACCGTCCTGTTTGAGCAGGGGGACCACCGCTGGATCTGGCTGGGAACCGACGACGGCGCCGGCGAAGGCGTGCCCGCGAACCAGTACCTGGTGCAAGATCGCGGCCGCGGCCTGCTGCTGGACCCGGGCTCGGTGCTGGATTTTGCCCGCACCATTTCCAACCTCTCGCGCTTTGCCGAGCCTGCCACGCTGGATTACCTCTTCTTCAGCCACCAGGACCCGGACGTTTCTTCGGGCGTGCCCATGTGGGCGGGCGTGACCAAGGCCAAGCTCGTCATGCCGGCCATCTGGGCGCGCTTCCTGCCCCACTTTGGCGAGTTTGACCAGACGCGCATCCAGGGCGTGCCCGACAAGGGCAGCACACTGGCGCTGGGCAAGTCCGAGCTGCGGGTGATCCCGGCGCACTTCCTGCACTCCACGGGCAACATCGTGCTCTACGATCCTGTGGCCCGCTACCTGTTCACGGGCGACATCGGCACGGCCATCATGCCGCCCGGCGACAACAGCCTGTATGTGCAGGACTTCAGCAAGCACCTCAAGCTGATGGAGGGCTTCCACAAGCGCTACATGGCCAGCAACGCCGCCTGCCGCAACTTCGTGGAGCGCATCAACCACCTGGCCATTGACGCGATTGTGCCCCAGCACGGGCGCATTATCCGCGGCGACGACGTGAAGCGCTTCAAGGACTGGTTCCGCGAGCTGCGTTGCGGGGTGGACCTGCTGGCCGAGATGTATCGCTAGCGGGGCCAGTTAACGCGACAGCGCGCCACAAGCCAATCGCCACGAGGACGACCATGCAGCCGCAAGCCGAAGCCGTACTGACCCTGGACAACCCGACGCAGGCCGGTGCGCCGGAACCCGCGCCGGCGCCCGCCCCGGTTGTGTTCCCGGAAGCCTCGTTGCGTGCCTTGGCGCGCGAGGCTGCGCTGGGGGCGCAGATCCGCACTCTGTATCGGCGCCTGGCCGACCACATGAACGGCCGCCTGGCGGTGCAAGCCCAGGGTCTGAACTCGATCAGCGTCACGTTTGACAAGGCCGGCCAGGCCACCCAGGAGGCCGCCCAGGCCACCCCGGAAGCCGCCGACAGCGTGCGCAACATGGACGCCAGCGCCGCGGAGGTCGAGGGCCGCGCCAACACCGGTGCCGCCCAGTTGCGCGAGGTCGCCCGCGAAGCGCGTTCGGCCGAAGAAAACGTCGCCCGCCTGACCGCCGAGACCACGCAGATTTCGCGCGTGCTCTCGGGCATCACCCGCATTGCCCAGCAGACCAACATGCTGGCCCTGAATGCCACCATTGAGGCGGCCCGCGCCGGGGAAGCCGGCAAGGGCTTTGCCGTGGTGGCTGCCGAGGTCAAGAACCTGGCAAACCAGACCCGCGAGTCGGCTGTCGCGGTAGACGCTTCCATTGCGCGGCTGGTGAATGTGGTCTCGGGCGTGGCGGGCACGGTGAACCGCCTGGGCCAGACCACCACGGCAGCCGCGGAAGAGATGGCCCGGCTGGCCGAGCGCATGGTGGCCATGCGCCAGGACAGCGCCCGCACCCTGGAAAGCACCGAGAAGCTGGCGCGCATCAGCGACGAGTATTCGCGCCAGATTACTGAGCTGCGCTCGCAGGTGGCGGGCGCCAGCCGCGAACTGGAAGCCGCCGTGAAGATGCTGGCGGCGGGCCGCGCCGCCACCGCCCACATTGTGGGGTAGCAGCAATCCCAGCCCATGCTGCCGGTTTTCTGTGCATCGTGCGCCGGCTGGGGGACAGGGCGCCGCATCCTCGGCTGCGCGCGCAAACCGGCAACCGAACCGGGCAGGGGGCGCAGCAGCCAGACCCGACGCCGCGCCCGTCACGCCCGCCGAGGCGCCCGCGCGCTACTTCAGCGCGCGCACAAACGCACTTAGAAACAACCGGCGCTCGCCGCGGAAGAACTCCCCGTCGTCCATCAGTGGCCCCAGGAAGCTGGCCATCTGCGCCGCCACCAGCAGGTACATCACCACCCACAGGGCCAGCACCCGCCCGTGGAACAGACGCCGATGGGGCCGGTACAGCCGCACGTAGCGATGCATGCGGGCCAGCAAATGAATGCCAAAGCCGATGGCCGCGACCACCACACCCACATGCAGCAGCACCAGGAATGCGGCTGTGCCGGCTTCGATGCTGATGCTGAAGAACCAGACCACGGGTGCGCAGGCAGCCACGATCAAGCCCGCCGCGGCGCACAACAGCAGGGTGCCCAGTGCGGCCTGCGCAAGTGACGGCCGCGCGCCCAGCAGGCACTGGAACACATAGAACGAGGGCAGGCAGATGGCGCCCGAGCCAAGCACCACCAGGGGCAGCTTCAGGGCCGCATAGAGCGATTGCCCCGGCCCGGCCGCCGAGCCGATGATGGCGCCGTAGGCCAGGGTGGCCAGCAGGGTCACGATCAGGCAGCCCAGGGCGTACCGCGCGGGCGCCTTCTCGTGCAGCAGGTCGCGCGCCACCTGGCCCTGGGCCTTCAGCAGCGCGCCGCCCACCCGCAACAGGCCCGGCTGGTTGATCTCGAACTCGTCCTGGTCCCAGCGCTGCATCCAGGCGGGCTTCGGCGCGGGCGGGATGGTCCCGGCCTCGTCGGGGCAGCTTGCGGCTGCGGGCTTGTAGGGAATGGGGTCAGTCATGGTCTGCTCCTTTGCGCCTGAGAATGGGGCTCAGGTCCACTGCTGCATCCAGCGCAGCAGCACACGACCCACGCCCACGTAGAAATTGCCGGTCAGTCCGCGCGACAGGCTGTAGTAGCCCTCGACGCCGTAGCTGCTGCCGATCCAGGGCCGCAGCACCCACGCCATTTGCGCGCCGGTGAACTGGTAGATCAGCAACCAGCCCGCCAGCACGGCCCTGGGCGTGCTGCCGTGCAGGGCGCGCAGCCCCATGGCCAGGTGCCGGGCGCCCGCCAGGCCGGCCGCGGCCCCGCAGGCAGTGCAGAAGACGTACAGGTTCACGTAGCTGGCGTTGCTTGGGATGGGCGCGCATGCGGCAAACAGGGCCAGCACCGGGCTGAACGCGCCCAGCACGGTCGAAGTCACGCTGAGGCCCGAGAGCGCGACCTGCAGCGTCTGGGCCGGGCGCGCGCGCACGCCGCCCGCCAGGGCCAGCACATGCATCAGGGCAAAGCACAGCGCCAGGGTGGCGGCAAAGAACAGGGGCATCTTCAGGGCGGTCAGCAGCAGGTGCACGCCGCCCACGTGAATGCCCATGGCAGCGCCCCAGCAGGCGGCGCCGACCACGCCGGCCGCCATCAGGCGCAGGGACGCCCGGACCGGCGTGCCGCCGGAGAGTGCCGTGGCGTAGCATAGCCGGGGGAACTGGAGCAGCGCCTGCACGGGAGCCTCACTTTGTGCCGCAAAGTAATCGGCGGCAGGGGAGGTTGCCTTGAGGCGAATTCGCCGCGAACAGGCTCTATTCCAAGGTCCGGTAAGGTGTGAGCCCGCGTCTTGCAGCGTAAACAGGCCGGCCCGGCGAGGGCCGGGCCGGTTTGCCGGTTTCCTGTCCTAGAAATCGTAGGGGCGCAGCATGCTGCGCCCGACGTGCGGCACCAAGCCAATTTGCAGGCGACGCACGCCTCGTCCCCACGGCGCAACAAAATGAAGCAGGGGCGCAGCATGCTGCGCCCGACGTGCGGAACCAAGCCGATTTGCAGGCGACGCACGCCTCGTCCCCACGGCGCAACAGAATGAAGTAGGGGCGCAGCATGCTGCGCCCCTACCAAGAACACATTGAGCCGTCTGGGACAGGACACCAGCTGACCCGCGCCGGCGCTATCCGCCGGCGTTAGCGGAAGGCTCCGCCAGCAACCGATCCACGGCAATGCGCAGCAGGTGCTCCTTGGCGCCGCCCACGGCCACGAAGGCCACGCGGCCCTGCTTGTCCAGCACGAACACGCTGGGAATGCCGGTCACGCCGTAGGCCTTGAAGTCTTCCTTCGTGCCCACTGCAAAGGGATAGCGCACGCCTGTGTTCTTGCGGAAGTCAGCCAGGTGCTGCAGGTAGGCAGCCTCGTCCATGTCACGGCTGGCAGTGCCGCCGCGCTTGCCCTCTTTCAGTTCCTGCATGTTCACGGGCAGATAGCCGTTCTTGTAGACCTGGGTAAGTCCGATTACCGCCAGCCCCTTTTCCGCACGCTCCGCGTGCAGCGCGTCCAGGCCGGGCATGGACGCAAGGCAGGGCCCTCACCACGTGGCCCAGCAATCCAGCAGCACCACCTTGCCCTTGAAGGCGGACAGCTTGGCGGGCTCGGCCCCCAGCCAGGTCTTGGCGTCCACCTCAGGCGCGGGCTTGCCCACCAGGGCGGCGCGCATCTGGATGTAGCCGCGGGCACGGCCGCGGGCATCCTTCTTGGGGTCGGCATCCTCGGGGATGGCCTTCAGGGCCTCGGCGTAGCTGGCCTGGGCGGCGTCGTAGTTGCCGCGCAGGGCCTGCACGTCGCCAATGCCCATGCGCACGGTGGGCTTGTGTTCTTCAGGCACCTCGGCGAACAACTCGCCCAGGCGCTTCTCGGCGTGCTCCAGTTCGCCCGTGGAGGGCAGGGCAATGGGCAGCCAGGTGTGCCGCACGTAATCAGCCATGCCGCACTTGGGCAGCTTCTTCAGGAGCAGCTCCCAGCGCTCGACGGCGCGCTTGGGGTTGGTCTCCAGGGCGTCGCGGGCCGATTCATAGAGCCCCACTTCCAGCAGCTCGGCCTCGTCGGGAAGCTTGAAGGCCTCAACCTCCGCGGCGTCGAACAGCTTGCAGAAGGTGTCCGTGGCGGCGTTTTCCTTCTCACTCCACTCGCGCGAGACCTTCATGGCTTCGTCCTGCGCGGCTTTCTTGGCGGCCTCGTCCGTCTACCCCCGGGACTTCTCAAAGTCAGCGCTGCGGGCTTCCTGGCCCTTGGCGCGCACCGCCAGCAGCTCGGCGTAGGCAGCGCGGGCAGTGTCGGCCGGGTCCTCGGGCGGGTCATCGGCCCTGGCGGGCAGAGCAAGCAGAAGCAGCATCAGGCAGGGAAACAGACGCAAAAGGGGTTTCATGCGACC
The DNA here is from genome assembly GCA_020847415.1 of Planctomycetota bacterium. Lineage (GTDB taxonomy): Bacteria > Planctomycetota > UBA8742 > UBA2392 > UBA2392 > JADLBZ01. The sequence continues at coordinate 28,624 of JADLBZ010000200.1, forward strand.
TCCAGGGGTGGCTGTACCACCTTGATGCTGCCGCGGGCAGCCACTTTGCACAATATGCAACGGTTTGAGCCGGCTGCTGCTTACTTCGTGGCGCCGGCCCGGAACCATGCCGCCAGGGCTTTCAGGCGGCAGAGGGCGGGGTCGGCCAGAACTGCGGACTCGGCAAACGCCGCGACTTCACGCCCGGCGCGGTCCACGAAACGCGTGCCGTGCTGTACTACGCCGGCCTGGGCCAGCATCTCGTCCACCTGCGCGTGGGTGGGCAGGTGGGTGTTCAGGCGCCGGATGCGCGGGGCATCCACAGGCCGGGTGGTCAGCATGCCCACGCTGTGGTCGTCGCGGTCCAGCAGCCAGTCGCCGGGGCCGGGCTGCCAGCAATAGCCGGCATGCTCAAGCTCCAGCGCCGCCTGCACGTACTCCTCGGTGATGCGGAAGCTCACGCGACCCCCAACCCCAGGCCCCGTGCTAGCCGGTTGGCAACGGCTCGCTCCAGGGGCCGTCGAGTTTGCCTTTGCACAAGCCGCGCACCACTAGAAGCGCCTTCAGGTCCTTGGTGTTTTTCAGGACCAGGCGGCAACCTTTGCCGCGCTCAAGTTTGCCCAGCACCTTCAAGCCCTTGGGCTTGCCGTCTTCCACGGACTCGCAGGTGGCGACCTCAAAGCCCTCGAACTCGGCCCAGTCGTCGTAGGTGAACTTCTCGCCCTCCCACAGGTGTTCGTCCCAGCTCACGGCGCCGTCCTGCAGCGCCAGGTCGCGCGGGGCCGGCACCAGCCAGCGGGCGGTCGGGTCCGCGCCAAAGGGGCGGTCCGGCCGGGTGGCCAGGAACTCGCGCAGGGCCGGCTCAAAGGGCGTGTCGCGGATGCGCATGGTGCCCGCTGCCATGCCGTGCTCGCTCTGGCCGGTGTTGTTGCCCAGCCAGGTCACGGCCCGCACATAGCGCGCCCCATGATCCCAGAAGAGCTGCAGCGCCAGGGCATACTCGGCCTGGCTGAGCTTGTTCAAATCGTAGGGGCTGGGGTGAAACTCGAAGCTGCCCCAGTCGCAGCCGGCCTCTTTGGCCTGGGCAGCAACGGCGGCCCAGATCTTGGCCTCGCGGGGCACGCCATAGAGGTTGAAACCCATGTTGTTGTGGGGCGTCACGTTCATCCAGGGCGCCAGCGAGGCGCGGGCGTGCTCGACCCCGCTGCTGCGCAGGGCGCAACCGTGCTGGCGGGTCCAGATGTCGGACTTGGGCACGCCGCACTCCTCCACGGCAACGCGCAGCAGCTCGCGCAGGGCGTCGGCAATGCGCCACTGGCGATAGCCCGGCGAGTCCTCAAGGTTGCACTGGTACAGCGCCCACAGCGGCTGGCCGGGCGCGCGGGGCGAGTCAAAGCCGCCCTCCACAAAGCCGCGCTCGCCCTTGACGGGCATGCCCTTGGCGCCGCGCTCCAGGGGCTCGGCGAAGCGGTCCAGGTCCCAGTACTTCAGCTCCCAAGTGGTGAAGTCCGTGCCGTAGGCCTGGTTGAAGCTGCGGTTACCGCCCTTGGCGGCGGCCGGCGAAGGGTCGTCGGCAAAATCCTCCCCGCCCTTGCGGCCTTTGCCTGCCAGCGGCTGGCCCTTGGCAAAGAAGCCCCGGTGAGTCAGCCAGTCACGGAACTCCGCCACCGCAAAGGGCGAGTAATCGGCGTACCAGGCATCGCCGCCAAAGAAGACGTACTCGAACTCGTTGGGCCCGGCAAACAGCGTGAAGCGCTCGGCCTCGCGGCGGCGCACGTCGTCGGTCGCCGCGCTGCGCAGGTAGGTGAACATGCCCTCCCATGTTTCGCGCGAGTAGTAGCTGGGCGTGAGGTCGGCGTCGGCGGGGTTGCCCTTCTCCTTGGCGGTCTTCTCGTCCACCAGCTCGTTGCGCTGGTTCCACTGGCGGGCGCGGCGGTCGGCGGTCTTGTAGGCCGGGTTCAGGCTGTCCAGGGGGCTGTTCCAGACGTAGCTCTCGTAGAGACCGTGTTGCGCGCGGAACTCCGTGGAAAGGGGCACGCCGTCGTAGTTCAGGCGCACGTAGATGCCGCCCTTGCCCAGCCGCCGCACGATGTCGTGGTATTCGTCTTCCCAGGACTTGAAGCCGGGGTCCAGGTTCTTGGTGCGCTGGATGGTCAGCCAGAAGCACTTGTCCCAGGCGGGCCGGGGCAGCACTTGCGGTTCATTCTTGCCCGCCGCGCGCTTGGGCGCGCCCTGGGTGGGAACAGCCGCAACCAGCAGGGCGGCTGCGGCGGCAAGCATGGTCAGCGTGCGCATGGGGTTGGTCCTGTGCAGGTGCAGTTTACCCCCGCGGCGCCGCAACATACGCCGCGGGGGTAGAACTGCGTTCCAGAAGCGGAAGGCCGGGTCCGTTCCCGGTCAGATCCGGCCTGCCGCCATGGAGTTCCCTACTTGGCCGATTCGCGCTCTTTCAGCGCCTTCAGGGCGTCTTCAGAAACGCCGGCCGTCTTCAGGCCTTCGTCGGTAGCCTCGCCGTTCACTTTCGGGTTGCTGAGTTCCAGCGTCACCTTCACCTCCGCGCTCGTACCGGCAAACGAGATGCTCAGGGTCGCCTGCAGTTTGCTGACCAGGCTGAAGCCCTGGTGGCTGGTGCGGCCCAGTACGGAGACGGGCGTTTCGGCGAGGTCGCGGCGGGTCTGGACCGCCTGCCCGGGCACGGAGATGGTGGTCGTGACCTCGCGGCCCAGCGTCACCTCTTCCAGCTCGAGGCCGACCGGGTCGCCTTCGTGCTCAAGAAAACAGGGCCGGTTGATCCGGTAGGCATCCTCGCCGGCCTGGCCGACCCGGAACTCCGTGAGCTCGCGGCTGTCGCCCGACACGCGGTAGTACTCGGGCACAGAGTCCGTGCCGCGCAGGACCTTCACGTCCCAGGCCTCGGTTCTGGAGCCGGTGTCCACGGGGGTGAAGCTGAAGGTCGCTCCCGCGAAGCGCGACTCGAACGACGCCATCCCGGGCAACCAGGGCAGAAGCTCGGCTGCCCGCTGCGTCAGGGCGGCCTGAAGCCCCCGAAGCGACTTGCCTTGGGCATCCTCGGCACTCCGGAACGAGGTCTGACCGCCGCTGTACCAGACCAGCGAGCCTTCCACGGGCTGCACCGCCAAGGGGAGTTGCCCGGCTTCCACCGTCAGCTTGGCGTCCGCCAGCAGGCGGGTCAGGCCGTTTGACTCGGCTGAGTACAGCCTGGCCCACGCGGACTGGAGCAACTCGCGGGCCTGCGCCGCGTTCTTCTCGGCCTCAGCCTGTTTGGCATCGGCCTTGGGGGCCTCGGCCTCCTGTGCGTCAATGGCCGCAGTTGCGGGAAGCACACACAGGCAGGCGGCTGCAAGAACTGCCTTGCGCCGGCGCAGCAGCAGAAGTGCTGCGAGCAGGGCCAGTGCCGCCAGGGCAGAGCCGCCGCTGCCGGTGCTGCACCCGCCGCCGCCGCCCGAGCCGCCGCCCCCGAACTGGCCGGGGGCCGCCTGCTCGGCCAGGCGGAACACGAAGGTCGCCTGGCCGCCGTTGCCGTCCTGGGCCACCAGCGTCACGGTGTGCGTGGTCAGCGGGGCATTGAACAGACCGCTGGTGGGCTGCAGCACATACGGCACCGCGGCCGAGCCGCTGCTGAATTCGCCATTGTCGAGGCCCGTGGTGCCCACATTGGTGATGGTCGCGGCCACCGAGCAGGCGTCGCCGTCGGGGTCATCCACGGTGATGGCCAGCGCCAGTGCCGCCAGCGTCGAGCCCGGCGCCACGGCAATCTCGCTGCCGTTCACCACGTTGCTGCCGCCCGCGGTCAGGGCCAGCGTGGGCGAGTTGTTGGTGGGCGCCAGCCCCACCACAATGCTGAAGCCGAACGTGGTCACGCCGCCGCGGTAGTCGTCCGCCGTCAGCGTTACCTGGTGGGTGGTGCCGCCCTGGTTGAACGTGCCGCTGGCCGGGAAGAGGCTGTAGGGCGTGGCCCCGTGGCTGTGGGAGAATTCGGCCGTGGCCAGCCCCTGGGTCGTGACGTTGCTGATGGCGGCGGAAAGCTCCACGGAATCCGTGTCCGCGTCGCTGATGTCCAGCCGCAGGTTCAGGGCAGCCAGCGTGCTGCCGAAGGCGACGTTCAGGGTGCCGCCGTCAGTGACGGCGCCGCCGGCCGCCTGCACCTGTACTTCGGGGGCGTTGTTGCCCTGTGCCGGCAGCACAGTCAGGTAGAAGGCGAACTGCGCGGTGCCGCCTTTGCCGTCGTTGGCCTGGAACTGGAAGGTGTGCGTAACTCCGGCGCGGTTGAACTGCCCGCTGGTGGGTTGCAGCACATAGGGCGTGGCGGCGCTGGCGCTGGAGAACTCGCTGTTCAGGATGCCCTGGGTGGTTACGTTGCTGACGTTGCCGACCAGGCTGCACGGGTCGCCGTCGGCGTCGGCCACCGTGATGCGCGGGTAGAAGGCGGTCATCAGGCCGCCGTAGCTGCAGTTGATCTGCTGGCCGTTGCTGATGGGCATGTACAGGGTCAGCACCGTGACCGCGATGGTGGGCGCGTTGTTGGCGGTGGTCACCGGCGTGAAGCGCACGAAGCGCAGCCACGGCCACTGCGAGACTGAGCCGTCGGGCTTGATGGAGCCGGGGTCCGCGCCGGGAAACACGGTCTGGCCGCCGCCGGTACCGGTGGGGCCCGAGATGGCGCAGGTGTTGGCGGCCGGCGAGTTGGGGCCCGCCGTGGCGGTGCCCGGCGCCGAGTACTGGAACTCGATGGCGCCGGTAGCGGTGTCCAGCAGGGCCGTCATGGTGAGCCGGGGCGGATTGACCGAGCCCGAGCCGGGGCTCAGCACGGTGATGTCGTCCCACTCCACAGCCAGCACGGGCGCCGTGTACTTCCAGCGGATGGCACCGCCCAGGTTCGGCTTCAGGTCTGCCCAGAAGGGGGCAACCACCAGGCCGGGTGCGGTGCTGTGCGCGGGCGTGCTGGAGGTAGTGGTGCCCTGCGTGCCCAGCACCAGGTAGCCGTTGGAGCCCACCTTGAATCCGGTGTAGGCCGTGCCGAAGTACGCAAACGAGAACCCGGGCGGGCTCTGGACTGCCGACAGTTCGTTGTCGCCCAGGGCCAGGGTGGTGGCGCCGGTCAGGGCCGTGTAGTTGGAAAGCGAGCCGCTGCTGACGGAGTATGTCTGCGCCGCCAGCGCGCCCGAGCCAAGCAGAATCAACAGGCAAAGCCGAATCATGGTTTCTCCTCCGGTTCGTATGTTCAAACCGGCCCCCAAGCCGTGTCCGCGCAGTCACACTAACGTAAATGGAATGCCTAGGGTCGAATCGGCTGCTAGGATCTATTCCATTCCCGGAACCGGAGGTCCTGCCATGCCGGAAACGAATAGCACAGGCACGTTGCGCGAGCGCCTGCGCACCCTGGCGGCCGCCCACTCGCAGGCCGAGCTTGCCCGCCGCACGGGCTTTCCCCCCGCCAACGTCCACCGCTTCCTGCGCGGCGGCAAGGTGCCCGCCGAGTTCTGCGAGTCGCTGGTGCGCGAGATGGGCGTGAACCCGGCCTGGCTGCTGGCCGGCGAGGGCACGGCGTACCTGGCCGACGTCACGGCAGAGACCGCCCGCATGGGCTCCAACCTGCTGGAGCTGGTCGAGGCCATGAGTGCCGTCTCGCGCATGCGCCTGGGATCGTTGACCGGCAAGCACCACCTGCGGGTGCTGCGCGAGCTCAGTGACGCCGTGTCGGAGCACGAGCGCCTGCGCCAGAAGTTGAACACCCAGAGCCTGCCCGTCTTTGCCAAGCTGCTGGAGGACCTGGAAGCCGCCCTGGACCGCATGAACCTGGAGCGCGCCGAGGACCTGCTGAAGGCCACCGAGCAGGTGGCGCGGCTGTGTGACGACGACGCCCTGGCTTTGCGGCTGGACGCCGCCCGCGCCCAGTACGCCTTCCTCACCGGCGACTCAGAGCACAGCGCAACCTGGCGGCGCAAGGTGTTTGTGCGCCAGATGGCAGGCGGCCTCGAGTTCAATGAGACGCGCCTTTTGCACGCCCAGTATCTGGTCATGGCGGTGCTGGCCACGGGCCGCATCGCCGAGGCCCTGCGCATCTGCCTGGCTGCGCTGGACCTCAGCGAGGGCAGGCGCACTCGCGCCTGGTGCGTGCTGCAGGCCACCGCGGGCGGCCTGGAAATGGACCTGGGTGACATGGCGGGCGGCATGGCTCGCATCCACCGCGCCCTTCCCGAGGCGCTGCCAGTGCTGCAGCAGCCTTACTCCAGCTACCAGGCCAAGTTCCTGCTCTTTGGCGGCCTTGGCGACATCGCCGCCTGCCTGGCCCTGAAGCCGTCCTCGATGCACCGCAGCACCGTGATCCTGCGTTTCGCCGCCTGGCTCGAAGATGCCGACGCCCTGCGCGTTGCAGCCAGGCAGTGCATCAGCCCCGACCATGCCGCGCGCCAGACGCACCTGCTGCCGGACAGCCCACCGGCGCTGCACGCCGCGGCCCTTTTGGACGTGCTGGCGGACAAGTCCCACCTGAAGCAGGCCGAGAAGCGCCTGGAAGCCGTGCAGGTGCGCGACGGGCGCCAGCGCTTCTTCAAGGCCGCTGTGCGCACCCAGTTGCGCCGGCTGGCAGGCGGGCGCAGCGCGCTGGAGGCCCTGAAGGAAGCCGATGCCGAGCTGCTGGCCCTGCCGCCGGGGGTAACGGTGTTGCCCGACTTCGCGGCTGTTCACTACCGCAACCTGCGAGAGCTGGGCGAGCGTGACCCATTGCTGCAGCCGCGCCTTGCGGCGGCCCGGGAGTTCTTCCGCAGCCACTACGCGCGCGGCTTTGCCTGCTTCAAGAGCTGGGCAGAAAAGGCGTAACCCAGCAGCAGCAGGGCCAGGATCCCCGCCCCGGTCCCGCCTGCGTTGCAGCCGCTGCCTCCACCGCCGCCTGCCGCGGCAGGGGTGCCGCCTGTCCCCGGGGGAACCGGCCCGCCGCCACCCCCACCGCCGCCGCCGGAGCCCGCGCCGGCAGGGCCATAGGCCGGCTGGCTGCTGCCGCGCTCGCAGGCGCCCAGGTCCGGTGCGGCACCCGCGAAGCCATCGGTGATATTGGGCAGGGCCACGCCGGCGTCCACCGCGCTGTTGGTGCCTGCAGCCAGCGCGAGATTGGCGGAACCCACCCCATAGGCCGGGCCGAAGCCCGTGGCGAACGGGTACGACGTGCCGCTGCGGGTGGGCACCGGTGCGTTCACGAACACGCCGTGGGTCACCAGCAGGCCGTGGGTCTCCTGGCCGGTGGCGGTGCGGAAGGCCGCCAGGGTGGCGTAGGTGGTGCTGCCGATGCGCCCGAAGTTGGCCGCAGCAGGCGACTGATACCAGCCGTTGTAGTCCCAGTCGTAGCGGGCGGCGATGGTGTCAAAGGCGATGGCGCCGGCGTCGTTGCTGCCCACGAAGAGGTTGTTGCGAAACAACCCGTGGCGCCAATCGCCGCCGCCAAAGCCGCGTTCATCTGCGCCCACAAACGTGTTGTTGAACACCTGCAGCCCCGTGGGCGTGTTCTTGGGCGTGGTGCCCAGGGGGTGAAACTTGAGCGGCTTGAGCTGGCAGTTGTAGACCACGTTGCGGGCGATGATGGCGGGGCCCGCCAGCAACGGCTGCGCCGAGATGCCGCAGAGCACGTTGGTGAAGCGGTTTGCCAGCACGCGCAGGTTGCAGCGCGAGCTGTCCAGCTCGATGCCGTCGTCGGTGATCTCGTGGCACTCGTTGCCGATGAAGTCGCAGCCGCTGGTGTCCACGGTGTTGTCGTTGCCGCCGAAGCCCGCGCTGTCCCACCAGTCGTAGAACTCGTTGAAGCGCACGACGTGGCCGCGACCCACCAGGGTGCAGGCGTAGGAGTCCTGGCCGCGGCCGCTGCTCCAGTCGGCGTTGCCCTGCAGGGTGTTCTCGCTGATGAAGGCGCTCTCATGGCCCGCCCCCTGCAGCAGGATTCCCCCGGCCTCTGAGGTGGGCGAGACCGCCGAGCAGTCAATGCGGCAACGCCGCACCACCAGGCCGCGCGTGGCTGTGCCCGAGATGGCGGTGCGCAGCGGCTTGCGCACGGTCAGGTTCTCCAGGTGCACGTACTGCGTGCCGGGAAAGGCCAGCAACGGCTGCGCGGTGCCGGCGCCGTCCACAACAACGGTGGCAGCATCCACCCCGCGCCAGACGATGGGGTTGCTGCTGGTGCCGCTGACCGAGAACGAGAAGGTGCTTGCGTGGGTGTAGGTGCCCGCCGCCAGCAGGAACACATCGCCCGGTGCCGCCGCCGCCTGGGCAGCAGCGAGGCCCTTGAAGGGGTCGGCCTGGCTGCCCGTGCCTCCGCCGGAGCCGGGCATCACGTAGCGCGTGCGGGGCGCGGCAGGATCAGCCGGGACGGCGCGCGTGCGCAGGCTGCGCGTCTGGACGCTGCTGCCGCCGTCGGCGTCGGCAAGGCTCAGGCGGACCTCGTACTCGGTGTCGGGCGACAAGCCGATCACGCTTCCCGCCAGCAGGTTGCCGGGGTCAAAGTCGTTGCCGCTGGTGGCGGCGGGCTCGACCCGCAGCAACGGCAGGGCCGCCAGCCAGGTCGCGGAGCCGGCGACGCGGTACTCGACGCCGACGGAGCAATCAAGGTCGGCATCGCCGGTGATGGCCCAGCGAAAGCCGAGGCAGTTGCAGGTGGGGATCTCGTCGGTGATGGCGCCCGGCGTGGTCGCGTTCTGGGCGCACAGCGGCAGGGCCAGGCTCACGGACAGCAGGAGCAGCAACAGGCGCATGGTGATTCCTCCTGCCGCATTGAATGCCGGGCAGGAGTGCAGGGCAGCCTGTGCGCGACACCTTGGCAACCGGAAGCGAAAGCGGGCACTGCGCCCCGCCCGCTTCTGGAATGCGGCAGATGCTCGGCCAAAGCGCAGCCATCCCGGAAACGGTGGCCGGCAGCACCACAGGGCCCGGCGTTCGCCGGGCCCTGTGCTTGCATGGAGCCCACTTGGGCTAGCGAAGTTCCAGCTTCGCGCGTTCTCCCTCTTTCAGGGTAATCTCACCGCTGATTGGCTCGTGGCCCATCACGTCCACCACGATCCGCAACGTGCCCGCGGGCAGGGGACCGATCTCGCGGCCGTCCGGCGAGGGCTCGCCCTTACCCTCCAACAGTGCAGCCAGGCGGCCGTGCGGGCGGTACTCCACCCCATCCGCACCGAACACCCGCACGCTCGCGGATTCCAGCTCGGCCCGGGGCAGGCCCTCCACCACCAGCACCGCGCGGGCCGCGGGAGTCACAGGCATTTCCAGCGACGCCTGGTTGCCCGAAACCTCTACCTCCGCGACCGTGGGTACCAGCAGCGGCCCGCCAACCTCCACGCGGTAGCGACCTGTCGAAAGGCCCTCAAACACGAGTTGCGCGTCCTTGCGCAGGAGCTGCGGCTGTGAGGCCAGGGCGATGTTGCTGCCCGCCGCGAACAAGCGAGCCATCATGACCAACTGCGGCTTGCGGGCTTCTGCATTCTCGAACATGGAGGCAGGCATGCCCTTCAAGGCCACCTTCAACGTGCTGCCGCCCGGCTCCAGGGCCAGTGTCACGGCCCGGTCCCGTGCCGTGTCCACGGTGATGCCGACTGTCGCACGGCCCGGTGCGGTAGCCACCAGGGCGTACTTGCCGCGCGGCATGCCCTTGAATACCTGGGTGCTGCCCTCGCCCTCAAGGCGCCGGGGCTCCATCATGGGCTCCAATGGGTCCGGGCCGAAAGGATACTCCAGCACCGGCAGCACGTTCAGCCGCACGGTCTTCAGGTCCAGGCCCTCGCCCTTGATCGTGACCGCCAGCTCGTCGCACACCAGTGTGCGCTCCAGGACTTCGACGCCGTCCCAGCCGCTGAAGCGGACCTCGTGCCGGACCGCCCCGCTGCTGCCCCTGGGCATGATCCACGCGTAGTAGTCGCCCGGCGCAATGCCGGAGATCTCGAAGCAGCCCTGTTCGTCCACGTTGCCGCGGTGCATCGCGTCCGAAGCGCCGGTACCCATCAGGAACACGCCCTTGATTTTCAGGTCCGGGCAGGTGATGCAGCCCTTGAACACGTTGCCGGGAGCACGCTGCGAGTAGTCAATGTCCAGGGTTGCGGCCTGGCCCTCTGCCACTTCCACGCGGCGCTTTTCCTTCAGTGCGGGCGACGGCGTGTCGAGGTTCTTGATCAGCACCACATACGAGCCGGGCTCGATGCCTTCAAACAGATAGCGCCCTTCGGAGTCCGTCTTGCCGCTCTTCACGTGACGAAGTTCCGGGGTGCCGAGGAAGACCGACGCGTCGGCCATGGGCTTGCCGTCCGGCCCGGTTACGAGGCCGGAGATCGAGGTTCCGCCCAGGTTCAGGCGCACCACCAGGGGCTCATCGGCCACCAGCACAGAAACGCGCGCAGAGCCCTTTTCGTGGGAAGCGATCAACACGTAGCTGCCGGGGGCGACGCGCTCGAAGCGGATCTCGCCGGTCGCGGAAGGCTCCGGGCCGTAGCCGGCGTAGCGGGTCAGCTCGGGGTTCTCGGCATCGGCGGCGTAGAACAGCATGGCGCCCACTCCCTGCACCAGGGTCGCGCCGGAGCCGTCGTGCACCGTGCAAGTCACTGTGCTTCCCTTGTGCAGCACCAGCCGCAAGTCGGTCTGGTCGGCCGCAGCAGCCTCCACCTTCACCCGGCACTCGGCCAGGCCGGGAGCGCGGGCCACCAGGTCGGCAGGGTCGCCAGGGGCCACCGTGAACTCAAACCGGCCGAGTTCGTTGCATGCCAGGTACAGGCTGGTCTCGCTGGCACCCTTGTGATCGGGGGTCTCGCGCAGGCGCACCATGGCCCCCGCCAGAGGCTTGCCGCTCGCGTCCACCACCTGCCCGCCCACGCGGCGGCCGGCCGCCAGCTTGATGGTGCCGAGGTCCGTGCAGCCGTTGCCGGAAGGGACGGCAATCTCTACGGGCCGGAAGCGCGGGTGCCGCATGCGCAACTGGACCGGCGACTCCTCAGCCTTGTTCAGGTTCACTGTGTGGCGGCCCTGCTCGTCCAGCTCGGTCGTCATGCCGCCACCCCAGCGGGTGTTGCCGGCGATGACGGTGATGTACCCGGGCAGTTCTTCCTGCAGGGGCGGGTCGGTGCTGAACACGACGTAACGGCCCAGCGACTCCATGACCAGCAGAGGCTTATGGCCGGCGCGAAGGGGCATCGCGGCGTCCTTGCCGCTGACGTAGCCCGACTTGCTGGCCACCAGCGGAACCAGGCTGCCCGCGGCGTCCTTCTTCACGGCAGCGACCAGGACGAACTTGCCCGTAGCGTCGCTTACCGTGCTTTCCGGCGCGCGAGCCAACGGGATGCACTCCGCCGCGTCAATCGGCGGCGCATCTATGCCCGAGGCCGGCAGTGCAAACGGCCCAATGGCGCCCACTTCAGGAGTACCCACCCCAAACGACCCCAACATGCCGAATCGAAAACCGACGGGCTTCTCCGGCCCGACCTTGGCCACTACAACTCGGGCGCCCGCCACGGGCTTGCGGTCCTGGTCTACGACCGTCCCTTCAATGCGCAGTTCGCGCTCATCCGCGGCCGGCACAGAGCCGGCGCCGGCCGAGACTGAGTTGCCGTTGTTTCCGGCAGGGGTGCCCGCAGCCTGGTTGCCCTGGTTGGCGCGGTTCCCGGCCGCCTGCGTGTTCCCGGCAGCGCCGCTCTTGCGGCTGTTGGCCGGCTGGTTGTCCTGCGCGAGCGCAATCGGCCTTGTGTCACCGGCTGCCGGCGGTTCCAGCATCTTCCACGCCACCAGGCCGCCTCCTGCTACCAGGACCGCCAGCAACGCCAGCATGAGCGCGATGTTGCCGCCTGTTTTGGTGCCAATACTTGCCATGATTGCTGCCTCCATTGTCCGTAACACGTTTTCCGGGACCTCCTGCCGGGCGGCGCCGGCCTGCAGGGCGGTCTCCAGGTCCACGGGGGCCGGCACCGTTGCCAGGCCGCCCGCCAGAAGCGTTTCTCTCAGTCGTTCCAGGGCCGTGCGCTGGCGCGTCTTGACCGTGCCTTCGGGTATGCCCAGCGCGTGTGCCGTTTCTGTGGCGGTAAAACCCTGGGCAAAGCGCAGCAGCACTACTTCGCGCAGGTCGTGCGGCAGCGCACTGGCGGCCTCAAAGGCCGCGGCAGCCAGTTCGTTGCTGGGGTTGGCCGTCATGGCGGACTCGGCGGCTTGGGCCTCGCGCTCGCGGCGGAGTTGCCGGTCGCGCTTCACATCGCGGGCCAGGTTGGTGAGCACGCGAAATGCCAGGGTGCGCAGCTCGCCCGCTTCGGCCAGCGACTTGCGCGACCGGTGCAGGCGAATGAACGCCTGCTGCACGGCATCCTGGGCATCGCCCGGGTCGCCCAGGAGACTGCGGGCATAGCGGTACATTCCGGGGCTCTCTTCTCGCACGAACCGGTGCCAGGCGTACTGGTCGCCGTTTCGAAGCCCCTCGCGCAATGGTGCGGTGCTGGTTGACATGGTTGGCCTCCCGGGGCGCATTATGCCCCGGACGCCAGCTACACGCGGCCCGCACTGGTTTCGATTTGGGAATCCGGACAAATCTTCGCGCCAGGTCCGGGGCCCGCAAACAACGCAAAGGGCCCGGCTTTCGCCGGGCCCTGGTGCAGCGGGAGAGCTCGCTGCGGGGGGGTTACTTCACCGAGAAGGCGCCTTCCTTCTCGGCGGGTGCCGCGGCCGGGGCCTGGGCGGCCTCTCTGGCCTGCTGCTTGCGCTGCAGCTCCAGCAGCTTGGCGCGGGTTTCGTCGTCCAGGTCCTTGGGCGCCACACGCGAGGCCTTCAGGCGCTCTTCCTGCTCGATGCGGGCGCGCTCGACCGCACCCTTGACCTGCGTCAGCGTGTTCATGGCCTCGCCGTGCTCGCGGCTGGTGCAGCCGGCGCGGGTCTGGGCCAGCTCCAGCATTTCCTCGTTGCGCTTCAGGCGCTCGATTTCGCGCAGCAGGCTCTGGTACTCGGCTTCAAACTCGGCCTGCTCGGCCTCGATGGCGGCCAGTTCCACGCCGAGCTGCTCCTTCTCGGCGCCCAGCACGGCGCGCTCGGCCTCAATGTCCTGCAGGCGGGTGCTGTACAGCTCGCGGGTCTGGCCGATGCGGGCCACCAGCTTGTCGGCCTCGGCGGCTGAGTAGCGGCTGCCGCGGTGCTCAATCACGCGTTCCGTGCCGACGCCCGCGGCCACGGTGTCGCGCTGGTCCTCCAGGTAGCAGATGTCTTCTTCACACAGCCGCACGATGTCGGCGGCGCGGCCGGCTTCCGTGTCCAGGGTGGCAAGCTGGCGTTCCACCTCGCGGGCCTGGCTCTTCAGCACGGCAATCTGCTTGGGGTAGGTCTCGCGCAGCTTGGCGAGTTCCTCTTTCATGTCGTTCTGCTTGCGGATCAGCTCGTCAACCTCGCCCTGGGCCATCTTCTGCAGGGCCTTGGCGGCGTCCTTGGTGCGCTGCTTGCCCAGCACGGCATGGGTCAGCGCGATCACGCCGACGCTGCACAGGCCGACGATCACGACAGTCTTGATGAAGCGTTTCATGGGTTCTCTCCGGGTATGCGCGATGGTTGTCCTGCCATGGTTAGGGGTGCTTTGCCGGAAATTTCAGACTGGGCACGAAATTCCGCCGCTCTGGCCTCGCGGCTGCACTGCGGCATACTGGGAGCCATGGCCAAAGAACCACCCGAAGCCGCGTTGCGCCAACGGCTGGCGTTTCTTGCTGACCGCTTCGGCCAGGCTGCTATCGCGCGCAAGACGGGCACCACCCGCAGCAACGTGCATCGTTACCTGCGCGGCACACAGGTTCCTGCCTGGTTTTGCACGGCCCTGTGCGATGCGTTTGCCGTCTCTCCCGCCTGGCTGCTGCAAGGCACGGGCAACCCATTGCGCACCGCCCTGCAACCCGGCACCGCGGACGCGGCCGACACGCTGCTGGAGCTGAACCAGGCCATGGATGCCGTGGCGCGGCTGCAACTGGGGGCGTTGGGCGGCGACCTGGACGCCCGCCGTGTGCGCGAGTTGCAGGATGCCGCGGCAGCCTCCGGGCGCCTCCGCAAACGTGTGTCGGATGCCGCCGGGCGCGCCCTTTCCGGGCTGGCCGGCCAGGTGGCCGACGCCATTCGCTCGGGTGCCATCACGCGCGCGCGCGGCCTGGTCAAGACAGGCGAACTGGTGGCGACCCTGGCGCCGGATTCGGACGAGTACCTGGACTTCCGCTACCTGGCCGCCGCCGTGGAGAATCTCAGCGGCAACGCCGTGCGGGCCCGCAATGAGGTGCGCCGTGTGCTGGTAGCCCTGGTGGCGGCGGGCCGAAACATTGACCGCGCTGTGCTGGTGCGGGTCTCGGCGCTTGCCTCCACAGCCTACAACCTGGGAGACATGGCCACCGCCCGCACCATCGCCGTGCTGGTGGCCGACCTGTGCGGGGAGGACCCCCTGCAGTCGCCCTTTGCCGCGAAGATCCAGGTGCTGCTCTCGGACATTGACGCGACCGAGGGCCGTATGGCCCAGTCCATGCAGACGCTCTCGCGCTATTACCCCTGCGCGTCACGCGAGTTCGCCGAGCAATGCGGCGCCAGCATGGTGCTGAACAGCTACTTCTGCGGCATTGCGGACTTCGACGGCGTGAGCCGGATAGCGGAAATGGGCGCGGGCAAGGCCTCTGCACTGATGCGCATAGCCGTGTGGGAGGAAGAGCCGGCCCATCTCGCCGCCGTGCTGGAGGGCCCGCGGCGTTTTGAGGGCTGGCCCGAGCAAGGCGCGCACCGAACCCTGCAGCGCATGCAGGCGGCGGCTTCGGCTCTGCAGGCCGCGCTGGCGGGCAAGTACCGCGCGGCGGCGCTGCGTCGCGTGCTTGGCGAGTTACCCGGCAGCCCGCTGCAAAGCCTGCGCGACGACATCCTGTGCCTGCAGGTGGAACAGCGCGCGGGAGCTGCCGTGGCCGCCAGGCGCGTGGGCGGCCTGTGGGAACAGGTTGCAGCCTTGAAGCCGCTGGTCCTGGGGCACCTGTGGGAGGCCACGCTGCATCGCGTGGCCCTGCGAGCCCCCCGGCAGAAGGCCTGGAATGCCCTGCGCGCGAGAGCGCTGGAGTTCTTTGCCCGCGCCGTAAGCAACGGTTCCGCGCGCTTTGCCGCCCTCGCTGCCGGGCAGCCCTAGCCGGCCTGGTTCATCTCTGATCCGTCATCTCCGGCTCGCCTCGTTGCAAATCCGTGACGCCCGGCGGGTTGTCTCCCAGCCGTAACACACGGCGGCTTGTGCATTTCTCCCGCGTGCTGCCGGAGTGCTATCACCGCCCTTGGTCGAGGTGTCCTCCGGTGGGTTGAGGTGCTCTTGCGGCTGCCGGTCCAGGGCAGGCGCAGCAGCGCAGGCTGCAACCGGGATGGCGGGTGAATGCCGACGGGTGTCGTGCTCATCGCGGAACTCTTTCAGGCGCCCTGCGGGCGGCTGAAGTTTTGTCCTCGACGGTGACTGGTCGTAAGAAGGAGTACACCGTGCGAGTTCTTTTGTGTTTGATCGGCCTGCTTGCGCTTGGCCTTGGCCTGCCGGCCCTGTGCGGCCAGACCTACACCGCCTCCAGCATTGCCAACGCGTACTCAACCTACGATGTGAGCGCGACGGGCACGAACATAACGGGAAGCTGGTCGAGCAGGGACGATGGCAACCAGTCCGTGACCATGCCATTTGCCTTCACGTTCTTTGGCCAGACTCCGTTCATCACGCCCTATACGCTGCGTATCTGCACGAACGGCTGGGTCTCGCAGACTGCGACTACTGCCGACCGCGCCACCCCTGCGACGCTTCCGTCCACGGCTGCCCCGAACGGCTTCATCGCGGCGTTCTTCCGTGATCTCAGCTTCGGCACCACAGCGGCTCCGCTGGGGAACGCGTACACGCACACCATCGGGGCAGCCCCCAATCGTGCCTTCGTGGTCCAGTTTGCTGACACGCGCGTTTTTGGCGCTACAGCCACTACCTCTGTCTCGTTCTCCATTGTGCTGTTCGAGACGACCAACGTTGTCGAGATCCACTACGGCACGATGACCACCCTCACCTACACCGGAGGGGTTGGCCTGGAGAACTCAACGGGCACTCATGGCATTGCCTCGCCGGCGGGCTTCAACATTGCGCCCGTAACCTCGGCGGCCTACCGCTGGACCCCTGCTGATGCCGCGGTCCTAACCGTCACCAACAACATGGGTACATCAACGGGGCAGGGTATCTATGCCGGCGACGCGGGCGCCGGTGGCAACGGCACCAAAGGCGCCGGCCATGTGGTGGTCGCCAACACATCGTCCACTCTCGCCGGAAGCCTGATTTCGTTGACTTTCACGGCCAACGGGACCGGAAATGACGCCGCGGCCTACAGTGAGCTGGCCTTGTACCGCGACGCCAACGGAAACACGACCTACGAAAGCGGTACCGACGTGCTGGTCCAGTCCACGACAGCTTTCGGCGCGGACAACGGCACCGCGACATTTGCCATGAGCAGCGGGCTTTTGATTCCCGCAAGCAGTAACGCTACGTTCTTCGTCGTCGCCAAGTTCGCGGGTACTTCGCCGAACTGGCCGAACAGCGGCACTACGTTTCTCTACCGGTGTTCCAGCATTGCCGTGGCCAGCAGCACGGTGGTCGGGCTGGTCAATGCCACGAACTGCTCCGGGTTCGTCATTACCTCGCCCCACGCGACACTGGCCGACACCAGCCCGGCGGCACAGGTCGGCTGCCAGACCGGCGCCACCAACCAGGTGGCTGGCTCGTTCAGTGTCGCCTACCCGAACGGCCCCACCGTCAACCTGGCCACGGTCACCATCGGCCTGACTTTCGGCGCCGGCGGTGCCACGACCCATGTAACGCGCCTGGACATCTTCACCGACAGCAACGGCAACAACCAGATTGACGGCACCGACGCCTCGGTGGGCAACACCACCACCATCGCAGCCAGCAACGCGGTGACCATCAACCAGTCCCTGGCGGCCGGCAGCACCACCCGCTTCCTCATCGTGCTCAGCTTCAACGCCACGGCGCCCACCAACGCCACGTACCAAGGCCAGGTCACGGCTGCCACCTGGAACTACACCACGGTGACCAACGCGGGCCTGCCCACCACGCTCAGCGCGGGGCTGATCATCCAGGTCAACAACGACCTCAACGTCACGCGCAACGGGCCGGGCACATCCACCGCGGTGGACAACGACGCGCAGGGCACGGGCAACGCGGGGCTGGTGATCCTGGACTTCTCGCTCAAGACCAACCAGGCTGCCTGGACGGTTACGGACATCACCTTTACCGAGAGCGGCACCGCCGACGGCAGCACGGACATCAACTTCCTGGCCCTCTACGAGGACAGCACCACGGGCGGCACCGCGGGCAGCTTTGACGCCGCCGACGCCCTGGCGACCGCCGCGGCAGGCACGGCCTTCAGCGCCGCCAACGGCACCTATGCCGCCACGCTCTCCACCAGCGCCTGGGCGGTCAGCACCACCCGCCGCTTCTTCCTGGTCTGCAAGCTCAGCGGCCAGGCAACGGCGGGCGAGACCATCCAGGCCGAAGTCACAGCCCTGACCGCAACCACGGCGGCGACTCCGGCAGCAACGACCGGCGTGCCCACCACGGCGGCCAACACAGCCCTGACCATTGACGTTCCCAAGCTGACGGTTGCCCTGGCCGGCCCCGGAGCCTACACGGCGGTCAACAACGACGCCCAGGGCCCCAACAACGACGGCCTGGTGCTGGCGGAAGTCACCCTCACCACCAAGAACGACCAGTTCAACTTCACCAGCCTCACCTTCACGGCCAGCGGCA
>JADLBZ010000201.1 GCA_020847415.1 Planctomycetota bacterium
AACGAGCAGGTCGGGGGGGAAGCGGCATGTACGCACCAAGGGGAAGCGAGACGCGCGGCCTATGACCCCGGACGACTTCGAGAACGGCCCCGGTATCAAGAAGGGCACGGTAGTCATCCACGCAAGCAAGCCCGGATTAGCCGTCAAGCACAACGGTGCCGGTGGAGTGGCATATACTCCGTCGAGACCGCGGCAGTTGGCGCACGAGCTCGCTCACGCCTGCAGGGAAATACAAGGCGGGTCAACGGTGTGTGTAAGTGACCAGATATTCAAAGACCCGCCGTTTGGCGACTTGGACGAACGAGCCGCCATTGAGGACTGGGAAAACGTGATCGGAAGGGAGATGGCCGCCGATGCTCGAACACGCGCAAATGCCGATGGCGTGGACATTGAAACCGGAACGGCGCGCATAGACCACGAGCTCGCCAAGTAGAGGTCGAGGAGAAAGGGAACGTTCGTATATGTCCACAAAGACTGTTGCGCGCCGTCACGCGCTTGCTTGCACACTGGCCTGCCTGAGCATTGCATCAGCAGGATGCACGCAGGGTGGCATGCAGGTCGCCCAACCCGCGCCTGCGGCGGCCGGTAACAATGCGGTGGAGAGCGGCGGCACGCCCGTCGAGGGCCAGACAGATTCGTCTGCACCGCCGCTCGAACGCTTTCGATGCCGCGTTATCCCGCCTCCCGAACCCGGTGATCCAAACGAAGGTGTCGGGTGGCAACTGTATTCGGAGTGCCTGGTCGGCGATGAATGGGTGAAAGACGGCTTGGAGAGGCGTTTCCGACGCACCGGCGAGAAGCGGTTCGAAGGGACGTGGAACAAAGGCGTACCAGTGGGGCGGCACATCTCATACTTGGGACAATATGGCAGCGAGAACGCTAGCCGTGTCCGGGATGTGTTCGAGTACGATGGCAACGGGGAGCTGATGTATTACCAGCGCAACTACGAGTGTTTGGAGAAGGAGCTGGTGGCGAGTACTTGGCACCGCTTGCCCGGCAGTAAGGCTGGGGAACATATCGGTATCTCCGTGTCCTTTCACAGCACCGGGGAGGTTGAGTCGGCGGGGCTGGCACGCTTTTGGCCAACTCATGCGATAGGTGAGCGCTTCACCTATCATCGGAATGGAAAGCTTCAGTCGAAGGGCCAGTACGACTTCGAGGGGCGAAAGCAGGGGGTTTGGCGCGAATGGGACGACAAGGGCACCCTGCTGTCAGAGGTCGAGTACTTGGATGACGTCGAACGGGGGCCGTGATTGGCGTGCTCGCCCCCCCACGTGCTGGTGTTCAGCGGGGACCAGACCGCGTACTTCCCCGAAGATTACACGTTCGCCGTCACGCGCCCGGAAAGCCCCACCCCAGCCACCACCGGCGAGTGGACCGGCGTGCAGCTAACAGCCCGTTGGCGTCATGCTCAACGGAAAGCAACTGCCCGGCTTGCGGCGTGAAGCCGCTCGCCGGCCGGCCAGTGCAGCCGTGCGGGCCGGGCAAGGCGTTGAAAAGGACTTTTTCAATGCCCTGCTAGTTGTTCTTGTCCTTCACGCTGAAATCGGCGTCCACCACGCGGTCACCCTTGCCCGCGTCGCCGGCCGGGGCGCCGCCCATGCCGCCGCGCTGCTTGGCGTAATCTTCCGCCTGCTGGCGCATGTCTTCCTGCTCCTTGGGGCTGGCGGCTGCGTACATCTTCTCGGCCAGCTTGTGGCTGACCTTGGTCAGGGCCTCGGTGGCCTGCTTGATCTTGTCGAGGTCCTCGCCCTTGAGGGCGTCCTCGAGGGCAGACTTCTTCTCCTCGATGTCCTTCTTCTCGTCGGCGCTGATCTTGTCGCCGTGGTCGGTCAGCATCTTGCCCACGCCGAAGGCCAGGCGGTCGGCCTCGTTCTTGGTGTGGATCAGCTCGACGCGCTTCTTGTCGTCGTCGGCGAACTTCTCAGCATCCTGCTTCATGCGCTCGATCTCGGCCTTGCTGAGGCCGGAGTCGGACTTGATCTCGATCTTGGCTTCCTTGCCGGTGGCCTTGTCCTTGGCGCCCACCTTCAGGATGCCGTTGGCATCAATGTCGAACGTGACCTCAATCTGGGGCGTGCCACGCGGGGCCGGGGGGATGCCGGACAGGTCAAAGCTGCCCAGCAGGCGGTTCTGCGCCGCGATGGGGCGCTCGCCCTGGAAGACCTTGATCGTCACCGCGGTCTGGTTGTCGGCAGCGGTGCTGTAGGTCTGCGACTTGCTGGCCGGGATGGTCGTGTTCTTGGGGATCAGCACGTTCATTTCGCCGTGCATGACCTCGACGCCCAGCGACAGCGGCGTGGCGTCCAGCACCAGGATGTCCTTGAACTCGCCGGTGGCGATGCCGCCCTGCACGGCGGCACCCAGGCCCACCACTTCGTCGGGGTTCACGCTGCGGTTGGGCTCGCGCCCGAAGATGTCGCGGCAGATTTTCTGCACGCGCGGGATGCGCGTGCTGCCGCCCACCAGCAGCACCTCGTCAATGTCCTTGGCGGAAACCTTGGCCTCACGCATGGCCTGCTCGCAAGGGCCCACCAGGCGCTTGAAAAGGTGGTCCGAAAGCTGCTCGAACTTGCTGCGCGAGATGTTCACCTGCAGGTGCTTGGGGCCGGTGGCATCAGCCGTGATGAAGGGCAGGTTCACTTCGGTCTGCTCGACGCTGCTGAGGTCGCACTTGGCCTTCTCGGCGGCCTCCTTCAGGCGCTGCAGGGCCATCTGGTCCTTGCGCAGCTCGATGCCGCTCTGCTTCTTGAACTCGTCGGCCAGGTGGTCAATCAGAACCTGGTCCCAGTCGTCGCCGCCCAGGTGGCCGTCGCCGGCAATGCTCTTCACGTCAAAGACGCCGCCGTTCACGTCCAGCACGCTCACGTCAAACGTGCCGCCGCCCAGGTCAAACACCAGGATCTTGCCTTCCTTGCGCTTGTCCAGGCCGAACGCCACGGCAGCCGCGGTGGGCTCAGGCAGCAGGCGCAGCACCTTCAGGCCCGCGATTTCGCCGGCCTCCTTGGTGGCCTGGCGCTGGGCATCGTTGAAGTAGGCGGGCACGGTGATGACAGCCTGGGTGACCGGCTCGCCCAGATAGGCCTCGGCGGTCTTCTTCAGGTCCGTCAGGATCATCGCGCTGAGTTCCTGCGGGGTGTAGTCCTTGCCGCTGATGCGCACCTTCACGGCCTCGTGGCTGGCGCCTACGACTTCGTAGGGCACCAGCTTCTCCTCGCTGGCGACTTCCGCGTGGCGGCGGCCCATGAAGCGCTTGATGCTGAACACCGTGTTGCGGGGGTTGGTGATGGCCTGGCGCTTGGCCATGTGGCCGATGGCGCGCTCGCCGTTAGAAAGAAAACCCACCACGCTGGGTGTCAGGCGCGAACCCGCCGGGTTAGCAATCACCTTGGGCTCTTTGCCCTCCATGACGGCCACGACGGAGTTGGTGGTCCCGAGGTCAATTCCGACTGTCTTGCCCATGGCTGAAGCTCCTGCCGCCGTTGGCGGACTTTGTTGTTACTGGGGTAAAGCAAGCCCGGTGCCACAAGCGCTGTCGTTGCAAGTTTCTGTTCCACTGGTACTTGCGACGCCATTGGCGCAACACCGCTCCTGCCAATCTTGCAGGACGGGTGCACAACGGCGTCCCATTCGCGCGCTGACTGCCATTTCGGCGCGGCAGTGCCTTGACGGGGTGTGTCAGTTAAGTCGCGCCTGACTTACACTGTTGGCTGTTTCTTGAAGAGCCGCCATGGGTGCACTCGCTATCACTGGCCACGTTGAGCAGCCGTCACTGCTCACCTTCGCTCAGCTCTGTGCCCTGCAACCGCAGGTCGAGAACGCCGCTGAGCTGGCGCCGGGCATGAATGCTTCGGGCCTGCGGCTGGAGGTCTTGTTCTCGCTGGCCCGCCTGAAGCCGCAGGCATCGCAAGTGGTGCTGATCTCGCGCGATGGCGCGTTTTCGGCGCGCATGGCCCTGCAAGCCGCGCGGGAATGCCTGCTGCTTTATCGCCTGGGCAGCGCCCCCCTGCCGCCGGCCCTGGACGGCCCCATGCGCCTGATGGTGGGCGAGCCGGGCCTGTGCCGCACCGGCAAAGGCGAGCCCTGCAGCTCGGTGCGTTTCCTGGGCGGCATTGAAGTGCTGCCGGCGCATTGACGCCGCGCCCCGCCATGCAAGAGTCGCGGCCCATGTCTGCCCTGGACAAGTTCTGCGAGGGCCTGCTCGCCCGCGCCGGCACAGCCGGCTGGAGCCTGCGCAACCAGCGCAGCATTCCCTACGGGCGCCAGTACGAGTTGGCTGACACGGCCGGGGGCGTGGCGCTGTTGAACTGCTACGAGGGCAAGAAGGGCCTCTCGTTTGTGGCGGCGGGCAAGCTGGCTGCGCGGCTGGCGGCTGACCTGGGGGCAGCACCTGTGGCCGCTTCGGCTTCCGCGGCGGACCCCTTCAAGCTTGGCTTTCCCCGCATTGGCGCCGACGAAAGCGGCAAGGGCGACTACTTCGGGCCGCTGGTCGTGGCAGCCTGGCGCCTGCGCGAGCAGGACGTGGCGACCCTGCAGGCCCTGGGCATCACCGACAGCAAAAAACTGGCCGACGGCGCCATCCAGCGCATGGCGGGCAAGCTGGACGAAATCGCCCAGGGGCACGCCATTGTCCTGCTGCCCGAAGCCTACAACCAGCGCTACAGCCGCACCGGCAACCTGAATGTGCTGCTGGCCCAGTTGCACGGCCAGTGCATCTGCGCGCTGGCAGACAAGGCCGGGGCGGTGCCCGTGGTGGTGGTGGACCAGTTTGCCCGCGACACCCGCGTGCTGGGGGCGGGCATGCCGGCCGGGGCGCGGCTGGTCACTCGCACGGGCGGCGAGGCGGATCTTGCCGTGGCGGCGGCCAGCGTGCTGGCTCGGGCCGCGTTCGTGGCGGCGCTGAAGGACCTGGGCTCGGAATACGGCATGGCGCTGCCGCCCGGCGCCGGCAGCCCGGTGCTTAAGGCGGGCCGCGAGTTCAAGCGCAGCTTTGGCGAAGCCGAACTGGGCAAGGTGGCCAAGCTGCACTTTGCCACCACTGCCCAGCTGTAGGTGTCCGTTCGCGCACTCGGATCAATATCAGTGCGGCCGGCGCGGGCGTTCGGCGGGCATGGGCGCCATGCGCTCCGGCCGTGGGGCGGGCACGCGCACCAGCCACTCGTTATCCGCGGCTTCCGATTCTTCGCCGTCGCTGATGCAGGTCACCATCGCGATCTTCAGGCCCGGCGCCAACGCCGCCAGCTTCTCCGGCACGCCCAGGCCCGCAGCACTGTGAAAGCCCCCGTTGATGTGCAGCACCCGCGCACCGGGGTTGGCTTTGAGCCAGTCGGCGGCGCTTTCCGCCATGGTGTCGTCCTTGATGCACTGGGCGGCGTACATGCGCTCGGCGGTCTCATCGCCCTCTTCGGCGTTCATGAATTTGAAGAACTTGTCCTTGTAAGCACCCGGCTCAGCCACCAGCGCGCGCGCGGCAAAGGCCCGGTCCTCGGCACTGAAGGCCTCCAGGACTTCCGGCCCTTCCTTGTTCACGCGCGCCGCCAGCCTGCGCGGGATGTTGCCCGCCAGCACCGGCAGCTTCTTCTCGCGGCACAACTCCACCAGCGGCCGATAGTCCGCATGGTTGGGCCAGGGGCGCCCCTTCTTCATCCACTCGGCCTCCGGCATGGTGCCGCCCAGGTAGGCATCCAGGACCTGCTGGGTGTCGCGCTCGAAGTGCTCGGTGGCCAGGGCCAGCTTGCGCGGCTGGGCGGCAAAGTGGCGCAGCATCTCCAGTTGCAGGCGATGCGAGCCGGGGTTGCCGTGCAACTCGCCCACGAAGATGACGTCAAAGCCCTCCAGCTTCTTCAGCAGCTCGGGCAGGGGCAGCGGTTCTTCGCCATCGCCCAGGATCTGGTAGCCGCGCAGGCGGCTGTGGGCGTCGCGCAGGCGTTCTTTCAGGCTGTCGAAGACCGGCCCGCGCATCACCCGCGCGTTGCCGCCCCAGGCGCCCAGGCGGCCCACCAGTTCGGCTTGCTCACGCTCGAACTCGGCATCCGAGCGCGGGTGCAGCAGCACATCCACGCCGCAACGGGGCAGTTCGTCGCCCAGGGGCGGCAGGTCCGCCACGGGCGGGTCCACCAGCACCACGCCGTCAATGGGCATGCCCGGCGCTTCAGCCACGCGCAGCGCCGTAAGGCAACTCTCCAGCACCCCCACCAGCACCACGCGGGTCATGCGCTTCTGGGGTTCGGGCGCGATCCCCAGCTCGCGGCACAAGTCCTGCACCGCGCGGCGGTACAGCACGCTTTCCAGGGCAGCGCGTTCCTGGGGGCTTGCATCGCCGGCGTTTTCCAGTGACAGCGCCGCCACGCTGGTGGTGTCGTCCACGGCGTCGCGCAGCTGTTCCAGCAGCTTGCGCGAACCCGCCTCGCCGGCCGGCAGGCCGATCCACAGCTCGCGCGAACAGGCTGCCCGGCGCAGCGTCCACTTGGGCCGCGGTACTTCGTCCACGGTGCGGGACTGCGAGCGGTCGCCCTCGGCGGGCTTGTCCTGGGCCGCCACCGGCACCAGCACGCACAGCACAGCCAGCAGCGAAGCAGGCAGGGTCAGGGTTCGCATGAAACCATCTCCTTCTCGTTTTCGGCGTACTGCTCCGCCAGCCGGCGCTCGGCCGGGGTGGCGCTGTGAACGCGCAGCACCGGCTCGCCGGTCTTCACGGGCTCGCCCAGTTTGCGCAACACTTCCACGCCGGCGCCCTTGCTGACGGGCGCTCCCGCCAGCTTGGCCAGGCGCGCGATGCTGAAGTTGTCCATGCGCTGCACGGTGCCCGCGCGCCCGGCTTTGATTTCAAACGAGTAGGCGCCCACCTCGGGGGGGCGGGCGCGGCGGCCCTGGGCGTCCACGATTGCCTCAAAGCGGGCCAGCGCCTTGCCGCTGCGCAGAATCTCGCGGGCAAGCTCCAGCCCCTGCCCGCCCCGCACGCCGGGCGCGAACTCCAGGCCACGGCCCGCCAGCGCCAGGGCATGCTCGCGCAGGTCGGCGGGCGCGTTCGCCTCGTTGCGCAGCACCGCCAGCACGTCGCGGGCCTCCAGCACCGGGCCCACGCCGCGCCCCACGGGCTGGCGCCCGTCGCTGATCACCACTTCCACGTGCATTCCCACCCGGCCGGCCACGTACTCGAACATGCGGCGCAGCCCGGCCGCGGTCTCGGGCCGGCGCACCTTGGCGGTGGGGCCCAGCGGGATGTCCAGCACCAGGTGGGTCGAGCCTGCCGACTTCTTCTTGCTGAGGATGCTGGCGATCATCTGCCCTTCGCTGTCAATGTTCAGGGGCCGCTCGACACTGATGATGACGTCGTCGGCGGGGCTCAGATCAATGGCGCCGCCCCAGGCCAGGCAGCCGTTGTGCTTGTCCACGATTTCGCGCATGCGCGGCAGCGAAAGCTCGACGTTGCAGAACACCTCCATGGTGTCGGCGGTGCCTGCCGGGCTCGTGATGGCGCGGCTGCTGGTCTTGGGCACCTTCAGGCCGTGGGCCGCCAGGATGGAAACCACGATGGGCGTGGTGCGGTTGCCGGGGATGCCGCCGATGCAGTGCTTGTCGACCACCATGCCGCCGTCCCAGCTCAGGGTGCGGCCCACCGCCACCATGGCCTCGGTCAGGTCCACGATCTCGTCGCGGTCCAGGTTGTTCTGCGAGCAGGCGCAGACAAAGGCCGTCAGCTCCACCTTGCTGAAACGGTCGTCCACAATGTCGCGCACAATCTGGTCATACTCGGCGCGGCTCAGGCGCGCCCCCGCCAGCTTGCGCCTGATGCTGTTCGTGCTTTCCAGCATGCCGGGGTACGACAGCGCCACCCAGGCGCCCTCCGCCACTCCCAGGCGCTCGAACATGTATTCGCACACGCCCACTTCATCCACGCCCAGCCAGGGGGCGCGCACCACGTCCAGCGTGCCGATGGCAGTCTTGTGGTCGAACGAGAGCTGCACCTTGGACAGCGCCCGGAATCCCAGCGTGGGAAACGCCCCGCAGTCCGCGTGCAGAAAGACCACGTTCTCGCGCGAGGTGTCAATCGGGATGCGGCGCAGCTTCAGCCGCTGGGGCTCGACGGGGTTCATGTTGTGCATCCTGCCCTGGCGCGTCGCCCGGTTGCAGCGCGCGGTTGGTCTTGCAGCACAGCTTCAGCCAGCAATTCCGAGACATCCACTTTGGCGGTGGGACCGGGCACGGTGTTGCAGGTGACCACGGCGGCGGCGCCCGCCTGCTTCAGCAGCTTGCGCGCCCCCGGCGCGAACAAGCCGTGCACGCCCACGGCAAAGGCCTTGCGCGCGCCCAGGTGCAGCGCGGCTTCCACCACGCCCGCCATGGTGTGCCCGCTGCTGATGATGTCGTCCAGCACCACCGCCTCGCGGCCCCGCACGTCGGCGGCACGCAGGCCGCTGCTGTGCACCTCCACGCTGCTGACGCGCTTCTTGCGCATGACCGTGAAGGGTGCTTTGCACAGGGCCGCCACCCGCGAGACCCATTGGCGGCTTTCGCTGTCGGGGCCGATCAGCACCGGGTTGCTGGTGCGGGCCGTGATCCAGCCGGCCAGGGGGCCCACCGCGTGCAGCACGCGGCTGGGGATCGAGTAGATCTCGGACAGCGACTTGTAACGGTGCAGGTGCGGGTCAACGGTGACCAGGCCGTCAAAGTGCCGGCTCAGTACAGCCGCAACGGTGCGGCTGCTGACCGCCTCGCCGGGCTTGAACTGCCGGTCCTGCCGCAGATAGGGCAGGTAAGGCGCCACCAGGCCCACAAACCCGGCTCCCTGCTCGCGCGCGGCGTCGGCGGCTATGAGAGCCTCCAGCAGCCCCGCGTCCGGCGGCGCAAACTGGCCCACCAGCCACAGCCGCGCGCCGCCCGGCGATTGCAGCCAGCGCGCGTAGCACTCGCCGTCGGGGAAGCGCCGCGTTTCCACGGCAAGCAGGCCGATGCCCGGAACGCGCGCCATGCGCGCAGCCAGGCCGGCAGCCTTGCCCAGGCCGGCGACAACCAGATGCCCCGTTGCCATGGCGCCGAGTTTACGCGCCCCGCCCGCGCCTGAACACAGGGCAGGGCAGCCGCTATTACTGCGGACTGAATCACTTCTTCCCGCAACTCCGGCTGCTCTCGACTCTGGACTCTCGACGCTTGACTCTCCAGTAGTCTCGTCGGGCGAGACGCCCGACGAACGCGCGGCCGGGACGGCCGTGTCACGAGCTGCGGCCGGTTCAGCTTCCGGCCAGCGCCGTGCGAGCCGCCGCTGCCGCGTGTTCCAGGGCCACCACTTCCTGGCTGCCCTTGGCCATGTCCTTGATGGTCACGCGCCGCGCGGCTGCCTCGTCGGGCCCGGCAATCAGAACCAGCGGGATGCCCTTGCGCGAGGCGTACTTGAGCTGCTTCTGCAGCTTGGCGCCGGGCTCCAGCCAGACCTCGGTGTTGATGCCCCCCGTGCGCAACGCCCCGGCCACTTCCAGCGCATAGGGCGTGATCTCGGCATTGAACAGGGCCACCAGCGCCTGGGCGGAAGACCGCGCCGGCGGCAGCAGCTTGAGTTCCTCGAGGCCCGAGATCAGGCGGTCAATGCCGACACTGATGCCCACGGCGGGCACGTCCTCGCCGCTGAACAGCCCGATCAGGCCATCGTAGCGGCCGCCGGACATAACGCTGCCAAAGCCCGGCACGTCGGTCAGGAAGGTCTCGAACACGGTACCGGTGTAGTAATCCAGCCCGCGCACAATGGTAGGGTCAATGTGCAGCACGGAATCAGGCACGCCCTGCTTGCGGGCATAGGCCAGCACCTCGGCCAGCTCCGCACAACCGCGAGCGCCGGCCTCGGCCCCGCCCACGAAGGCGTGCAGGGCGGCCACGCGCTCGTCCAGGCGGAGCTCCCTCGCCCCAAGGGCCAGGAAGTCAAGCACGATGGCCAGGCCCGCTTCCGTGAAGCCGCCATGGCCCAGCAGGCCCTGCAGCTCTGCCTTCACGCCCGCCTCGCCGATCTTGTCGAACTTGTCCACGGAGCGCATCACGGCGTCCATGGCGCGGCTGTCCTGCAGCCCCAGCTTCTCCTGCAGCCCGCGGAACAGCTTGCGGTTGTTGAAGCGGATGCGGTAGTTGCGCACGCCGCAGGCCTGCATCACGGCGTGGTCAATGGCCAGGCACTCGGCGTCGGCCAGCAGGCTGTGGCTGCCGACCACGTCCACGTCGCACTGCCAGAACTCGCGGAAGCGGCCGCGGGCAGGGCTTTCGGCTCGCCAGACGGGGCCCATCTGGTAGCGCTTGAAGGGCCGGGGCACGTCTTTGTACTGGGCAACAACGCGGGCCAGCGAGATGGTCAGCTCGTAGCGCAGGGCCACGTCGCGGCCGCCGTTGTCCTGGAAGCGGTAGAACAGCTTCTCGGCTTCAGGCCCCAGCTTGCCCAGCAGAATCTCGGCATACTCGATGGAAGGCGTGTCCAGGGGCTCAAAGCCGAAGCGCTCAAAGACCTCGGCGATGCGGCGCAACAGCCGCACCCGCGGGACCATGACCTCCGGCAGGTAGTCGCGAAAGCCCTTCAGAATGCGCGGCTCGATCAGCGGCATGGCGTCCCCCAAAAGGCCGTCCAAGAGGACTTCCTCAACGGCCTGCTAAAGCAAGGCGGGCGCATGCTACGCACGCGCCCGCGCCAGAAAACCCGGCAGCAGCTATTTCTTGAGCTGGGCCAGCGCCTCCTTGGGCGTGGTGGCGAACTTGAAGACCTGGGAGAGGCCCAGCATGTCAAAGACCTCTTTGACCGGCTCGGTGGGGTTCAACAGGACGATGTCGCCGCCGCGCTCGTGCGAGGAACTGAGCGTGCCGATGAACACGCCCGCACCCGCCGAGGAGATGTACTCGACGTTGGACAGGTCCACGGCAAGGCGCACCTTGCCCTCGTCGAAGAGGTTGTTGATGGTCTGTTCCATGTACTCAAACGTGTGGGCATCGAGCCAACCGGCCACGTGGATCATGGTCACGTCGGGCGAAAGCTGTTCCAGGTTGATCTCGAATTCACGCATGGCGCAAGCCTTATAAGGAAACCGGGGTCACAGGCAACGGGGTTCGGGATTTTGAGGACTATCCCGGCCGCTTGATGTACTTGGTGAGCGTTAGCTCATTTCGCTCGCCCTCCCGCGAGCGGTAGCTCACCTCGTCCATGACACGCCGCATGATGAACAACCCCAGGCCGCGCTTGTTTCCGGCTGCAACGTGCTTCTGCAGGTCCATCGTTACTTTCTCGACTGACCCGGCGGCGGTGTCAAACGAGTGACCACTGTCGCGGATGCGCACCGTGAAGCGCTCGCTGTCGGCATCCACGATGACCTCGACGGTGCCGGGCTCTTTGCCCTCGTAGCCGTGCTGCATGGTGTTGGCCACAGCCTCGTCCACAGCCAGCACCACCTTGTTGGCATCGCTGGGCGGCAAGGCCGACCGCTTGATGGCGTTGTGCAGGAATTCGCGCACCAACGCCAGGTTGCGGGTGTGGGCCGCAACCTCCAACCGGTCAGTCAGTCTGGACTCCGTCATGGTGCGTACTCCCGGTGCGCTGGTGGCGACAGTCCCACTGCCACGTACTCGCGCCTCACCGTCGCCCTGCCCTGTTGCCCGCCTGCTGCCGGCTAGCCCACTTTCACGGTCACAATGGTGATGTCGTCGTGCTGCTCGTCCTTCTGGGCGTGTGACTGGATCGCGTTGACCAGCATGGTCAAGTATTCGGTCGAGGTCTTGCCCGCGCACTGTACGGTGATGCCCATCAGGCGCTCCTCGCCGAATTCCTCGTTGCTGGGGCTCATTGCCTCGGTCACGCCGTCGGTATAGATCACCGCGCGGTCGCCACGCTGGAGCTGGATGACCTCTTCCTTCATGTTGCGCTCGAAGAGACGGCCGTCCTTGTCAAAGCCCAGCGCAATGCCGCCCGGGTTGATCTGCGAGCATTGCTTGGTCGCGGCACGGTACAGCAGCAGCGGGTTGTGGCCCGCCGAGGCCACCGTCAGGCGCGCCGTGGGAATGTCCAGCAGCATGTAGAAGGCAGTGACGAACATGCCGCGCTTGATGTCCTTGGCCAGGCTGCGGTTCACCTTCACGAAGATGTCCCGCGGGCTCAGGGTCTCCTGGGCTTCGTAGCTGACCAGGGCCTTGGCCATCATCATGACCATCGAGCCGGGAATACCCTTGCCCGACACGTCGGCGCAAACCATGCCCAGGTGGGTCTTGTCCACCAGGAAGAAGTCGTAGTAGTCGCCGCCCACTTCCTTGCTGGGCGAGTAGTAGGCGCTGACGTCGTAGCCCGCGATACGTGGCACGTGCTTGGGCAACAGGTTTTCCTGGATCTCCTTGGCGATATCCAGGTCGTGCTTGCGGCCCTGGTTCTCCAGCCACACGTCCTGGGCGGCCTTCAGGCCGGCCGCCATGTCGCCCAGCAGCTTGGCCACAATGCCGATTTCGTCGCTGCTGCGGGCCTGCGGGCGGTGCGAGAAATTGCCGCCGCTGATGACCTGGATGTCGTTCATCAGGGTCTGCAGCGGGCGGGTGATGCCGCCGCCGATCATGAACGCCAGGCCCAGCGACAGGGCAATGGCCACCACCGAGACCAGAGCGATGTACAGCAGCAGGCTGCTCTTGCGTGACTCAATCTCGGCGCGATCCAGATAGATGGTGATCTCGTCGCCGCTCTCGGCGTCGGTGGTGCTGAAGGCATAGGCCGCCTTGTTGTCCACCAGGGCGCCCTTGTCCACGGTGGCCTTGCCGATTACCTGCGTGGAATTGGAGGACTGCACGCCCAGCTCGGCGGCGTCAGGGCTGAACACCGTCATGGCCTCCGGCGAGAAGCCGGGCAACGGCGCGTCCTTGACGTTGAAGATGATGCGCCTGACCTGGCTGCCCTCGCCGCCGGTCAGGGCGTTCAGGTCCTTTACGAACTCCGAGCGGAACTCATTGAAGATCTTCTGCCGCATGCCGCCCGGGTTGGCATTGATCAGCTTGTCCTCGGTCTCACGCCGGATGGCGGCCTTCAGGTCGGCAAAGCTGTTGGCGCTCACATCAAGGCGATACGTGCGGAACAGCCGCTCGAACGAGGCCTTGTAGCGCTCCGCGGCAGCGTCGTTGACGCGCCGGGGCGTGGGTGCCTCGGGCATGCTCTGCTTTTCCTGCAGGTTGCGCAGCTCGCGGCCCAGTTCGCCCAGAATCTCGACGCGCTGCGCGTCAGTGAGCGCTTGGGTGGTGGGCACGTCCAGGACTTCGCCGGCAAGCTTGACCCAAAGGCGGTCGTCTTTCAGTTGCTCCCAGTTGGCAA
The DNA here is from genome assembly GCA_020847415.1 of Planctomycetota bacterium. Lineage (GTDB taxonomy): Bacteria > Planctomycetota > UBA8742 > UBA2392 > UBA2392 > JADLBZ01. Next base: position 13,307 of record JADLBZ010000201.1, read on the forward strand.
ACTCGCCGCAGGCGGGACTGCGCGCGTGGAACCAGGGCTTTTGCTGGTCCTTCCACCAGGCGTTAAACTTGTCGGCCCGGTTCTTGGGCTGGCTGAAGTAGGCGATCAGGCCCTTCTCGTTCAGGCCGGCGCGATAGGGCCGGTGAATGGCCTCGGCCTGCTGCAGCATGCCCACGCCTGACTGGACGATGGTGGAGTCCAGGCTGCTGGTCGAGATCATCATGACGATCACGAACAGCAGCAACGACGTGCCGCCGGCCAGCACACTCATGGACAGCACGATCTTGGTCTTGATGGGCATGCCCTGGGTGCGCTGCCTCGCGCGGGGCGCCATGGGCTTGGTGCCCTGGCCGGGCGCGGCACCCTTGCCCGCTGCGGGTGGCGGCGCCACAGTGCCCGCCGGGGGCGGGGCCTGCACCACGGGCATGGCACCTGCCGAGGTGCGATGCGCGGGGTGGGCGCCCGTGGACTTGCGTTCGCCCGCGGGCGGGGGCGTCATCAGGCGCTTGGCAGCGCCCGTGGAACCGGGCTTGCCGCCGGTAGGAAGGTTGGGGCTGGTGGCCATGGTGGATCCTGAGCCTTCCGGTCTGCGTAATGCACTGCCATGTGATGTACCGCTACATGATGCGTACAGCATGCACTATGCCGACGGTCCACGCCGCCAGCACCGCTGCGGCAAGGTCGTCGGCCAGAATGCCGAACCCGCGAGGTAAACGCTCGAACACGCGTACCGGCCAAGGTTTGGCAATATCGTAAAGACGAAAGCCTAGAAAAGCGACGCAAATGTCCAAGCCTCCCTTGGGCGGAAACAGCGCCAGCGCAAGGAATACCGCCGCCGCCTCGTCCAGGACAAACCAGCCGGGATCCTTCAGTTTCGGCACTCTCCGCAACAGGGCATTGGCTGCCCCCACCGAGGCCAGGCTCAGGGCCGCCGCCGTCCCGGCCCACACCCAGCGCCCGCCCAACCCAGCCGCCAGCAGGCCCCAGGCTGCAAGGGCCGCCGCCGCCGAGCCAAACGTGCCGGGGGCAAAAGGCGCAAACCCCACGCCCAGCAGGCTTCCGGCCCAGGCCGGCCAGCCAGCCGCGCGCGGCGAAACAAGCTCGCGTTCAGGCAACTGGTTCCATCCCTTCGCATGCTGGCCCGCCGGGCCGGGGTTGCTATCGTAAGTTGGTTTGTGGGGGCGGGGCTCGGATTGTCCCGAGGCCGCCATGCGTCGTCTAGAGCTGGATACCTGTGTCATTGACAAGTCTGTGTCCGTCACCCTGCTGGGCGACGTGGATGCCCATAACGCCGGCGAGCTGAAGTCCCGCCTGGCGCAGGCTGTGGCGGGCGGCACCCCGGTGCTGTTCCTGGACCTGGCCGGCGTGCGGCGCATGGACAGCGCGGGCGTGGCGGTGCTGGTGGAGTTGCGCCGCAGCCTGGGCGAGCAGGGGCGAACGCTCGCTCTGTTGCGCATCCCGCCCTCGGTGCGACGCATCCTGGAACTGCTGGGAACCGTGGACGTCATCTTTGACGTGTACACGGACCTGGACGAGGGCTTGCGTCGCACGCAGCAACTGAGGGGAGTGCTGCCGCGGCTGCACGACCCGACGCAGAAGTTGAAGCCCGGGCCGTGAAGCTGGCTGGCCCGCAGACACACCGTGCCGGAAAGCAGGAATGGCCATCGCAGCAGAAACGATTTCGGGGGTGGGCGCCTGGGTAAACGGCTACCTGCGCGCGCTGGGGGCGTCTATACGCTTTGCCGCCGCGGCAGTGGGCTTTGGCCTGCGGGGCATTGTCAACCGCCGCATCTACCCGCGCCACGACCTGATCGTGCACATGGACTACACCGGGGCGCGCAGCACGCTCATCATGGTGCTGCTGGGCTTCCTGGTGGGCGCCTCGCTGGTTATCCAGACCACCCCCAGCATTGCGCGCTACGGCCCGGCCGAGCTGGTGGCTGGCGTGGTGGGTGTTTCGGTGCTGCGGACACTGGGGCCGCTGCTGGCCGCCATCATCTTTGCCGGCCGGGTGGGTGCCGGCTTTACCGCCGAGCTGGGCACCATGGCGGTCAGCGAAGAGATCCAGGCTCTCGACACCATGGGCATTCACCCGGTGGGCTACCTGGTGGCACCGCGCTTCCTGGCGGCCTGCCTCATGCTGCCGGCCTGCACCGTCATGTTTGATCTGGCGGCCCTGCTGGGCGGCATGATGGTGGGCGTCTACCAGTTCAACATACCGGTGCAGGACTGGATTGATGTGACCAAGCAGTTCGTGAAGGTCTCGACCTTTGTCTTCGGCCTGTGCAAGAGCGTGGTGTTCGCCTTCCTCATCACGCTGGTGTGCTGCTTCAAGGGCTTTCACGTGCGGGGCAGCGGCATGGAGGTGGGCCGCGCCACCATGCAGGCCATCGTGATCTGCCTGGTGGCGATCATCTTCAGCGACTTTGTCATGTCCATGTGCTTCAACTTCCTGAACAAGATGGGGATTATCGAGTGAGCCCGGAGCTGCGCATTGAAATGCCCGAGGCCCGCCGCGAGACGCACCTGCGCTCGCAGGGCCCCGCCATATCCGTGCGCGGGTTGTCCAAGTCCTACGGCGACAACCGGGTGCTGGACAACCTCTCCTTTGACCTCGAGCGCGGCCGCGTCTATGTGGTGATGGGCCCCTCCGGTTGCGGCAAGAGCACCCTGCTGCGGCACCTGATTGCCGCCGAGGAACCCGACGCCGGCGAGGTGCAGATTGACGGCGTGGACATCCACTCGGCCAACCGCCGCCAGCGCGAAGACGCCAAGCGCAAGTTCGGCGTCCTGTTCCAGAGTGCGGCTCTGCTCAACGGCCTGACCGTGGCCCAGAACGTGGCCCTGCCCATCCAGCGCCACACCGACCTGCCCCAGAGCACCATAGACCTGATGGTGCGCCTGAAGCTCGAACTGGTGGGCATGGGCGAGGCCGCCGACAAGTACCCCTATGAAATCTCGGGCGGCATGAAGAAGCGAGCCGGGCTGGCCCGCGCCATTGCCCTGGACCCGGCCATCGTCTTCTACGACGAGCCCAGCGCCGGCCTGGACCCGGTGATGATCGGCGTGATTGACAAGCTGATCAAGGACCTTACCAGCAAGCTGGGCATTACCAGCGTGGTGATTACCCACGAGATGCCCAGCATCTTCCGCATTGCCGACGAGGTGCTGATGCTGTTCGGCGGCAAGATCGTCTTCCGCGGCACGCCCTCAGACCTGCGCACCAGCAACTCGCCCGTGGTGCGCCAGTTCCTGAACGGCGACCCGGAAGGCCCCATCAACGCGCCGCGCCAGCTTGCCGAGCTTTCCCAGCGCCTGATCGGCGACGTGGGCAGGGGGCGCACGCCATGAGCGCCGACGCCGATACGCCTGGCAACCTGCGCACCGGCTGGCTGACCCTCGGCGCGGCAGCGCTGGCCCTGGCTGCGCTGGCAACCTGGTTTGGCTACCGGCAGGCCCAGGACCCGCCGCCGCGCTTTGTGCTGTACACCACCAACGCCGGCACCGTGAACCCCGGCGACCCTGTGGTGCTGAACGGCCGCCGCGTGGGCCGCGTGCTGGCCGCAGAGCTGGTGCAGCGCGAGGGCGGCCTGCAGGTGCGCATCGAGGCCGAGCTGCTGCCCCAGTTCGCGAAGCTGCAGCTTTCGCCCGACACCGCCGTCACCGTGACCGCTCCCGACCTGCTGCGCGGCCCGCGCCTTGTTCTGCGCCCCGGCCAGGAGGAAGGCACCCTGAAAGACCGCGCCGAGCTGACCCACGTGACCCCGGCCGACTCCACGGACGCCGTTACCACCTACGGCCGCGCGCTCATGGAAGCTCGTGAAGACATCCGCGCCGTGGCCGCCGAATACGGCTCGCCTGAGTTCCTGGGCATGATCCGCGACCGGCTGGCCGAGGTGCGCTTGAGGCTGGAGCAGGCCGAGGCGGTCTCGCGCGAAGCCCGCGTCACCATGGGCAATGCCGCCGCTGTCCTGGACCCCCTGCCTGAACAACTCCAGAAGGCAAGAGCCGATGTGCAGCAGGCCACCGCCGAGCTGGACCGCAGGCTGCAGCAGGCCGACGAGCAGACGGCCCGCGCCCCCGGCGCCTTGGACGACCTGGCGGCCCGGCTGACCGACCTGCACCGCGGCCTGCAGGACCTGGATGCAGCCGTGGGCAAGGCGGCCCAGACCACCCGCGACCCCGCCGTGCGGGGCTCGCTGCTGGAGGCCCGCTGGGGCTCGGCCCGGCTGGCCGCCATGATGGACCTTTCCCGCCGCAACCCGGGCCGGGCCGGCGACGATGCAGGCGCCCAGGCCGCCAGGGCGCGCTTCAACGGCGGCCGTGACCCGCTGGAGCCTTTTGGCGGCAAGACGAAACTTGATCACGACGACTGAGGAACCGACATGGCACGCAAGAACATGCGCTCGGACCTGATCACCGGCACCTTCGCCCTGGCCGTGCTGGCGGGTTTCATAGCCGTCGTGCTTTTCCTGCAGGGCTGGACGCCCACGCCCAAGGGGAGCCGCTACAGCGTGCGCTTCGCCAACTCGGGCGGGCTGGTGGTCAACGCCCCGGTCATCGTGGCCGGCCAGCGTGTGGGCAAGGTCGAGACCATTGACCCCACCCCCGTGGTGGACGCCGCGGGCAGCCGCCGCGTGGAAGTGGTGGTCAGCTTCCTGATTGACGAGAAATTTGCCGGCGTGGTGTCTCTGCCCACGGACACCGTGGCTGTGGTGCAGAGCGGCGGGCTGTTCGGCGGCGCGCAGCTTGCTCTGGAACTGGGCAAGTCGGGCAAGCTGGTGGCTGCCGGCGAGCGCCTGCCCCTGGAGGGCCGCCCGCCCGTCGAGCTGGCAGACCTGTTGAAGGTGGCCGACGAAACCGTGCGCGAGCTGCAAGCCGGCTTCCAGAACGTGGCGGAGATCCTGAAGGACCCCAGCCTGAAGGACAACCTGCAGCAGTCCCTGGCCAGCCTGCGCAGCGCCCTGGAGACCTTTGACGCCGGCCTCAAGGAGATGCAGCCGGCCTTTGCCAAGGTGGGCCCCGCCGTGGAAAGCACCCAGCTTCTGGTGGAAGACCTGCGCAAGCTGATTTCCCAGAACAACGACAACATCACCCGCACCCTGGCCAACCTGGAAAGCGCCAGCGGCCGCCTGGACAAACTGCTGGCTGAAGATGCCGATGGCGTGCCGCGCCTGGTTGCCAACCTGAACCAGATTGCCGATAGCCTGGATGTGCTGGTCACCAACCTGAACGACGTGGTGATTGACAACCAGGTGAACCTGAAGGTGAGCATGGAGAACATCCGCGAGACCACCGACAGCCTGCGGCTGTTCGCCAAGCGCATTGAAAACGACCCCAGCCTGCTGGTGTGGGGCGGCAACGAGGAAGAGAGCCCGGCCCTTGACCAGCCGCGGCCGGTTCCCAATGTGGACGAGCTTTCCATCCGCAACAGCGGCCGTCGCCCGCGCAAGGAAAGCGACTAGAACTAACAAGGACCTGCCCGCTTGCTGCCCCGGCTGCTGAAAGTGCTGTGCCTGCTGGCCCTGCCCGCCCTTGTGCTGGCCGGGTGCGGCGGCGTGCCGCGCCTGAGCACCTTTGAAAAGGGCGTCGAGTACCTGGATTACTCCGACTACCCCCGCGCGATCGAGCAGTTCAAGGAGCACATCAAGCGCGAGGGCGAGGGGCTTGCCGTGTGCTACAACCTGGGCGTCTGCTACCAGGACATGGGCAATCTGGAGGAAGCCGCCCGCTGGTACGAGAAGGCCCTGCTTTACGACCCCCGCGACGGCGACTCGCTGGTGAACCTGGCCATGGTGTACCAGGCCCAAGGGCGCGACATGGCAGCCCTGGCCCGCCTGAAACAGGCCGCCGACATTGAAAAGGACCGCGCCTACCCGCTGGTGGCGCTGGCCCTGCACCACCAGAAGGCCGGCCAGCTCGACAAGGCCCGCGAGTACTACGACCAGGCCTTGAAGCGCGAGCAGAAGTCCGGCTACGCCTGGTACCACTACGCCACGTTGCACGAGCTGGACCAGCGCTACGGCGACGCTGCCCAGGCCTACGAGCGCGCCGCCGAACTGGACGGCACCAACCCCGCCACGTTTCACGGCGCGGCCCGCTGCTACTTCCGCCTGCGCAACTGGCGCAAGGCCATCGAGAACTACGAGTTCGCCATCCACCTGCTGCCCTCAGACCCGGGGCTCTACATCGGGGCAGCCGACACGCTGACCGAGCTGAACCGCTACGAGCGCGCGGTGCAGTTCTTGTGGGCCGCACGCGGGCTGGAGAAGGCCGACGAAGCCGCCATCCACGACCGCCTGCTGAAGCTCTACCCGCTGCTGCAAGCCTCCGAACAGGCCCGCAAGTAGGCAGGGCCGCCGTTCGTGATACGGACGTCCCGTCCGTGCGTCCTGCGGGCGTCTCGCCCGCAGAAGCCGTTCGTGTGCGGGCGTCTCGCCCGCACTCGGGTGCCCTGCACACCAGCCAACTGCACGCGGCCGGGACGGCCACGCCACGAACTGCACGCGGCCGGGACGGCCACGCCACGAACTGCAACGCGGCCGGGACGGCCACGCCACGAACTGCAACGCGGCGCGGCTGTTTCCATAACGA
>JADLBZ010000202.1 GCA_020847415.1 Planctomycetota bacterium
GAATTTTGGGGTGTCGGTTCCGTCCCGCTGTCGCGTCAGGCCGCGACGGGCGCTCGTGACACGCGCCCTCCGGGCTTCTGTCGCTCGCTGTCGCGGAAAAGACCGCAAGCGATGGATGGAGCCATCCCTTACTTAATCGTGATGAACCACAAGGCGGGTGGTCCGGTTTCAAGGCCGGTCGCGGCTTGACCTTGAGACGAGACCGGGCCATGCTAGGCTCACCCCCCGACGCGGAATCGAAAATCTGAAAGCTCTTAGGCAGCACTGGCCTGTCCAGTCTGCCTGTGTACTTGTTCAGAGGTTCACATGGCAAAGAGCGCTTGGGGCATTGAAATCGGGTCGTCCAGCGTAAAGGCCGTGAAGCTGAGCGGTGACGGCGGCAGCGTGATGCTGGATGCCTACACCATTATCAGCCTCGCGGACTTCGGACTGGGCGGCGGCACCAGCAAGGAAGAGGCGACGGCCGGCGCGCTTGCGGAACTGCGCACCAGCCAGGGCATCAAGAAGGGCGAGCAGGTCTTTGTCTCGCTCTCGGCCCAGAACACGCTGGGTCGCATTATCAGCCTGCCGCCCGTGCCCAAGGATCGCGTCCGCGAGACCATCCAGAACGAGGCGCGCAGCCAGCTTCCCATCAAGCTGGAAGAGGCGGTCTGGGACTACCAGATCATTGATGACGACAACGCCGACGGCGAGATGAAGGTCAACCTCTACGCCGCCAAGCGCGAGGTGGTGGACCAGCTTCTTTCCACGTGCGATGACGCGGGCCTGGATGTCACCGGCGTGCAGGTGGCGCCGCTCGGCATCTACAACTTCGTCAAGTTCGAGTTCGACGACGCGGTGGCTGAGTGCTGCGTGGCCATTGACATCGGCGCCGAGAACACCGACCTGGTGATTATTGACGGCCAGAAGACTTACGTACGCGTGGTTCCGGTGGCCGGCAAGGACATCACCAAGGCCCTGCGCGCGCGCTTCAAGCTGGACGAAGAGAAGGCCGAGCAGCTCAAGCGCAACGCGGCCAAGAGCAAGGACGCCGCCGCGGTCTTTGAAGCCATGAAGGCGCCCCTGAAGGACATGGTGGGCGAAATCTACCGCGCGGTCGGCTTCTACAAGAACCAGAACGAAGCGGCGAAGATTGACAAGCTGGTCATGATGGGCAACGGCAGCAAGCTGTTGAACATCAAGAAGTTCTTTGAGCAGCAGCTGCAGTTCGAGATCTTCAAGGTCGAGGCGCCCCAGCGCATCACCGTGGCGCGCAGCCTGGATGCCGCCGAGGTGGAGGGCTCGCTGCAGAGCCTGACCGTGGCCATCGGCCTTGCCCTGCAGGGCCTGGGTGCCCACGCAGTCAACTCGATCAACCTGATCCCGGCCGAGTACCTGCAGAACAAGGGCCGCGCCAAGCTGCGCACGCCCTTCTTTGTGGGTGGTGCACTGGCCGCGGCGGGCGGCGCCCTGGCACTGGTGCTTTCGGTGCTGTCCACGGGCGGCATCGACACGGTGCTCACCGATGCCAAGAACACGCAGGACGCGGCCTCCAAGCGTTCGGCGGACGTCAAGAAGAACAAGGACCTCGGGGCCGACGAGCTGAAGGCGCGCTCGCTGCAGAACCTGGCTGAGGGCCTGCTGGCGCGCATTTCCCAGAAGGGCAAGGACGAGGACGGCAACGCGATTGACCTGCCGCCGCGCGAGGTTCGCATCCAGGCCAACGCCGTGCCGGGCATCATTGCCCGGGCCATGGAAGAAGCGCTGGCCCAGGCCGCGGAGAAGTCCACTATACAGATCTACCGCGCCAACCAGACCACGGGCGGCCGCGGCGCGGGAGGCTCTTCGCTCCAGTCCTCAGCTTGCACGCTCAGTGTCGAAAACTCCGGGACGACCATGGCCAAGGAGGCCGGCGGGCCGGTTGTTTATGAAGCCACCCGCAAGTTCAAGTACGTCGCCAACGTCGCCACCCGCGGTGTTGCCGCGGACGCGGCCAGCGCCAACCTGAGCAAGCTGCTGCGTTCGGACAAGCTGCTGGACAACGCCGTGCGCAAGGAACTCCTGGGATATCTTGCGGCATCCGGACAGCTTCAGGGAATGGACAAGGCAGCCATTGAGAAGCTGAACCTGGAGAAGGACTTCCAGATTGTGCTGGCTGTGCAGTTGGGCCCGCCGAAGACCTTCAGCATCACGGATCTGGTGCGCGACGCGAGCTGGATCGCCAAAGGTGGAAGGACCGACCCAGCCGTCAGGGGTATGGAAATCAAGGACACCTTTGCCCTTACCACGGTGCAACTGGAACTGACCCTGAACCCGGTGGCGCCTGCGCCGGAAGCAGCAGCCACCGAGGAAGCGGGCAAGTAAACGCAGATCATGGCGGCGCGGCAACGCGCGGCAGGAGTCAGCAATGGACGGACTGAAGAAGAACCTGCATTTCGTGGTGTTCGGCGCGGGCGTGATGGTCGGCATCGTTCTGCTTGGCGTCGGGCACATGGTGAAGAGCGGCAAGCAGGATCAGCTTGCTGCGGCCACGGCAGCCCTTCCCAAAACGGGCGCTGTCTTCACACAGGGCGACGTGGACGACCTGCGGAAGCAACGCGGCGGTTTTGACGGTTCGCTGTCTGCGGCCCAGGACGCCCTGGGCAAGACGACCGGCGTGGCCCTGCGCAGCAGCATGGGCACCCATCGCGACGGCACCGCGTTCTGGTCCTCTGATGAAGGCAACTCGGCCCTTTCGCGCCTGCAGGAGCGCTTCCGCGCCCTGGAGAAACCCGTGGCGATTCCGCCCCAGGCCGGCGAACGGACTCTGGCTGCCCCGGACACCAAGTTCTGGGACGAGACCCGCAACTCCATGAGCACGATCAGCGATCCCAAGCAGATCCTGCAGTGGCAGTTGCAGATCCGGCTGTTGCAGGAGGTCGCTTTCGTGTGCGAGCAGCTCACCGCCACGGAGGCCTTTGCCGGCCAGGGCGTGCGCCTGGCCAGCCTGCGCATGGACATGAAGAGCGCAGAGAACCTGCCCGCTGACCAGCCGTGGGAGGAATATGGGTTCACGCTGGTTGTGGAAGCGTCGCCTTCGTTCTGCGTGACGTTGATGGACCAGCTCGTGAACCCCACGGCGGCGACCGCCGGTGATGCCGCCAAGGCCAAGGAAGGCAAGGGCCGCTGGCTTTTCCCCGTGCAGCTCGAACAGATGCAGATCGAGCTGATGGAGCGCCCGCACACCGCGATGTGCAACATCAGCACACCCGAGCAGAAGCAGGAGTGGGGCCTGGACGTGAACTTTGACCCCACCACAGAGGCCGGCAAGCGCAAGGTGGAGGAGCTGTCCAAGAAACTGCAGGACGAGGTGCGCCTGAAGTTGCCGGTGCGCTGCGGCCTGAAGATGAAGGCCCTGCAGTTCAATGCGAACTGGCTGGTGGTCAAGCCGGCCGAGAATCAGTAGCAGACAGGGAACACCGGTCAGGCAGAGCACAACACTTGGCGGGCGGCAGGCGATACCAAGGCCGCCGGAGGGAACCAGAATGGCAGACCAGGCACAGGGCAGCGCGGTGGAGAAGTTCGGCCCCTTGGGCGCGCCGGCAGCAGGCGGAGTTCTGGCTGCCGCCTTCGTGGCGGTGGCACTGCTGGGCGGCAACATCTCCGAAGAGCGCGGCAAGCTGGAAACCGGCACCCGCACCGTGAACAGCCGCATGGCGGACACCAAGACCGCCAACCCAGCCAGCATCCCGGCGGTGGACTCGGTCTCGAAGATGTTCGAAGTCGAGGCGACGCCGCTGTGGACCAACCCGGGCAACGAACGCAAGGGCATTGACTACCCCATGGGCTGGAAAGTGGTGGTGGCCGAGAAGGACCAGGACCCGTTTACCAAGGCCGACAAGGACAAAGACGGGTTCTGGAGCAAGGACGAGTTTGAGGACACCGAGTACTACAACCGCGAAGGCATGGTCGGCAAGTTTGAGAACTGGGACCGCAACCCCAAGGACAACAAGATCTCGCCCGCCGAGTTTGCCGACCCGCCCGCCGACGAGCAGGAGATGTTCAACAAGCTGGACAAGAACGGCGACGGCTTCCTGACCGCACCCGACGAAGTCACCAGCGAGAACGTGCAGGGCTGGGACCGCGGTCCCTTGGCCGCCCCGGTGAGCTTTGAGGAGTACAAGCAGCGCCACGACGCCAAGGCCGAGGTGAACCTGGGACCGGTGACGGGCGTGAGCATCGCGCCGGACTTCCAGAAGATGGAAATCGTGGTCACTTGGGCCGTCCCGCAGCTTGAAGCGACGCCTGACGACCTGTGCTACTTCATTGAGCGCTACGCGCCCAAGACCCTGGAGCAGCGCAAGCGCGAGTACGGCAAGGTGGTCCAGAAATTCAACCAGGACCTGGCCGCCTGGGAGAAGCGCTTCGGCGAATGGTACACAGCCAACAAGGATTCCTTCCCCGACAAGCGCACCGCCCGCGCCGAGTACGCCAAGCAGGAACCGGAGCCCGCCAAGCCGCCCGAACCCGCGGACTGGGAGCTGGTCACCACGACCCCGGTCACCGGAACCGAGTACCGCGACACGACCTTTGAACCGGATGTGACCTACACCTACGCGGTGCGCGCCGCCACACAGAAGCAACTGGTGCGCGCCCAGCAGAAGTATGGCGACCGTCAGTTCTGCGCCCCATACGTGGCGACCGAGCGCGTCGCCCAGGGCGGCCGCCCAGCGCTGGTGCGCAACGACATCGCCATGGCTTGGGCCGGCTCGGCCGGCGATGACGGCACGATTGCCCTGACCCGCTGGGTCCGCCTTGCTGACGGCACCTGGGCCAAGGCCACTATTGATGAGAAAGTCAGCACCTCCAGCACGAATGTGGGCGGCAACTACGGCGCGACCGAGCTCAAGGACCGCGGCTTCTCGCTCAAGCGGGCAGACGGCACAGCCGTGGACCAGCCGCTGGCCCAGCTTGCCGAGCGCGCCAAGATTGACTTTGCCACCGGCTTTCGCTTCGTCACCAAAACCGGCGCGGGCTTCCTGCTGAACCGCGCCGACCTGGGCGACTACGAGCTGCCCAAGGACACCCGTCAGCCCATGGGAGAAGAGGCCCTGCCCGCCGGCGACAACCCCATTGAGTTGCGCGTGGCTGCCTTGACCAGCAAGGGCGAAGCGACCTTTGAACTCACCCGCTGGGTGCAGGCGGGTGGTCGCTGGTATCGCGTGCTCTACACCACCAAGGTCAAGAAGGACGGCGCCATCGGCGAGGCCATGACCGGTCTGGCCAAGCCGGGCATCCGCGTCATGGACGACGCTGACAAGGAAGTTCCCGCCTCGGGCCTCAAGGTGTTCGACGGCATGGCCATTGATCTGGCGGCTGGAAACTACGAGGGTCCGGCTGGCCGCACCGTCAAGGTAAGCGGCGCCGCGCTGGACCTGTTCGGTGTGATGTATAAGTAGTCGTGGTGACGGTTGTCATTCTGCGCAGGGCGAGGGCAACCTCGCCCTGCTTCTTTTCAGGTCTGGGAAGGGAGGCTCCATCCATCGCTTGCGGTCTTTTCCGCGACAGCGAGTGACAGAAGCCCGGAGGGCGCGTGTCGCGAGCGCCCGTCGCGGCCCAACGCGGAAGCGGGACGGAACGGACGCCCCCAATTCCAATGTGGAAGCAGCACTGGGGCAGTGCGCCGACGTGATGCAATCGTGACTCTGAGGGACAGGTCTGGCGTTGACACCCGTGCCGGCTCGTATAGAGTAAGGTTCCCCTCCAAGGTTACAGTTAACCCCGTGCTGCTATCGTCCCCGGAATCCCCGACGGATGAGGAGCGAACAACACATGCGTTTCCGGCTTACCAGGCGCTTGGCCGTGGTCTCGTCTCTGTTTGTTGCCGGTGTGCTGGCGGCCTGCGCTTCGCAGCCCGCGCCCGTTTCTGAGGGCACCCCGGTCACGCCGACCACGGAAGATTACGTTTCCCGCTTTGAAGGCGGCCCGACCGCGGCATCTCGTGAGCAGGCTCGCGAAGAAGCAGCCGCAGCGGAAGCCGGGCCCGGCCGCGCTGAGGAAGTTGCCGGCCGCGGTGAAGGCGGTCGCGCGGGCAGTGGCGGCAAGTTCGGACAGGACGACATGAAGAACCTGTCCAACTACTACGCCGACGAAGCCGCCCGCATGTACCAGTCGCAGCGCTACGAAGACGCGCTGCAGTACGCCAACGACGCGCTGCTGATGGACCCCGCCAACAAGGCGGCTGCGCAGGTCAAGGCGGACTCGGAGCAGATCCTGGGCATCCAGCGCGGCGAAAGCGGCAACCTGGCCAAGGCACGCAGCGAAGAGGAATCCGCCCTGCGCGCCGAGGCGCTTTACGAGATCAGCCACGGCCTGGATGTTGCCGACCGGCTGATCCGCGAAGGCAAGTACACCGAGGCGTTGGCCGAGCTGGAGAAGTCGCTCGACATCATCCGCTGGACGGATTACCTGGTCGAGACCGAGGGCTTCGAGCGCGAAGCTCGCCTGCTGATGGAAGAGGCGCAGCTGAAGCGTGAAGAGTCCCGCCTTGAGGACTACGTCAAGATTCGCGAGCAGGAGCGCCGCCTGCGCGAGCTGGAGATCCAGCAGGAGCTGGACCGCTACCGCGAGGAAATCCGCAACCTGTACAATCTGGCCAAGGAGAACTTCGACCGCCGGGAGTACTCCGAGTGCGTGATCGTGCTGAACAAGATCCTGCGCGAAGACCCGTACAACGAACCGGTGGCTCGCCTGAAGCAGATCGCTGTCAGCCTGGAGCAGGGCAAGCGCGACCGCGGCGTGTGGGAAGACCTGAACCGCAGCTTCCACGAGACGATGACGCTGATTGCAGCCAGCAATGTGCTGCCCGCCGACATCGTCACCCCGCCGGACCTGGAGCAGTACCGCCGCCAGATCCAGCGCGAGGAAACGCTGGAGGCCAAGCGCCGCACCCAGCTCTCCAAGGAAGACATTGCGGTACGCAGCGCCGTGGAGAACGTGACGCTGCCCCTGACGCTGGAAGAGACGCCGCTGGACGACGTGATCAAGCGCTTCCGCACGGAAGGCCGCGTGAACGTCATCAAGGCACGCGACATTGACGGCACTTCGGCGGTCAGCCTGGACATCGGCCGCGTGAAGCTGCGCCAGGCCCTTGATCTGGTTTGCGACCAGCTTGACCTGTCGTGGCGCATCGAGAACGGCGCCATCATCATTGACGCCGCCGACGCGGCCCAGGGTCGCAACGTGGTACGCCGCGTGTTCAACGTGGCGGACCTGCTGGTGACGCTGCGCACCTTCAAGGGCGACGAACCCCGCCTGATGGGCGATACCGACGCCGCCAACTCGCGCGTTCTGGAAGACCAGGACACCGAGGAAACCGACCCGGTGACCATTGAGGACCTGCAGGGCGTCATTGAAGAAGCCATTGACCCTGACAGCTGGGGCATGGACGGGCACGGCATCACCACCCGCCAGCAGGACCTGATTGTCCTGAACAACCCGGACAACATTGACAAGGTGGCGTCGCTGCTGGCCGACCTGCGCCGCAGCCAGGGCCTGACTGTCTCCGTGGAAGCTCGCTTCATCACCATCCGCGACGACTTCCTGGAGGACATCGGGCTGGACTTCCGCGGCATCGGCGGCAGCCCGCAGATCCCGGCGCCCGGCATCCCGCCTGTACCCGCGGCGCTGGACGACATCCAGTTCGGCAACAACAGCAACCCGGCCGGTGCCGGCGGTACCGGCAACGACGCGGGCTGGTTCTTCCAGGACATGCCGCCTTCGGGCAACGTGCGCATGGACCAGCGCGCCCGTATTGAGAACCTGTTTGACCAGTCGCTGGGCGGCAAGCGCGGCAACGTGGGCCTTACCAACATGGGCGGCGCCAGCTTCCAGATTGCCTTCGTGGACAACCCCGAAGTCAACGCCATCCTGCGGGCCGTGCGCAAGCGCGAACGCGCCCACCTGCTGACTGCCCCGCGCCTGACCGTGCACAACACCCAGCGCGGCCACGTGAGCGTGATGAACGAAATCGCTTACATCCGCGACTTCGACACAGCCACGGCAACCGGCGTTTCGGTGGCAGACCCGGTGGTGGACATCATCCGTGACGGCATCGTGCTGGACGTACGCCCCACCATCAGCGCGGATCGCCGCTACGTAACCCTGGAACTGCGCCCGACGCTGGCCACCCTGCTGCGCCCGATCCCGACCTTCACCACCAGCCTCGGCGTGGGCACGCCGGTGGCCATCCAGACTCCGCAGCTCACCCTGCAGCGCGTGCGCACCACCGTTACGGTGCCCGATGGCGGCAGCTTTGTGATCGGCGGCCTGCGCCAGATGAACGAGACCCAGCAGGATTCGGGCATCCCCATCCTGTCGGACCTGCCCCTGATTGGCTCGCTGTTCACCCGCAAGGGCAAGAGTGTTGTGCGCCAGGACATCCTGATCATCGTGTCCTGCCGCATCATTGACCTCGAAGAGGAAATGGATCACCACTACGGCGGCGGTCCGGCCTCGCCCCGCTAGCCTTCCAGTCCGACCCCCCCGGCAACCTGCCGGGGGGTCTTTCTTTCCATCCGCCGAATCACCCGCAAACCCGCTTGGCGCCAACTTTTCTGAACCGCCGTTTGTCTGGGCCGTTCATCGTTGGTATATGATTGTGTCCACGCTTCAGCATCCCTAACCCTCTGCTCCGGGGCCTGCTTACGGAGAAGCAAACCATGTTGTTCTCAAGACTTGCCTCGCGTTTCCGTCTTGTCGCCGCGGCTGTCGTGGTCAGCGGCATTGCCGGCTTGCTGGCGCCCGCTGCCTCGGCCCGCAACATGGCCGACTACGGCCGCTACCTGGGCGTGCGCCTGCGCCTGTACAGCGAGGCCTATGAGGTGCTGGACAAGGAAATCAAGGGCGGCTCGGAGGCGGGCAAGATGCAGGCCCGCGTGAACAAGGCCGAGGTGATGAAGGCCCAGGCCGACTACGAGTTCTCGCTCGATGCCGACACCGTCAAGCGCGACGACCTGTACACCAGGGCGCTGGAGGTGTTCGGTGAGCCGACCGAGCCCGGCCCCATCGTGGCCCGCGCCCTGATGCGCATCGAGCTGGCCCGCTCCACGCGCCGCTCGGACCCGGCCAAGGCCCGCGACTACTGCGACACCGCCGAGAAAGAGCTCAAGAAGGTCAGCGAGGACCTGGACGCCAAGCGCAGCGACCCGGCCGTCTTTGGCAAGCACTACGGGGACTTCAGCCGCGCCGGCTTCAACCGCTGTGTGGCCAACTACGTCAAGGCGCTGACCTACGACGTCGGCTCGCCCGATCGCGAGTCCAACCTGCGCGAGGCGGAAAGAAACCTGGACGAGTTCCAGTTCAGCCTCGACGACGCCACGGACGAGCTGGTGCGTTCCTACACCCTGCTGGGCGATATCGCGCTGGCGCGCGGCCAGACCGAGGCCGCCGTGGGCAAGTACCTGGACGCCGTGGCCTACCTGGCCGACGTCACGCCCAACGACTACGTGGGGCGCATGGCCCTGCAGCAGGGCTACCTGAAGGCGGTCGAGCTGCTGACGACCGAGCTCTCCTACGACGAAGCCCAGCTGCGCCGGGTGATTGCCCTGTATGCCGAGGCCTACTCGCGCTACGGCACCATCCGCGGCCTTGAGTACGAGTTCAAGAGCTTCCAGCTTTACCGCATCAGCGCCCTGATCAAGCTGGGCGACCAGGCCCTGATTAAGGACGCCATTGACACGCTGTTCAAGCTGGCCCAGGACCGCGACGCCACCTTCCGGCGCCAGGCGCTGACCGTGCTGGCGGACATCGCCACGCGCGAGGGCCTGGACAACGAGCTGCGCTTCCGGTGCGCCACGACCGTTTACAACGAGTACGCCTCCAACTCGATGACCGTGAACCTGAAGGTCATCCAGGCGCACCAGAGCATCCTGGGTGCTTGCGCCGACGTGAACACCTTCGAGACCTTCGGCCCCGCCTGCTTTGAGCGCATGGGCCAGCTTTATTCCGACATGTGGCGCTTCCTGGAGGCCACGCTGGTCTACCGCGAGGCGGCTGTTCGCACCGGCTATTTCCGCGACAAGTTCGCGGAAGGCGTGGCCCTGCCCGAGAGCATGCTGAACCGCTGCAAGCTGATCACCGACGGCAAGACCGCCTACGAGTTCCCCGGCAAGATGGCGACGCTGTACGCCCGCCACGCCAACTACCTGCTCAAGGCCGATCTGGGCGAGCCCGGCAACAAGGAGTACGAGGCCCTGGCCTCCGAGGCCGAAACCCTGAAGGCCAAGTTTGGCGACGAGAACGCCCTGCTGGACAAGACCTTCGGCGACGCCGGCAAGCGCTACTCGGAGAAGAACTACGCCCAGGCGGCTGTGCTGTATGCCAGCCTGAAGGCCAAGTACCCGCGCATGCACCTGGCCATCTTCAACACGGCCAACATCTACAATATCCTGACGGCCGACCAAAACGCCCCTCGCATCAGCAGCCGCGGCACCGAGGCCGAACGCGAGACCGAGGCCTGGTTTGCCGACCAGCGCGCCCGCCACGGAGGCGACCTGGCACCCCTGCCCACCACCCTGTGGGAAGGCATCGAGACCGCCCACTGGGATGTCATCCAGAACCGCGAAACCGCCGGCCAGGTGGCCAACTGGCACAAGGCCGTCTATTACTTCAAGAAGTACTTCCTGCTTGAGGTCCGGCGCGCGTGGGCCGACGTACAGCCGGCCCTGGAAGGCAAAGAGAAGCCCGATTACGTGGACGCCTACTTGGCGGCCTGCCAGGCCCGTGCCAACCGCTGGACGCTGGACAACCCCACCGGCAAGGGCGAGCCGGACAAGGAACTGGAGCGCATGGGCAAGGCCGCGTATTTTCTGGCCTACCTGATGCGCAACCCGCCGGCGGCACTCTCCGAGGCTGAGCGCGCCAAGCTGAAGGCCGACTTCCGCGGCGATGCCCTGCGGCTGTTGCAGCCCTACGGCACGCTGTTTACCCGCCACCTGGCGGACCTCAAGTTCCAGCAGGGTGCCCTGAAGCTGGCCTTCTATGCCCTGTGCGAGGCCCAGGACGGCGAAGCCAGCGAGGCGGCCTATCGTGCCTATGAGGCGGCGTTCCCCGACGACAGCGAAGAGCTGAAGCGGATGGTGAACAACGTTTACAGCCTGATCATCGCCGCCTACCGCCCGCGCACGGCTGCCATGGCACGGGCTGCTTCGGCGTTGCGCTCGCGGTCTAACCAGCTCAAGCAGGGCCTGTTTGTGGATGTGAAGGCGCTGCCCAACAACGCCCCCAGTGCCGAGGCCGAGAAGAAGTTCAACGCCGCCAAGGGCGAACTCGAGCGCAATCGCATTGCCGCCGAGTACTTCTGGCAGGAATGGGTGCTCAACCTGACCTTCCAGGGCGAGGCCAACAAGGACGTCCAGACCTATCTGGCCGACATCCAGCCGGTGCTGCAGCAGCGCTGGGACGAGCTGTCCAAGAACGCGCCCGAAATGTGGGGCGACGCCGTGAAGGCCGAGTTTGACGCGCTGCTGAAGAAGGACAACTTCAAGGCCCTGAAGCCGCGGCTGGAGAAGTTGGCTGCCGGCTGCAGCAAGTTTGAGCTGATTGACAAGCTGAAGGACCTGAAGGACAGCACCAAGGAACTTTCAGCCGAGGAGTTGCAGTTGGCCAGCACGGCCCACAGCACCGTGATGCTGAACACTGAGGCCCTGCGCTTCTTCTCAGGCACGCTGAGCATCTATGAGCTGGCCGGCTTCCTGGAGAAGGTGGCCACGGACGTGGACGAGCGCGCCCGTCCCCTGACCACGCGCATCCTGCGCTACTACGAGGAGTCGCGCCGGCGCCAGAAGCCTGACAGCGGCACCGGCACCGGCTTTGAGGACCTGGAAGCCAACGACATCCTGACCCTGGGCAAGCAGTACTTCCGCATCCGCGACTGGAAGAACGCGGCAAAGTACCTGCAGGTCTACGCGGACAAGTACGGCACCGTGAGGGACTACGGCAAGGAAGACGAGATCGCCGTTGACGCCCAGGCCAAGAAGGCCGGCCGCTCCAAGAGCGGCGAAGAGCTGGAAGTGAAGTACCAGCTTGGCCGTGCCTACCTGGAAGTCTTCAAGGAAAGCGGCGGGCTGGACAACCTGAAGAAGTCGGCCCTGCTCATGCGCCGCTGCTGGTGCTTCAACCTGATTCGCGACGCCAACGTGATTGACGGCAAGCGCTTCACCCTCAGCTTCCAGGACCAGATCGAGGACTACTACCTCGCCATCGCCGACTCCATGGCCGAGATCTTCCAGCTCCTGCACAAAGAGGGCGAGGTCAAGATCGAATGGCCTGCCTACGTCAACCAGTTCACCCGCGGCCTGGCCAAGGCCCCCAACGAGCCCCTGCAGGAAGTGCCCAAGGACCAGGCGGGCTACCTGTGGCATGCCACCCAGATTCACCTGCGCGTGTGGGTGTCGTTCCGCGAGTTCGGCGACTACCCCTACCGCTCCGAGTTCCGCAGCAACCTGATCAACTGGCTGCTGCTGACCATCCGGTGGATCGAGACCTACGGCAAGAAGGACATGGGCGTCGAGTCGCTGAAGGGTGAAGGCTGGAACAAGATGGTCGAGGACGCGCTCAAGACCGCCAACAATGAGAGCGCCCTGACCAGCGCGTACCAGAACGAGTCCACCAAGGCCTATATTGCCCGCCTCAAGGAGCTGGGCACCAAGCTGGACGCGGTGGCCAAGAAAGCCAAGTAGCTGCACCAGGGGCCGAACAGGAGCAACCATGCGCAACATCTTTGCGGCAGCCGTTCTCAGCATCTGCGTCACCAGCCTGTACGCGGGCGGCGCGGTCATCGAGCAGAAGGACGGCAAGTCCGAGACAGCCTACAGCATCGAGCTTGAGACGATCTCCGGCGTAAGCTGGTCCAAGGCGCGCAACAACCCCGGCGCCAAGGTTGACCTCTGGAACGTCGAGCACGTGAAGTACAACGGCAAGGGGATGGACGAGTACAACGGCCTGGCCCGCAAGCTGGCAGCGGGCCGCGGCAAGGAACTGGCCGAGCACGCCGACCTCTACCTCAAGATGGCGGCGGCACCCCAGGGCGTGGATGACGAAAGCTGGGCACGCGTCAAGCTGGCCTGCCGCTACTACCGCGGCCAGGGCCTGGCCATGACCGGCCAGGACGACGCCGCCGTGGACGAGCTGGACGGCTTCATCAAGGACGCCGAAGCCCAGGCCGTGGAAGGCGGCCTGAACCTGAAGTTCACCTCGGCGGTTAGCAGCAAGCCCGTGGCCAAGGCGGGCGGCCTGCATCGCCTGTATCTGGACGGACTGGAGGCCCTGGGCCTTGCCCTGCTGCGCAAGGGCGAAAGCGCCAAGGCCACTGACACCGCCTTCAAGGCCCTCGAGGAAATCAGCAAGGAACTGGCCTCGAAGTCCGGCAAGAACCAGTACTTCAACTGGGCGTTGCGCGCGCTGCGCGTTTCGGCCCGCTATGCCGAAGACCGCAAGGAATACGCGGCGGCCCGCCAGGCCTACGAGTCCCTGGCCAAGGTGGCGCTGCAAAAGGAAGGCGGGCGTGCCTCCCGCGCTTCCAACGAGGCCAGCCTGCGCGTGGGATTCATGCAGATCAAGGAAGGCGACGTGCGCGGCGCCAGCTCGCGCTTCTTTGAAGCCATCCGCGAGTGGGAGGCCGCCTACGGCCCCGCCCACGACCCCAACACCAACCCGCCAGCCTTCAAGCCCAACTGGATCACGCCCGACATCTCCTACCGC
Source organism: Planctomycetota bacterium (assembly GCA_020847415.1). Classification (GTDB taxonomy): domain Bacteria; phylum Planctomycetota; class UBA8742; order UBA2392; family UBA2392; genus JADLBZ01. The sequence continues at coordinate 13,720 of JADLBZ010000202.1, forward strand.
GCCGCGGGCGCTTACGTGGGCCAAGGCATGGTGGAAGCCGCCCAGGCGCGCAACAGTCAGCAGTGGGCAAAGGCCCTCAAGAACTTCTGCACTTCGCTGGCCATCTTTGACGCCGATGATGAGATTCGCAGCATGGGCCTGCTGGGCGCTGCCAACGCAGCCGCACAACTCGCCGAGCAAAGCAAGGGCAACGCGGTGGTGGCCTCAAATTATGCCAAATTGGCCGAAAAGTACTTGGCGGAGCTGACCGGGCTCTTTGGCAAGAGCAAGGCCGCTGAGGACGACCAGATCGCGGTCATCCAAAGTCACATCCGCACGTACAAGAAGGACTAAAACGCACACGCCGGCCGGGCGGGTTTTTCTGAACCCTCGCCCGGCCGGTTCGTTTGTTCCTGTAATCCTGTAGTCCTGACAGGTTCTTGTGAACTGTTCCGCCACTGGACCGGCGGCGCAACCAACCAAGCTGAAGGGGTTTGAAACATGAAGATCAACAAGATGGCAGTGGTGGGCGTGGGGCTGTTTGCGCTTGCCGCGGTTCTGGCGCCGGAGCTGCTGGCGCAGGCCGCCGAAGAACGGACCTACTCGCTGGGCGAGAAGATCCTGGGCATTCCGTCGGGCTGGTTCGGCATTCTGTCGCAGGCGATCATCCTGCTGCTCTCGGTGTTCATGTTCGGCTGGACGATCGAGTGCTTCATCAACGTGAAGCGCGAGAAGCTGGTCCCGCCGGAGACGATTGCCGCGCTGCAGAACTACATTGACGAAGGCGACCTGGAGGGTGCGCTGCAGTACTGCGAGAGCGCCCCGAACTACCTGACCCGCGTGATTGGCGCCGGCCTGAACCGCATGCAGTACGGTGCGGAAAGCGTCAAGGACGCCATGGGTAACCAGACGGGCGTCGAGCAGGGCCGCGTCGAGTTCCACATCTCCCCCATCGCCCTGTGCACGACGGTCGGCCCCTTGATGGGTCTGTTCGGCACGGTGACAGGCATGGTGCAGGCATTCGGTGAAATCGAGAACGCCCCCGGCGGCCAGGTGAACCCGAAGATGGTGGCTGGCGGTATCGCGCTGGCCCTGCTGTCCACGGTTATCGGCCTGATCATCGCCATCCCCGGCGTGTTCTTCTTCTGGTACTTCAAGGCCAAGGTGGGCGACATCGGCACCCAGCTCGGCCTGGTGATTGACGACATGTCGGAGGCCATCGCCGGCTACGCTGCCCAGCAGCAACAGGGCTAGAACCATACTTCAGCGTCGGGGCAGGGTTCTTGCCCTGCCCCGACGAAGGCAACCTGAGGAAGGCTGAAACCATGGCACGCCGCAAGAAAACTACAGAGGGTGACGGCACAGGCGCCATTGACCTGACCCCGATGATTGACTGTGTGTTCCAGCTCATCATCTTCTTCATGGTGGTCACGCAGATCACCACGCAGGAGAACGTCAACCTGCGCCTGCCGGACGCGATCTCTGCCAACAAAGAGGCGCACAACGCCAAGAAGATCTTCACCGTCCACATTGCGTCAGCCAACCAGAGCTCGCAGGAGGCGATTCCAAAGGACTGGGGCTGGTTCTGCTTCGGCGAGCCGCGCCCCAAGAGCCCCGACGAAATGCGCCCCATCCTGGACAAGATGGCCTCACTGGTTGATCAGGGCAAGGACTACGCGGGCCGCAACGCCCAGGGCATCAGCGAGAACATGATCTATGTTCGCTGCGACGCCCGCTGCCCGGCCGGCGAGTTTGCCAAGCTGATTGAGCTGCTGGTGGAAGTGAAGATGTACAAGATCAAGGTCGCCGTGATGAAGGACGCTGCCCAGTAGCTCTTCGCCACGAACCTTTACAGGGGAACGCAGCCATGCCCAAGCGCAAGAAGAAGCCCGATGATACGTCAGCCCAGGCGGACCTCACGCCCATGATTGACGTGACGTTCCAGCTCCTGATCTTCTTCATCGTCTGCACCCGCTTCAAACAGGATGAGCGCAACCACCGCGCCGACCTGCCGCTGGACGAGGGTCTGGCCACCAGCGTCTCGGTGCCCAAGGAGCAGGTCAGTATCTACTGCAACTGGGACGAGGCCGGCCAGGTCAACGACTACTACGTCGCGCTGGATGCCCGCGGCCGCAAGGTGGTGGAGAACACCCGCGCGGGCCTGAACGAGATCGTGATCTTCCCGTCCGACGGCAGTGCTGCCACCGGCCAGAAGAAAGCGCTCTATCGCCAGGTGTTTGAGAACCTGGTGGCCGGCGTCGAGAACTACATCCGCAACCGCGGCGCAAAGATCGAGAAGCTGGAAATCGCCTTCTCGGTCAACAACGCGCAGGGCGCCCGCAGCGGCACCGCACCATGGATGTACGTTTCGCTTGCCATTGACGCAGCGGCGCTGGTCAACAAGAACCGCGCCGAACGCGGCGAGAAGGAATTGACGGTGACTTTCAAGTTCGCCGACGCCATGCAGAAGTTTGGTGCCAAGTAGCAACGCCGGTCCAAGTTCACCGGGCGCGGAACCTTTCCGCGCCCGGTTCGTTTAACCCTGGCCGGGATGTTGCAGTAGAAGGCTCCATGCGACATCCGGGCTAACCCGGGGCGGACTCCGAGGCCGGAGAACCGCCATGCAAGCCAACCGCCGGCGCCGTAGCGCGCCCATGGACGCCCAGGCCGACCTGACGCCCATGATTGACGTAACGTTTCAGCTGCTGATCTTCTTCATTGTCTGCACGCGCTTCAAGCAGGACGAGCGCAACTTCCGGGCCGACCTGCCGCTGAACGAAGGTGCTCGATCCGACCTGGCCGTTCCGCGCGAAAAGATGACCCTTTACTGCCAATGGGACGACACCGATCAAGCGGGGCAGTACGTGCTGGCCCTGAATGCCCGTGCCCGACAGCCGGTCCATGGCACCCACACGCCCCTGGATCAGCTTGTGGTGCTGCCCGGCGACAGCGACGCCGTGCGCGCCGAGAAGCGCCGCTCCTACGCCCAACTGCACGGGGCACTGGTCAGCGCCATGACCGACTACGCCCGAAACAGCGGCGCCAAGGTTGAGGGCATCGAGATCAGCTTTGCCGTGAATGCCGCCCAAGGGGCACGCAGCGGCACAGCCCCCTGGGCCTATGTCTCGCTGGCTGTGAATGCCGCCACCAGCCTGAACGAGCAGCGGGCAAAGGCCGGCACAACCGAGCTGCCGATTGCGTTCAAGTTTACAGATGCTTTGGGCAAGTACCCGCCACGGTAGGGCTGGCTGTAATGTGCTTTCTGCGTCAGAATCAGGGCCCGCAAGGAACCAGATTGGCGGGCTGTTTCAGAACCCTGAGCGAGCGCTCGCCGCACGGCAGACGCCACGAGCGGGTTCTGAATCAGACTCTTAGGAGGCAACTATGCGTCTAGGCCTTCGCGTGCCTGCAACCGTGCTTGCCCTGGTGGCCCTGGCCGCCTGTGGGGCAAGCGGCAACGCCGCCGGTGCCCCGGCACCCAACGGGGCGCCGGCGCCTGTTGCCAACAGCCCCGGCGAACAGCCGGCACCCGACAAACCCGGCCCGGCGCCCCAGCCCGTGCCGACGCCGATCCAGCGCGAGGCCGACTATGTCTCGTTCGAGGGCGGCCTGCGCGTCTACCCCCGCTTGCACCGCGCCGAAATGCCGGTGACCCTGCTGGGCGCCCAGACCCGCGCCCTGGAGTTCCTGGTGGTCTCGCCTGGCGGCGCCACCCACGAGAGCCTTTTTGCCACGGGCGTGAAGGCGGAGCACCTCAAGCGCGCCCTGCAGATCCTGCTGCTCAAGGAGGCGGTCACCAAGCGCTCCGGTCGCGGCTACCTGGAAAAGCCCGAGGGCGACCGCGTCCGGGTCAGCGTGCGCTTTCAGCACGCCGCCACCGGCGCAACCACGACTGTCCCCGTGGAAGACTGGCTGGTTGACGCCGTGGACAACACCTCGCCCGAGAAAGTGGGCTTCGTCTTCACCGGCAGCTACGAGCAATACCAGCCGGACCTGAACCGCTCGCTGATCGAAGCCGACATGAAGGGCAACCTGATTGCCATGTGGCGCGACGCCTCGTGCCTGCTGGACAACGACCGCAAGCACGGCGCCCAGCCGGACGTGTACTCGCCCAACCCCAAAGCCGACGGCATCCCGCCCGGCATGACCGAAGTGACCCTGCTGTTTGAGCCCTGGAAGGAATAGCTTGACCGCCGCCCCCGCCAGCCGCGACCTGCTGCAGCGCGAACTTCGCGCGGCGGCAGCCCTGCTGGCCGTGCGGCAGGTCTTGCGCGTGGGCTGCACAGCAGCAGCGATTGCCGCCGCGGCTGTAGCAGGTGCGTGGCTGCCCGTGGTAGGCCTGCCGCTGCTGCTGGCGGGCGAAACGGCACCCGGCGCGGGCTGGTGGCTGGCCGGTGCAGGCGCAACCGGCGCCTTGCTGGGCGGCCTGCACAGCGCGCGGCGGCTGGGCTGGCCCACACTGCACGATGCGGCCCTGGCCCTGGAAAACCGCCTGATCAGCCGTGACGGCTCGCTGGCAACGGCCCTGGCCCTGCACGGCGACGCCGGCTTTGCCCACGCTGTGCACGCGCGCGCACTGGCCGAGCTTGCGGCAGCCAAGGCCCAGCCGGCCGGCCCCGTGCTTACCCTGCGGCAGCTGCTGCTTACGCCGGTGCTGCTGCTGGTGGCAGGCCTCTGCCTGCTGTGGCAGGGCGCTGCCGACAACGCAGCAACACCCGGCACAGACGCCGCACCATCAGCACAGCCGGCCGCCGGTTGGCGGGCGCTGGACATGGGCGGCGCTCGCAGCGCGGCTGACCAAGCCGCCGTGCGCGAGGCCATGGGCCTCAAGGAGACTGCGGCCACATTGCAGAAGGCAGCAACCGTCCTGCGCAACGCGACAGCGAGCCCCGAGCAACAGGCCGGCGCCCTGGCTGCCGCTCGCGCCGCCGCCGAGGCATTGCCCGCACATGCAGTCACCGCGCTGGAGATTCCCGCCCAGCCGCCCGCGGAGCCGGCAGCGCGCGAGGCCCTGGCCGCCGAGCTGCAGCGTGCCGCGGAAGCTGCCGCGGCAACCGCTTCCAGGCTGGAGGGCAAAGCACTGGGCACGCACGACACAGGCGCCGGCGAGGCCGCCGCCACGACCGCGACCGAGCGGGTATTTGTGCCGTTTCCGCGGGTGGAGGCAGGCACCGGGGGCGTAACAGGAAACGACGACCTGGCTGCCCAGTCGCCCGAGCGGCGCGAACTGGCGGCACGGGCAGTACGGGCACTGGGGCAGTAGCGGTTCATTCAAGGCAACACGCATGGAACGCATTGGTGTGTATCTGCTTGGCGCGCGCGGCAATGTGGCGGTCACGGCACTTTGCGGCGCATTGGCGCAGCGGCGCGGCCTGGCCGACGCCACCGGTATGGTCACGGCGGGCCCGGAGTTTCGCGGCCTGCAGTTGCCGGAGACCGGGGCCCTGGTGTTCGGCGGGGTGGATGTTTCTTCCGTGCCCCTGGCCGACAAGGCCGTGCGTCTGGCCGAAGAGCGAGTCATCCCGACACGCATCGCCCACGAGCTGCGCGACGACCTGCGCGATGTGAACACGCGGCTGGACCACACGGAGGGCTTTGCCTTTGGCGCGTTGCCCCGCGGCGGCCTGCTGGGGGAACTGACGCGTACCGAGGAGCGCCTGGCGCGCTTCCGCGCCGATCACAACCTGGACCGCGTGGTGGTGGTCAACGTGGCCAGCACCGAGCCGCACTTTGCCGAGACGCCGGACTTTGACACGCCCGAGTCCCTGATGGCGGCCCTGCCCAAGGCAGGCCCCGGCTTCTGCACCAATACGCTGCTGAACGCGTTGGCCGCCCTGCGCCAGGGCTGTGCCTTTGTCAACTTCACCCCCAGCCAGGGCAGCGAGCTGCCCGCCCTGCGGCGCATTGCCCGCGACAGCCGCCTGCCCCACGCGGGCAAGGACGGCAAGACCGGGGAGACCCTCCTGAAGACCGTGCTGGGCCCCATGTTCCTGGCCCGCAACCTGAAGGTGCTGAGCTGGGTGGGCAACAACTTCCTGGGCAACAACGACGGCAAGGTGCTGGAGGCGCCCGCCAGCAAGGACAGCAAGCTGCGCCAGAAAGACGCGGCCCTGCGCGAGATGCTGGGCGGCGGCAGCTTCGTGCAGACGGACATCAAGTACGTGCCCAGCCTGGGCGACTGGAAGACGGCGTGGGACCTCATCCATTTCCGGGGCTTCCTGGGCACCGAGATGACCATGCAGTTCACCTGGCAGGGCTGCGACAGCGCCCTGGCCGCCCCGCTGGTGCTGGACTTGGTGCGGCTTCTGACCCTGGCCTGGCAGCGGGGCGAAAGCGGGCTGCTGCCCCAGCTTGCCCCGTTCTTCAAGAACCCGCTGGACGGCCACACCCACGACTTTGCGCAGCAAATGGCCGGGCTGTACGCGTGGGTGGACACCGTGCGGGCCACGGCCTCACAGCGCAAGTAGCGCATCACACCGCGCGGTGTTCTTCGCCGCTGAGCAGGCCGCCCAGGTGCGCCACGCTGTTGAGGGCCACCACCCGCCACGCGCCTGCCGTGTGTTGCAGCACGTTCACGCAGGTGGGGTCCTGCTTCAGGCTCCAGAAGCACGCCAGCGGCGCCCCCAGCGCATGCAACAGAATCGCCCGGTTGGTTGCGTCGTGGGCGGCCACCAGCACGGTGCCCGCGGGGTGGGCGGCAACAAGCTCGGCCAGCACCGCGCAGGCGCGCTGCTGCACCTGCAGCAGGCTCTCGCCGCCGGGCATGGTGACCTCGTGGGGCGTTTCACGCCAGCGACGCCAAAGCTCCGGCCAGCGCTGCTCCACTTCGGTCTTGAGCATGCCTTCCCACTCGCCGTGGCTGACCTCCTGCAGCCGCCGGTCGGTGCGCAACTCCACGCCCCTGCCCGCCAGCACGAACGCGGCTGTCTGCGCGGCCCGCCTCAGGGGCGAGGCAACCGCCGCCGTGAAACGCATCATCCCCAGTCCCTGCGACAGCAGCACGGCCTGCCGTGAACCACGGGCGTTCAGGGGAATGTCACGGCTGCCCTGGTAGCGCCCTTCGCGGTTCCAGTCGGTCTCGCCGTGGCGCACCAGCACGATGGTGGTCATGGTTTAGCACCCGCCAGCACGCGCTGGGCGGCCGCCAGTCCGCGGCCCGGCGCAACCTTGTGGCCGAACTGCGGCAGGACAGTCTCCAGCCCCGCCACCAGCGCCAGGGTGTCGGCGTAGTCGCAGTAGCCCAGGTGCGCCACCCGCAGAAGGCGGCCCTTCAGCGAATCCTGGCCGTCTGAAACCAGCAGGCCGAACCGCTCGCGCAGGGCTGCCGCAACCCGCCCGGCATCCACGTTCGCAGGCATCTCCAGCGCCGTGATGCTGTTCGCCGGCCTGCGGGCAAACAGGCGCAGATCCATTGCCCCGGCTGCGGCGCGGGTCATCTCGGCCAGCAGGGCCGCGTTGGCCACCAGCCGCGCCAGGGTGTTCTCTGCCACCCAGCGCAGGGACTCGTCCAGTTGCGCGACCAGGCTGATGGCCGGCGTGAACGCCGTCTGGTTGCGGGCCTGGGCCTCTAGCTCGCGGCGCAGATCCAGGTAGCAGCTTCGCGGCAACACCTGCTGCATGCGCCTTCGCGCCCGCGCCGACACAGAGACCATGGCCAGCCCCGGCGGCAGGGCCAGCGCCTTTTGTGACGCGCACACAACCAGGTCCAGCCCCAGCTCCCCCACCGCGGCGGTGTGGGCGCCCAGCCACGTGATGCCGTCCACCACCAGCAGGCAGTCGGGCAGCGCGCGGGTCAGGGTTGCAATCTCGGCCACGGGGTGCAGCACGCCCGTGGAAGACTCGCAGCCCTGCACGAACAGCGCCCGGCAGCCGGGCGTGCGCTTCAGGGCATCAGCCACCTGGGCGGGCGTCACGGCCTCGCCAGACGGCACCGCCACCTCGGTCACCTTCATGCCCAGGGTTGCGCAGATGTGCACCCAGCGCGCGCCGAACTTGCCGCCATTGACGCAGACCACCGGTTCGCCGGGGCCGGCGGCTGCCATGGCCGCAGCCTCCATGCCGCCCGTGCCGGAACAGGCCAGCACCAGCACCGGGTCCGTCGTGCTAAAGAACGCTTTCAGCCCCTCGCGCACGCGCCCCAAGAGAGCCTCGAACTCCGGCGAGCGATGATGCAGCGGCGTACCTGCGCCCTGCGGCAGGAGCGCCGTGGGCCCGGGGGTCAGAACGCGCGGCTTGATCAGCATGGCCCGGAGTATAGCGCGAACCGCCCGCAGGCGGACACCTCTCGTGGTGTCATCCACAACAGGACAAGGTGGGCAACGGCGGATAGACTCCGCGCCGGTGCACGCGAGGCCGCCTTGACGCAGAACCCTGAAGCACGAGCATTGCATCCACACTGAATTTGGGGGTGTGGGTTCCGTCCCGCTTCTGCATCAGGCCGCGACGGGCGCTCGCGACACGCGCCCTCCGGGCTTCGGTCGCTTATTGTCGCGGAAAAGGCCGCACGCGATGGACGGAGCCACCCCTGAATTCAATCGCGACGCACCACAAGTCCCGGAGCGCACCATCCTGCTGCTGATCGCGGCAGTCCACTTCATCAACATCCTGGACTTCATGATCGTGATGCCGCTCGGGCCCGAGTTCGCCCGGCACCTGGGCATCCCGGCCCACGCCCTGGGCCTCATCGCCGGCAGCTACACCGCGGCGGCCGCGCTGTCCGGCATCGCGGGCAGCTTCTTCCTGGACCGCTTTGACCGGCGCAAGGCGCTGGCTGTCTCCATGGCCGGGCTGATCCTGGGTACCGCCGCGGGCGGCCTGGCGCAGGACCTGCCCTCGCTGATTGTGACGCGCGTGGTGGCCGGCATTTTCGGCGGGCCGGCAACCTCCATCAGCCTCGCCATCATCGGCGACATCGTGCCCCCGCAGCGCAGGGGGCGCGCCCTCAGTCGTGTCTTCGCGGCCTTCTCGGTGGCGAGCATTGCGGGCGTGCCGGTCTCGCTGGAAATCGCCAACGCCGCCGGCTGGCGTGCCCCTTTCTTTGCCGTGGCGGCCCTGGGCGCCGTGGTCGTGGCCATCGCCATGAAGGTGATGCCGCCCCTGCGCCTGCACCTGCAGCGCGGCGACAAGCCGCCCGGCCTGCGCGCCATGCTGCGCACCTTTACGCGCCCGCTGCCCCTGCTGGCTTACTGCGGCACCGCCGCCATGATGACCAGCGCGTTCGCCGTCATCCCCAGCATTCCGCCCTACCTGGAGTTCAACCTCGGCTACACCGGCGAGCCGTGGCTGGCCGACGCGCTGTCGAGCCTGGGCACCAGCTACCGCCCCAGCGTGCTGGGCCCGCTCTACTTCATCGGGGGGCTGGTCAGCCTTGTTGTGCTGTCTGCCGTGGGGCGCCTGACCGACCGGTTAGGCTCCTCGCTGATGAGCTGGCTGGGGGCAGCGCTCGTCATCGCCGTGGCCTGGATCGGCTTCATTGATTACCGGCCCTGGCTGCCGGTGCTGGCGCTGTTTGTGGGCTGGATGGGCAGCATGTCCATGCGGGGTGTGCCGGCGCGCACCCTGGACACCAAGATCCCGGCGCCGCACGAACGCGCGGGCTTCATGTCCGCCCAGTCGGCGGTGCAGCACCTCTCGCTGGCGGCGGTCACCGGCCTGTCGTCGCTGGTGCTGCACGAAAACCCGGACCACAGCCTGGTGGGCCTGCCCATCATGGGCGCTGTTTCGGTTGGGTTTGCGCTGGTGCTGCCCGCCTGCGTCACGCTGGCGGAAGCAGCCCTGCGCCGCCGCGATGGCGGCGAGGTCCGGCTCAGCTCCCCCGGCGCTTCACCGTAATGCGCGGCGGCTCCTTGGCGGGCGTGCGGACCAGCTCCATACGAAAGGTCTCGTTGGTGCCCAGCCGCAGCTCAAGCGGGGCCTTGCCGAGATCGAGGATACGGTCGCGGCCCTTGATACGGTTGCCGTTCAGGAAGGTGCCGTGCTTGGAGAGGTCCTCAATCCAGATGCACTTGGAGCCCTCGAACTCGATCTTCACGTGCTTGCCGCTTACGGTAAGCAGGTGCTGGTCCTTGCCGCCGCTGCCCTTGAAGGGCCGGGCAGATTTCTCTTTGTCTTCGCCGGGCTCCGGCTCTTCGCCCACCCGGAACGAAGCCTCGCGCGAGCGGCCGATCACAGCCTCGCCGCCCTCTTCAATGGTGAACTCGCGGCCGCTGGAGTAGCCCGCGATGCCCGTCAGCCGAATGCTGAGCACTTCGCCCATGACAGCCTACTTTCCGGCCAGTTCCTGCAGGAACTCCTCGGGGGGCTCGTGGTTGGTGTAGATGTTCTGGACGTCGTTGTTGTCATCCAGGGCGTCCATCAGCTTCTGCACGGCCCGGGCAACGTCCAGGCTCACCGCGTTGCGCGTGTGGGGCAGATACTCCAGCTGCGCGCTCTCGGTAAGAATGGTCTTCTCGGCCAGGGCTTTCTTGACGCCCTCAAATTCGGTCGCGCCGGTGGTGACCGTGAAGAACTCGTCGTCCGACGCGATATCCTCGGCGCCCGCACCCACCGCCACATCGAACAGCGCTTCTTCGGGCAGCTTGTCCTTGCGGACGATGATGATGCCCTTGCGCGTGAAGCTGTGCATGACGCTGCCGACAGCGCCCAGGTTGCCGCCGTTCTTTTCAAAGATGTGCTTCAGGTCGGGCGCCGTGCGGTGGCGGTTGTCGGTCAGTGCCTCAATCACCATGGCCACGCCGCCGGGACCGTAACCCTCGTAGACCAGTTCCACGGTCTCGGGGCCCTGCAGCTCGCCCGTGCCGCGCTTGATGGCGCGGTCAATGGTGTCGGCGGGCATGTTCACTTTCCTGGCATCGTGCACCGCCATGGCCAGCCGCGTGTTGCCCTTGATATCACCGCCGCCGAGCCGCGCCGCCACGATGATGGCGTGCGCAGCCTTGCTCCAGAGCTTGCCGCGGCGCTTGTCGGAGGCCGCCTTGCGGTGCTTGATGTTGGCCCACTTGCTGTGTCCTGCCATGCGATAGGTTCCCGCTGGAAAGCACGCAGTATAGCAAGCCCCTCGCGCGCGCCAGAGTCGCCCGCGCCGGCGTGGCTGGGCAAGCCTTGCGGCGTGGCCGTCCCTGCCGCGCGCAGTTCGTGTTGCGGGGCTGCGCAGCAGCGCTCCGGGGCAGGCACCGCCTGACCCGGAATCGCCCGCAGAAGCAGTTGCCGTTCGTGAACTGCATTCTCTC
>JADLBZ010000203.1 GCA_020847415.1 Planctomycetota bacterium
ACGATCTTGAGCCCTGGCTGGCCGAGACCGTGTGCGTGGACCACCGGGCCACGTTGCCGGTTCCTGCGGGCGTCTCTCACGAGGCCATGGAAAAGGCCGTTCGGGAGATCTCGGTCAACGTCAAGACCATGAAATTCGACGTGCCGCCGGTCGAGTTCTTTGACCTGGACACCGGCGCCAAGATCGAGGACGAGGCCAAGGCAGCCGGGCGCAAGGCCTGTCGCTTCCAGCCACCGGCTCAATGCACCGTGTACTTTGCCGCGACTCCGAAGGCGGGCGTCATTGCTTCGGCAGTAGAGCCACTGGTAGCCGCCAAGCTGGCCGAGAAATTGGGCCTGGAGAGCCTTTACAAGAACACCACACTGGTCTCCTTCAGCGGGGCCTTGGGCACCGCCACGGCACAGGACATCACAGAGGAAGCCATCGGCAAGCACCGCAAACTTGAGGAGTTGACGGCGGTTCAGCACGCGCCAGTAGTGGACTTCCAAATCCGGCGTGGGGTGTTCTGGACCGAAGGCCCGTTCTTCTCTCGCGAAGACCTGAAGGACCCGAACAGCGGCCAGGAACGCGAGCACTTTGGCGAAGAAAACGGCCCCTGGTGGTGCAAGGGCCCTGAAGTCGCCGCGCGCGACTTCAAGCTCACGTTGGACCTTCTGAAGGATCCTGTTTTTGCCAGCCCGCGCCGCGCCAGCTACACCAGCATCAATGACACGCGGGTCCTTGCCGAGGACCCCTTTCGCCTGCAGGTCGAGTACGGCGAGCTGTACTCGCCGGCGTTGTCGGACCTGACCGGCTCGCCCCTTGCCTATCACATCTGGAACCGCGACGCCTGGACGGCAGAAGCGCGCCGCAAGGGTAAGGGCCCCGAAGACCTGGGCATCTCCGTGGACAAGTACAATCCTATGAAGGAGCTGCCCGCCCGCGAGCGGGCCTATTCGCTCAAGCCCCCCAGCTTCGGTCCCATGGTGATTGAACCCCTTAACGGCGAGCGCCTTCCCCTGTGGAAGAACGGGCAGCTGGTGCGCTTGCGCCGCAATGACTTCTATTGGGCGCGCAAGCCCGAGTTCAAGTACATCGACTACTACATTTTCGATCCGAATCTTGGTGCTGAGACCGCTGAGATGGCCTTCACTACCGGCGCCATGGATTTGTACGCCGCCAGGGCGTTCCAGGTCAAGCGCTATGAGGCCATGACTGACCGCTATTACGTGGTCAAGCGCCAGCCCTTGGCCTACGAGTACTTGGGCTTCAACTGCACCAACGAGCACCTGCAGAACAAGTTGGTCCGTCTGGCCCTTTCCATGGCTGTGGATGTGGACCAGATCCTGAAGTACGTGGTCTACGAGCAGGGCAGCCGCGTCAAGGGCCCCTCTTACCCTGTGCTTCCCTGGTACAACAACAACTACAAGTTCAAGCACACATGGCGCACTGGGCCCAAGAAGGGCCAGACCGAGGAAATGGACTTCATCCCGTTCAACACAGAGGAATCCAAGGCGCTGCTGGCGGAGGCGGGCTATGTGGAATCCGGAGGCAAACTCAAGAAGGACAACTCACCGCTTCGCCTGAACTTCGTATTCGCAGCCGGCACCAGCCCGCGCAAGGACACGGCCATGCTGGTGCGCGAGCAGTGGGAGAAGCTGGGCCTGGAACTGGACTTCCAGGAGTACGAGTGGAACGTGTACATCGGCCAGTACATCATGCCCCGCAAGTTTGACGTCTGCGTGCTGGGCTGGTCCGGCGGCCTGGACTTTGACAGCCGACAGCTCTGGCACTCCACCAGCCTGTCTCCTGACGGCATGAACTTCGTCGGCTACGCCAACCCGGAGGCCGACAAGCTGATGGAGACGCTGGTCAACACCTATGACCCCCAGGAGCAGATCCGCCTCAGCCGCAAGGTGTTCGACACCATTGCGGCGGATTTTCCTTACGTGTTCCTGTACTCGGGGTACTCGACTACGGTGGTGGATCGCCACATCGTGTGGCGTCGCCGGACGGGCGTAAACCCCGATGGCTCGCCGCAACTGACCAACTCGCCCCTGGACCACGATGACATCCGCAATGCGCGGGCCAGCTTCCTGTTCTGGGAACGCGAGCTTCTGCGTCTGGACGATATGCCGGAGTTCAAGCCGGAAGACCGCCGCCGTTAGGAACCGCCTATGCTGACCTACATCATCCGGCGAATTTTCCAGATGGGCATCACGCTGTTCATTGTCAGCGTGTTGTCCTTCCTGATTGTGGCTCTCTCGCCGGGCGACCCATACGCCAGCCAGCTTGACCCCAAGAAGAAGCCCGCGGACCTGGAGCGCCAGCGTGACGCCCTGGGTTACGACGACCCTGTGGCAACCAAGTATGTCAAGTTCTACCGGGCCTTCTTCAATGACTTGGCGGTGGTGGCCAACCCGTTCAAGGACACCAAGGGCCATGAGTGGCGCCTGACCAGCCATGTCAGCAAGGAACCCGTTCTGCCCACGATGTGGAGCAAGATGCTGATTACGCTGCCGCTGGTGCTGGTCACCACGCTCGTAGTCTGGACGCTGTCGTTCCCGATCGGAATCCACACTGCCTTGCGACGAAATACGCCGCTGGACCGGGCGGTCACCATCTTCTCCTATGCGCTGATTGCCTTCCCGGGCTTCTGGTTGTCCATCATGGTGGTCAAGTTCTTCACGGTGACGCTAGGCATTCCCATCATTGCGCCTGACACCATGGGCGTGGAGTTTGAAGGTCCCCGTGAGTTCTTTGACCGCACCTGGCACATCGCCGTGCCGGCCTTCGTTGCGGCTTCTGGCGGTGTCGCAGTGCTGACCCGCTACGTGAAAGGCCAGATGCTGGAAGTGATGGGTCAGGATTACGTCCGCACCGCAAAGGCCAAGGGCGTCAGTTCCGACGGCGTGCACTACAAGCATGCCCTGCGCAATGCCTCGCTGCCCTTCGTGACGATGCTGGCTGGCTTGCTGCCCTCGGTGTTTGGTGGTTCGGTAATCACTGAGGCCATCTTTGCCTGGCCCGGCTTGGGCCGCTGGGTGTTCGAGGCAGTGTTCACCAAGGACGTCTACGTCGTCATGACCAGCATGTTCATTGGATCCGCACTGACGCTGCTTGGCATCCTGATCTCCGACATCATGCTCAGTATCGCGGACCCGCGCGTCCGGCTTTCGTAGGGAGTGACCGTGGCAGAGACGAAAGAGGCCCGCAAGGCAATCAGCCCCTGGCGCGACGCGCTGCGCATCTTTCTGCGCAACCGCCCGGCTGTGTTAGCAATGGTGATGATCCTGGCCCTGGCTGCTGCTGCCATCACCGGCAAGTTGCTCACCGGCCGGGCGCCCACCACCCAGGACCGCATCGCCACGATGCGCACCGAGGTACTGGGCGACCGCCAGCGCCTGGAAGTGAACGAGTGGGCGGTGATGGATCCCCTGGCCACGGAATTGAAAGACAAGTTCCGCAACGTGGGCTCCGACAGCCGCTCCGTGGACCGCGAAAGCCTGACTCTGGGCTCCGACCACTTGGGACGCGACGTGCTCGCCCGCCTGTGGGCCGGAAGTTCCATTTCGTTGCTGATCGGCTTCCTGGCGGTGGGTATCTCTGTCACGCTGGGAATAGCCATGGGTGGCGTGGCGGGCTTTTTCGGGCGCGAGCGTGTGCGGCTGCCGCTGCTGGTGACCATTCTTTGCGGCTTGGCCGGAGGCGTGCTGCTGGCGGCAGACTTCCCGCAGGGGGCGCTGGTAGCGGGCATTGCTTCAGGCGTCTCCCTGCTGGTGCAACTGGTGGTGGCACTCCAGGGCCGGCGTTTGCGCCCCGTGCTGGCGTTTGTCTCGGCTGTGGCCCTGCTGGTCGCTACCCACAGCTACAACCGCCACATTGAAACCGGCACCCCTGAGGGCGAGAAGCTTGCGTCCGCCCGAGAGGGCGAGGCCCAGGCCCGCGCCACGCTGCTGCAGATGCGAGAGTTCGGCCTGCGCGTGAAGGAACTTGAAGACGAACTGGGCCAGCGCCCCATCTTTAAGGACCCTGCTGTACCGACAGATCTGGAGAAGGCAGCCCTGAAGGCGTACGAGGACTTGCTGAAGGCAAAAGGCTCACCCGACTGGCGCTGCCAGGGGCAGCTTGAGCTGGAGTTGCAGCAGAAGCGCTACGACCTGGCGCTCTTGATGGACGAGCAGGTCACGCTGATGGCCGGCTTGCGCGCACGCAATCGCGATGGCGGCGAAGCAATGGTGCGCGCCGGCCAGATCACCGAAGCCACACCTCGTTTTGAAGACGCCGCCAAGCGACTGACGGCATTACTGGCTGAAGCGGAAGCGCGCTTGAGAGATGAGGGGCCGGCCCTGCGTGCCGAGGTGGGGACCTTGAACGCGAAGCTGGTTGAACCCCGTCGCAAAGCCAAGGAAGCCCGCGACCACTTTGACACCATCAGATTCACCGCCGAGCGCGAAGAGCGCGCCAAGGCGCAAGACGAAGCGGACCGCCTGGAGAAGGAACTGAACGAGATTGAGGACGAACAGAACCGCAAGCAGGCGGCTCTCACTCGCATGGAAGCGGACATCGCGTCCTATCGTGCCGCCGTGGAGAGCTTCTCTGCAAAAGCACTCGTTGATGAAGCAGCCCGGCTAACCATCACCGGTACCGAGGCGGAAACGCGCTGCCACGCGGAGTTGAGTGCCACGGAAGGCGCCTTTGCCACCCTGCGCGAGAAGGCAGACGTCATGGGGGGCGCCTTGGACGACCTTGCCAAGGAAGGCGCTGATAGCGTTGACGCGCTTCGCGACCGCCAGCTTGCAATGGAGTACAAGTGGCGCGAAGTGGCGCTTGCGGTGGCTGAGATGAAACTCGCCCATCACAAGGGGAAGATCGCCGGCCTTGAGGCCGCGATGGAGAAGGTAAAGACGCTGCCGCAGGGTGAGTCCCGCGTTTCCAGCATGGCGGGTGAACTGAAGATCGCGCGGGATGGGATTCCCGGTGAAGCCGATAAGACACCAGAGGGCGGTGTTCAGTGGTTTGAAGCGGCTGTTGCCCGCGCGAAGCTGGCCGTTGCCGACGCGGAAGCGCTGGCCAAGAGCGAGGCCGATGCCCGCAAACTCGAGGATGAAGCGGCCAGGAGCGCGGCCCTGGCGGCGAGTGCCAAGACCCTTGCCCCAATCAAGCTGCAAGCATCCAACGAGCTGCTGGAGCGCCGCGCGGAGCTGCGCAAGAAGGGCGTGGAGGCCTACGCCGCCAAGGTCAAGAACCTGGGTGAGGGCCTGATTAAGGCAGAGCTTCCTAGCGGCCATTACCGCTATGGCCTGTATCGTTACACCCGCAACTTCATCACCTACGTTGTCCTGATCCTGCTGGTGGTCGTGTCAGCCATGTTCGTGGCGGGCGCGGCCCAGGGGGCGTTGGGAGACCTCAAGTCGCCCCTCAAGCCGCTGTTCCTGCCCACCATCACGGTAGACGACCTGGTGATGCGCTTCACCGAGATCATGATGACCATCCCGGTCATCTTCCTGATCCTTGCCGTGCTGGCGCTGTTCCCGCAGCGCGACGTGTACATCGTCATGGCCGTAATCGGCCTGACAAGCTGGATGGGAACTACCCGCTTCGTGCGCGCCGAGATTCTTTCTTTGCGCGAGCAGGACTTTGTGCAAGCTGCGCGGGCCCTGGGTCTTTCCAATTTCCGCATTATCTGGCGCCACCTGGTGCCCAACTCCATCAGCCCGGTGCTGGTCAGTGCCACCCTGGGCGTGGCCGGTGCCGTGCTGGCCGAAAGCACGCTCAGCTTCCTGGGTATTGGTGCCGGGCCGGACCAGCCCACTTGGGGCCAGATTCTGTCAGAGGGGCGCCTATACCTGAACGACGCCCCGTGGCTGACCTGGATTCCCGGCATTGCCATTCTGATTACCGTGCTGGCCTTCAACCTGCTGGGCGAAGGCCTGCGTGAGGCCTTCAACCCCAAGCTGCGCGGCCGTTAGTACCCACAGGCACCCCCATGCGCATTCTGCTGGCAGACGACGAGCGCGGCATCCGGCTGACCCTGGCCGAGGACCTGGAAGACGCAGGCCACGAAGTGGTCGCCGTAGAAGACGGCGAGCTGGCCATCAAGGAGCTGCAGAAGGGCCACTTTGACTGCATGATCTCGGACATTGTCATGCCCAAGGTGGACGGCATGAGCCTGTTGCGCTTTGCGCGCGAGAAGGTGCCGGACATCGTGGCCATCATGATCACCGGCAATGCCACCACCGAGCGCGCCATTGAAGCCATGAAGCTCGGCGCCAAGGACTTCGTCGAGAAGCCCTTCAACAACGAAAAAATCGTGCTGCTGGTCAGTGGCTACGGCGACAGCCAGCACACCGGCCGCAAGTACCAGAAGCTGGTCGAGGAAGTGAAGACCGAGTTCAAGGTCAGCCAGATGGTGGGCGCCAGCCCCCAGATGAAGCGGCTGTATGAGGACATCCGCACGGTGGCGGAAAGCGACTTCTCGGTGCTGATTGAGGGCGAGAACGGCACCGGCAAAGAGGTGATTGCTACGACGCTGCACCAGCTCTCGGCGCGGGCCAAGGGCCCTCTCATCAAGGTGGCATGCCACGTCAGCAACCCCAATCTTCTGGAAGACGAGCTGTTCGGGCACGAGCCGGGGGCCTTCACGGGCGCCTCGTCGCGGCGCATTGGTCGCTTCGAGCAGGCCAATGGCGGCACGGTCTATCTCGACGATATTGACGACATGCCCATGGACACCCAGGCCAAGCTGCTGCGCGTGCTGCAGGAGCGCGAGATTGAGCGCCTGGGCGGCGACCACCCGGTCAAGGTGGACATCCGCGTGATTGCCTCCACCAAGGTCAACCTGCGCGAGCGCGCCCGCGAGGGCAAGTTCCGCGAAGACCTGTACCACCGCATCAACGTGATTGACCTGCGCGTGCCGCCGCTGCGCGAGCGCGAGGGCGACATCCCGGTGCTGACCGAGCACTTCCTGCAGCGCTACGCCGCCGGGCGCAGCCTCAGCATCGAGCCCGATGCCATGGCCGCCCTGGTGCGGTACCGCTGGCCGGGCAACGTGCGCGAACTGCAGCACGCCGTGCAGCGCGCCATTGCCTTTGGCGGTGCGGCCGGTGTGCTGAAGAAAGAGCACTTCCTGCGCGACTACTCGGCCGCTATCCCGGAGGGCGCCCAAGGACCCACACCCGGCGACGACCGCCGCTCGCTGCGCGATGTCGTGGTTGCCGCTGAGAAGGCCCACATCCTGAACGTGCTCAAGCTGACCAGCGGCCGCATTGAGGAAGCCGCCAACATCCTCGGCATCAGCCGCAAGAACCTGTGGGAGAAGCGCAAGCAGTACGGCATTGAAGACTGAAGCGGTACATGAGCGCCCCCGCTAACCAGCCCGCCTTTCTGCCCGCCTTTGCAGCCCTGCTGCGCCGCGAACTGGTCGTGGAGTGGCGCACCCGGGCGCTGGTTTCGGGCATGGGCCTGTTTGCACTGCTGTGCGTGGTGGTGACAGGCCTTGGCGTGCGTGGGCTGCCCACCAACGAGACGTTTCATCGCTTTGTGCTGGCGGTACTGTGGGTTTGCTCGCTGTTTGCCGCCATTGTGGGCATGAACCGCGCCGCCCAGGCCGACCAGCGCCGCGGCCTGTTTGCCGGGCTGCTGCTGCTGCCCCACGACCCGGCACTGCTCTTTGCTGTCCGGCTTTGTACGACCCTCGCCCTGTTGCTGCTCACGCAGGCTCTCATGGCCATCGCTGCCATTCCCATGCTGAAGCTGGCCCTGCTGGACCAGCCGCTGATGCTGGCGGTAGTACCCATGGCCGACATCGGCATCCTGGCGCCGGGCGTGCTGCTCAGCAGCGCCACCGGGCGCCTGCGTGGCGGCGAAGCCCTGCTGACCATTGCGCGGCTGCCCGTGGCCGTGCCGGTCTTCTTGGGCGCCACCGGCGCCACCGACGCCCTGCAGGGCGGACAGGGCCTCGCCGCTGCCCAGCCGCACTTGTTGCTGCTGGGGGTATGTGACGCTATGTTTCTCGCCCTTGGCGTGCTGCTGTTCGGCAAGCTGAGCGAGGCTTGAACCTGCCCCAGGGTGGTTGCCATGGCTGATCCAGCCCAGTCCCGCCTGCCCTTCGCCGTCGTGGCGCTGGCCCTGCTTGGGCTGGTGGGCGCGCAGGCCACGCTGTGGCTGTCGCATTTCTACGCGCCCACGCAGATCACCGAGGGCTCGCTGTGGGTGGTTACGCCCGACCGCGGCGCGCCCATCAACCTCTACGAGAGCTATCGCATCTTCTTCGTGCACTTGCCGGCGGCCTACGCCACCGCCATCTGCTGCGGCCTGGCTCTCGTGGGGGGGGTGCTCTGGTTGCTCAGCCGCAAACCGGCCTGGGAGGCCCTGGTGGTCTCAGCCGCCGAAGTGGGGCTGTTTACGGGCGCCATTGTGCTTGCCACGGGCACCCTGTGGGGCGACTACGCCTGGGGCAGCGGGCGGCTGGGCAGCGGCTGGAACTGGGAGCCGCGCCTGACCACCATGCTGATCCTGTGGTTGGCCTTTGCCGCCCTGCTGGTGGTGCGGCGGGCCATGGATTCGGCCGCCCAGCGCAGCGCCCTGACTGCCGTGTATGGCGTGCTGATCGGCCCCCTCTACCCGCTGGTGAGCTGGGCCGTCAAGCTGTTCGGGCAGTTCAGCCACCCGGCCGATCTCTCCGGCATGATGAGCGCTCCCGAGGTGCGCACCGTGCGCAACGTGGCGCAACTCGGCGTGCTGGCGGCCCTGCTGGCGCTGGTGGCGTTGCGCTTTGCCTGGAACCGCCTGGCCCAGCGCGTGGAACAGGAGCGCAGCACATGAGGCAGACCCTCGCCATCTTGCTGCTGCCAGCCGCACTGTGGGCAGCCCCCCTGCCGGCCGACAGCAAAGCAGAGACGCTGAAGCCCCTGCAGGACCCGGTCGGCCAGTCAGCGCCGGCTGTACAGCCGGCCGCCGAGCCGGAGCTGCGCGCGCGCCTGGAGGGCGAGTACCGTGCCGCGCTGGAGCAGCGACTGGCCCAGGAGCGCAAGAGCTACGAGGCCTCGCTGCAGAGCCTGTGGGCCGCCAACGCTGCGGTGTGGGCCATTCTGCTCGGGTTTGTGGCCTGGCAGGCCCTGGCGGCGCGCAAGCTGGCCGCCGAGCTGGCCCGGGCCAAAGCCCAGCACGAGTCCCTGGCGAAGTAGAACGCCGATTCACGCAAACCTTGGGCCGGATGTGGCCCCGCGCTGCTTCCCCGATCCGCGAAGCAGTTCCATGCCACTGGCGGCAATGTCTTTGCGCCGCCTTGCCAACCAGCCGGGCGCGGTGTTCAATTATCTGGGGACAGGCAAGCCCCGCCCCTGGAACGCCCCCCTAGGCTGCCGGTCATGAACGTTGCGAACTCCCGGGAAGTGAAGGCCGTACGCATGTCGCAGGCGGACGAGCTGCTGGTACAGATCATCCTGAAGAACACCAAGGTCTCTCAAGACCAGGTGGATCAGGCGTTGGCCGATTGCAAGAAGGCCAAGGGCGAGGGCCGCGAGCTGGATGTTGCCCACGCCATTCTGGAGCGAAACTGGCTTTCGCGCGCCGAGCTCTACAAGCTGGTCAAGGCCCGAAACTACGCGCTGATCCGCCAGGAAGACAAGCGCATCGGGCGGCGCATGTTCCGCAAGGGCTTCATCACCAAGACCCAGCTTGATGAGGCGTTGGCCTTCCAGCGTCAGCTTTTCAAGGCGCTGGGCGACATCAAGCGCGTGGAAAGCATCCTGATGGACGACGGCCACATCACGCCTGAACAAGTGCGTGAGATCTGGGCCGAGTACACGGGCTTCCTCAAGCGCAAGGGCGACAAGCCCGCCGAGCCCAAGACAGACCCCAGCCTGATGAAGCGCGGCTGATCGGCTGGCAGATAGCGGCTTCTGACGCGGCGCAGCTTCGGCTGCGCCGCTTGCGTCTTGATTTGCTTGCACAGGTGGACCTCCCCCGCGCCCTGCAGACCGCTGCAAAACGCAGCCGGGACGGGTTTCCCCGTCCCGGCTTGTGTCTATGCACTCGTTGCTGCTCAGGCGCGGGCCTTGCGCGCGCGGTAGAGCACCGCCGCCAGGGCCAGCAGGGCCAGCAGGGCCAGCCAGCGGCTGTCGCCGGTCTCGGCCGAGCAACCGCCGCCGCCACCGCCGCCACCGCCGCCGATCGTGCCGCCGCCGCCACCGCCTTCATTGTCGGTGATGTTGCGCGAGGCAGTGCTGGTTGCACCCACCGTGTAGCCGACGCCGGAAGCAACCGTCAGCGTGACCGTTTCGGTGCCTTCCGTGGCGGTGTCGTCCACCACGCTGAAGGTTACGGTTGCGGTGCCGCTGGTGCCGATGGTGACCGTGGTCGTGGTGGCCGAGGTGTAGTCGGCGGGGTTGGTGGCTGTGCCGCCCCAGGTCACGTTTACAGTGATATTGCTGGCCGGGGCCGGGGTGGCGGTGAGGGTGAAGGTGCCGCCCACGGGGCCGGTCTCGCTGGGTGTGCCGCTGGCTGCAATGGTAACGACAGGCGTGCCGCCGGCGGTGTCGTTGTCAGCGATGGTGAGCGTTGCGCTGCTGGGGGTACCGACCGTGTAGCCGACGCCGGAGTTGATGGTCAGGATCACGGTTTCACCGCCGGTCTCAACCAGAGAGTCGTCGTTCACTGTGAAGGTCACCGTGGCTGAACCACTGGTGCCGATCACCACCGTGGTGGTGGCGCTGGGCGTGTAGTCCGTGCCGCCGCCCGAAAGCGCCCGCGAACGGGTTTCCGGATAGGCTCTCAAGCCGTTGTGCGGGTCAGCCGCCGGTGGCTTCGGTGTGTAACGGCTGGGCGGCCTTGAGGTCGTCCAGCATGGTGCGGATCTGGGTGGGGGCGTAGACCGTGTTTCCCCAGCGGCCCGTCTTCGCGGTGACGTCCTCGATGTGCTGTTCCAGCAGGCGGCGCAGCTCGCGGTAGTCCTCCAGGCTCATGGTCTGTTCCCAAAGGCGCTTGACGTGGTCGCGGGAAACGACCATGGGCTCCGGGTTGCCTTCGGAATCCAAGCGCTGCCAATCACTCTCCAGGAAGATGTCAAAGTTCTCGCGGGCAAAGGCAAACACGTCCTTGATGTCGCCCAGATCGGCCCGGTCCGCAAGCAGGGCAAAGCAGGTGCCCCGGGTAGTGAAAGCGGGGTTCTCTTCGCTGCTGCTGCGGTGGGTAGCGGCAAGGCCGGCGACCAGGTCGGGTCGCACTTCCGTGAAGAACTGCTCGCGGATCAGCTTGCGCGCGATACTCGCCTGGTTGAGGTCCAGGGAAAGGCTCTCGCGGCAGAACTTCAGCAACTCTGCGCGGTGCAGTTGCAGAAGCTCGGGCTTGCGCTCCAGGGCTGCGGCAATCTGGTATTGCCCACCGGCTGTGATAACCCACAGCGACCGGCAGATGGCATGGGTTTCCATGCCGAACCGGAAAAGGAAGTCCACGTCCTGCTCGCCGGCTGTCTCCAGGCGCCGGAAGTGGTCCACCCAGGCCTCGTTGTACCAGCTCATCCAGTTGCGGCGCAGGCTCGGGTCCGAGGAGTAGTTCCACAGGCCGCCCATGTCCACTTCGCGCTCCAGCCGGGTCCAGTCACGAATGGTGATGAAGCGGGCCTTGTAGGCGTCCAGCAGCTTCCGGCCCTCGACCAGGGAGCGGTCGCGCGCGTCCCAGTACAGCCGCACCTTCAGGGCGTCGGGCAGCAGGCTCAGCGCCACAGGGTGGTCCGTGCGTTCGCCAAAGGCCCCGGCCAGCATCTCAACGGCTGCGTTGCACTCAATGCGCTTGCGCTTGTCATCGGCCAGGATGGCGCGAGCCGTCTCCACTGCGTCGGCGCGCTGGACCAGCAGCTTCAGGTCGGTTGTCAGGGCCTCGCTGCCGGCTGCAAGCTGGGCCAGCTTGCGAGTGCGGGCCGTGTCGCCCTCTTCCAGCGCCTTGCGGGCATCCATGTAGGACTGGGCGCGCTCCAGGATCTGCTTGGGCAGCCCGGAAGCCTCTTTCTGCTTGAGGGATTCCTTCATCTGGGCCAGCGCTTCGTCCGGGCGGCCCTCAGCCAGCATCTTCTCGCAGTTGCGGGCGGCGTCGTTCAGCTCGTAGCCCTCGACTTCGGCCAGCGCTTCCTCGATTCCCTTGCCGGTGCCGTGCTTCTGGATGTGGGCCAGCAACAGGTCGCGCGCGTCGTTGGGGCGATCCGCCTGCAGGAACGCGCGGGCGCTGCGCACGGTTTCCTGCTCGGGGTTGACCTCGTTGGGGCCGCTGAACACCGCAAAGCCCACCACAATGGCAATACCCAGGATCAGCGCCGCCGCAATGACGGCCACCAGCACCGTGCGCGACGACTTGCCCTGGCTGTGCACTAGGGCCTCCAGGGCGTCGCGATAGCGACCGACTTCTTTTTCTGCCGTGTTGGATAGCTCCAGCACGCGTGTCTTGATCTTGTCGGTGTCAATGCGCGTACCGTCCACGATCTTGCGATAGCGCTCGTCGGCCTCGTCCATGACCACCTTGTACAGCTTGATTTCCATGCTTTCGGCGCCCTTGGGCCGAAAGGATTTCACAAATGAATTGGGTACCTCGGACTTGTTCATTGCCAGAAACACGGCCTCGGTGAAGTAGATCTCGTCGGGGTTGGTGGCCTTCTCGATCTTGGCTGCCACGTTCACCGGGTCGCCGAACACGTCGGAGTCCGTAACTGTCACTTCGCCGGAGTTGATGCTGACCTTGATGTGGATCTGGTCGTTTTCGGGCTTGCCGTGGTTGTGGCCGCGCAGGGTGTGCTGCATGAACAGGCCGCATTGCACAGCGTTGGTGGGACTCTCGAAGGTGATCAGGAACGAGTCCCCGATGGTCTTGATGATCTTGCCTTCAAAGTGGGCGATCACGGGCATCAGCAACTCGTTGTGGGTCTCCAGGCGGCTCATCAGCTCGTCACGGCTGATCGTCTCGGTGTGGCGCGTGAAACCTGAGATGTCGGTGAACATCACAGTGAGGTTCTTCTGCTGAAGCCGACGAGTGGTCATGTCTGCATTCCTGCTGAGGGGGTTCCGGCGTGCGCGCGGCAGCCTAAACTCTGCGTTGGTCCTGTAACAGCGAGGAAGCAATGTACCTGCCCCAAGGTGCCTTTGCACCGGTGCCCACACCCCTGGATGCACAGGACAGGTTCGCGCCGACGGCGCTGGCGGCTCATCTTTCGTGGCTCAAGGCCGAAGGGCTGGACGGCGCCCTGATCCTGGGCACCAACGGCGAATTCGCGAGCTTCAGCCTGGCCGAGCGCCTGGAAGTGGCCCGGGCCGCCGCTCAGCACAGCGCCGGCCTGAAGCTGCTGCTGAATGTCGGGGGCTGTGCCCTGCCGGAGGTGCTGGAACTGGCGCGCGCGGCGGCCGCCTGCGGCTATGGCGCGGTGTTGCTGCCGCCGCCCTGGTTCTATCGCGCTGCGCCGGCGGCAGGCCTGGTTGCCTACTTCCGGCGCGTGCTGGATGCCAGTGCGCTGCCGGTGTTGCTGTATCACTTCCCGCAGCAGATGGGCATTGGCTTCACGGACGAGCTGCTGGATGCCATTGGCCCGCACCCGTGGCTGGCAGGCGTGAAAGACAGTACCGGTGACGAAGCCGAGCTGAAACGCCTTTCTGCCCGCTTTGCCCAGGGCAGCTACCTGGTGGGCAACGACAAACTGGTGGCCGCGGCCCTGCAGGCGGGCGGCAAGGGCAGTATCAGCGCCTGCGCCAGCGTGGTGCCGGACCTGGTGAAGAGCATCCGGCGCAAGCCGGAGCAGCAGGCCAAGCTGAACAGCGTACGCGGGCTGCTGGAGAAATTCGGCCTCATGCCGGCGGTGAAGGCCATCCTGCGCCGCAAGGGGTTTGGCGACTACGCCACGCGCCCGCCCCTGGTGGGCTTGGCAGAGGACCAGTCGCGCCAGTTGATCGGCATGCTGGACATGTTCGGCGTCATCAAGTGGTAGGGGGCAGAATGCCCAGCCCGCGCAGAGCCTGGAGTACATCATCCACGGCGATGGCGTCGAGGCAGGCCGTATCCGGGCAGGTGGCGCGGCGGCAGGCCTCGCAATTCATGTCCTTGCGCAAGACCAGCACCGGCGCGCCATTGGATCGCGGCGTCCAGGCGCCTGCTGCCGCGCGGGCAGAACTGACCACGATGGCCGGTGTCGCACAAAGTGCAGCAAGATGAGCAAGCCCCGAGTCGTTGCCGGCAAAGGCGAGGGCCTGCGACAGCGCCCCGCAGACCTCGGCCAGGTTGGCCTTGCCCAGCAGCTGGTCGTTGCCGGGCAGCGGCCCGTGGCTTCTCAGCCGCGCCGCGTCGGTTTCATCACCGGCCCACACCGGTGTGATAGCTGCTGCTTCCAGCGCACTGGCAACCGCCAGCCAGCGGGTTGCAGGCCATTGCTGCACGTCGGTCTTGCCGGTAGGGGCCAGGATTACGTACGGCCTGGTCAACGAAGTCGGCGCGTTGGGGGGGGTCGCCAAGCGTCCCGGGTCAGGCAGGCCGCAGGCCTGAAGCAGGCGTTCGTGCTCTGCCGGTGCGTTCCAGGCCGGTCGCAGCGCGCGCGCCACCCAGCCCGTGGCATCTGCTGTGCTGAAGCCCCGTGCACGGCGCACGCCATGCAGCCGAAAGAACAGTGCATCACGCCATGCCCTGCGCAGTCCGGTTGGGCAGGGCGGCAGGTAGTAGAGCGCGTCCGGCTTGCACTCGCGAATGAGTTGCCCGAGTGCTCGCGGTGTGTCGTAAGCATGAACCTCGAGCCCCAATGCAGTGTCCAGCCCGAGCTGGGTGGGCCAGTGCCCGGGGCTGTTCGTCAGCAGGTGCAATTGTGCGGACGGGTGCCGTTTCCGGATCGCAACCAGCGCCGCCGTTGCCGCGGCGAAGTCGCCGATGCTGCCGATGCGATATACCAGCACGCTGCCGGCGTCCGCGCGCGGGGCCCTGTACACGAGCGCCTGCATGAGTGCGGCCAGGCTGCGCTTGAGGCCCAGGACTGTGCGGGCCGGCAGCCAAAGCAGCGTGCGACGGGGGGCCTGCTGGCGGTGGGTTGTCACGGGGCAGGTCTCCGTCCGGCGGCAACCTCGGCGAGTATCGCCGCGTAGCGCGAACGATATGCATCGGCGCCCCACAACTCCCGGGCCGCACGGCTCCAATCGGCTCGCTCGCCCTCGGGAGGGGCGGCATCCAGCGCCCGGCGAGTGGCTGCAATCAGGGCGTTGAGGTTGCCGGTCGGGACCAGCGTACCCCAGGGCGGTCGACACCATTCGCGGATGCCGCCGCTGTCGTAGGCGACGACGTGACAGCCTTGGGCGACGGCCTCCGGCCCCACCATGCCCCAAGCCTCAAACCAGCGGCTGGGTACGACGACGCATGCGGCCCGCGACATCTCGGCGGCCAGGGCGTGCCGGTCCATCCATCCGGCAAAGCTCGCGCGCGAGCCCGGCCGTGCGGCAGACGCCCGCAAGGCAGGCAACAGCGGGCCATCTCCGACCACGACCAACTCAGTGTCCGGAAGTGCCGCGCACGCAGCAATGGCGTCCTCGGGCCCCTTCACCGCGTGGAGTCTGCCCGCGAACAACACGCGCTTGGGCAATCGGGCGGCCGTTGCAGGGGGAATGACGGCCAGCGGCGGATTCAGAATGTGGGCGCGCCGCGCAGTTCCCACTGTAGCGCTGAACAGGTCTGCCAGCGCCTGGCTGTTGAAGACGGCGTGGTCGCACAGGTTCAGCATGTCCTGGGAATCCAGCCGGAAAGTCACCGCGCGCAGCCGTTGCAGTGGAGGGTACTGCGCACCATCAGGCGTAGAAAGGCAACGCTGGACTGCGTGAACACCAAGGCAGCCGGGCCCCGGTGTGCGCAGGCAAGCGGCGCGCGAGACTGGCAAATACCGGCCTTTGGCGGGGCAGGTGAGCTCCTGCGTATGCAAGTACAGCGCCAGCGGCAGGCGGCCCGAAAGGTGACGCATCAGGGCCCAGGGTGCGACGCGATGGAGCTCCACCAGGTCGCAGGATTCCAAGATTTCACGTCCCACCGCCCCTGCGGCGGCGCGGATGGTACCTGCGCGCAAGGGGTTCACGGACTCGCTCACGGCATCACCACATGGGATGACGCGAATCCCCGCCCACACGGTTTCCGGGCCGTGTTCCGCAGTGAAAACCGTAGTGTGGATGCCCAGCACTCGGTGCACCTCTAGCAGCGAGTGCACGTACAACTCTGTGCCGCCCACGGGGGCCAACGAAGGGGTGACAATGCCTACGCGCAGGCCGGCAAGGCTGGTCACGGGCCTACCCCCAGCAGGTTGCGCCACTGCTCGCCGAACCGGCCCAGCGAGAAGTGCTCGCCCGCGTACCGAAATGCCGCCGCCCCCATGGCGTTCAGGGTTAAGCGACTCCGGGCCAGCCGGGTCAGCACGTCCACCATGCGCGCTACCACGGCGGCTTCGTCCTCGGGCTCGACCAGCACGCAGACCTCGCCAACGGGCAGAGAAGTCAACGCCCCCACAGCCGTGCACACGGGCACGGCGCCACGGGCCATGCCCTCCATCACCGCCAGCGGAAACCCCTCGCGCTCGGACGTGATCAGCACGATATCCGCTTCATTGTACAGGCCGGCCAGTTCCTCGGGGCGCGTGACCACGCCGGCCAACGTGCAGGATGGCAGGTCTTCCGGGGCAAGCGCGGCCTTCACGTCGCCAACCAGCGTGAACTGCGACGGTGTACCCGCGGCGGCAAGGCGGCTGGCGATGCGACCCACCAGGTGGACGCGTTTCTCGGGCGAGTTGCGCCCCACGTAGAGCACCCGTAGCGGGCCATCGGAGGCCTTCACGGGCTGGCGTTCCGGCACGCTGACCCCGGTCGCGATCACCCGCAGTCGGCCCGCCAGTGCCGCGGAGAGGCCAAAAGCGTCGTAGAGTGTGGCCAGATCGGCGCGCAAGGATTCGCTGATCAGCACGCGGGTCTCCAGCCGGGGCACGTGCCTCAGGCTGTAGTGCTCGAAGCGCACGCCGAAGTTGTGCAGCAAATCCACGCAGCGCACATCGGACCGCAGCCAGGGCAGCATGTCATAGAAGAGGTAGCTGAAGGCGCCGACAACGACGGTGTCCGGCTGCCGGTTGACGCGCGCAGCCAGGTAGCCGGCCAGGAAGTAGGCCCCGGCGCGGCGGCGCGCGATGGCGCCATACTTGCGAACGCAACCGTGTCGCGCGTACTCGGGCAGCAGCACTTCGTCCTTGCCCGGTTCCGTAAACCAGATTTCGGGCCGGGCCGCGCGAACAGCCTCCGCCAGTTGGGCGTGCACGCGCTCTGCACCGCCCAGGTTGGGCGTGGCGAACACCAGCACCAGGCGGCTCTGAAGGGCCGGGGCAAAGCGGCCGGCCAGCAGTCCGAGCCCGCCCAGCAGTGTTCGCAGTGCATGCACCAGGAGGCGCTTCACAGGCCCATCTCCCTGGCCAAGGCCTGGGCGGACAGTGCCCAGTCAAAGGGCGTTACCGCGTTCACCAGCGCGCCCCGGTCAAACGAACCGAAGGTGGCCGGGTCCAGCAAGGCACTGGTCCATGCCGGAGCGTTGGCCTCGGCAAAGCGGATGTTGGGCAGTGCTAGTCGGCGCAGTTCCTTGAGCGGGTTGCACAGCATGGGCCTGCCGACCACGGAAAACTCGACGACATTGAGCGGCGTCGCATCTTCCGTCAGAGGCCGTGGGACATAGGGGTGGACGCCGCCGTTGCAGGCATGGAAGTAGGTCGCCACTTGATCCGGTGGAATCGGCCCCACCGCGTGAATGCCCTGTGCCGCGCCCAGTCCGCACGGTCCAGCTACCTTGTCGCTGCCGGGCCCCACGATTAGCAGGGCCAGCTCGGGCCTCGCCTTGTGGGCCGGCACCCAGGCATCCAGCAACATCTCCATGCCGTCAAAATCCATGCGGTGGTTGCCGATGAAGCCGATCACGAAGCGATC
Source organism: Planctomycetota bacterium (assembly GCA_020847415.1). Lineage (GTDB taxonomy): Bacteria > Planctomycetota > UBA8742 > UBA2392 > UBA2392 > JADLBZ01. The sequence goes on from JADLBZ010000203.1 coordinate 17,934, forward strand.
TTGCAGCCCCAGCCGCTCCCGCAGGGCGTTGGCCTCGTGGGCCTGCACCGCGCGCAGCCGCTGCACCGGCGCGCCGTTGGGCGCATAGGCTGCGCGACGCCCGGTAATGCGTTCGGCGTACTCGCACAGACTGTGGCTGCATGCGGTGAACGTGTCGGCGCGGCGCATGGCCTCGCGCAGGAAGCGCTTGCGGGCGCGGCCCACAAACCCGTCGCTCCACTCATCGTAGAAGTTGTCAATTACGTCAAAGTGCACGCGATAGCGCCGCCGCTGAGGCGGCTCGGGCATGAAGAAGAACGGGTTCCCGTGAAACACGTGGCCGCAACGGAAGTGCGCCAGTGCCTCGTTGATGCGGCGGTTGTTCCACCATGCTGCAATGCGGTTGAAGACAGGCCCCGTGGCTGCCGCCACGGGCATACGGAAGCGCGTGAGTTCGCCTTGATCTGTCACCGCGAAGCGTGACATCAGCAGGCGGCGGCGCAGCCGCAGGCGCGAGCGCAGGCTGTTGTCGTGGGTCGCAATTGCCTCGGAGCGGTCCAATGCATAAATGCGGGCACGGTCCAGCAGGTTGCGGGCGAGCTCGACCTCCCGCACCCGCAGGTGGGTGTCGAAGAGCATGCGGCCGATCCAGAGGATGCCTGGCTTCTCCTGGGCCGGTCCGCTCACGGTGACGGCTCCGGCAGCGCGGCGAGGTCTGCGGCAATGCGTGTCGCGGCTTGGCCGTCGCCATAGGGGTTGGGCAGTGCCCGCAGGTGCGGGCGCAACGCCTGGTCATCCAGCACGTCGTCCAGTTCGCGCTTCACCCGCGCTGCGTCGCAGCCCACCAGCCGCAAGAAGCCTGACTCCAGGGCCTCCGGGCGCTCGGTGTTGCCGCGCGTCACCAGCACCGGCAGCCCAAAGCTGGGGGCCTCTTCCTGCAGGCCGCCGCTATCGCTGACAGCTGCGTCGGCGTGGGCCAGCATCCACACGGTGGCCCGGTAACTGAGTGGGGGCAGAACGTGAAAGCCCGGAGTGCCCTGCAGGCCGGCCAGTTGGGCCTGCACCGCCGGGCTGGGGTGCGCCGCAAAAAGTACGGTCAGGTCGCCGCGGGTGCGGCAGCGGTCGGCAAGGGCAGCAGCAACGGCCGCAATGCCGCCCTGCTGGTTCTCGCGCCGGTGGCCGGTGGCCAGCACCAGCCGCGGGCGACGATCCTTGAGTGCGGCAGCGAGCTCCTGCGGCGCAGCACTGCCGACTCGTGCCGCCATCCACAGGGCCGCATCCACGCCCGTCTGGCCCGTGACCACGATGCTCTCGGAGTTCACACCCTCGGCCCGCAGCGCATCCCGCGCGCGCGCCGTCGGTGCCCAGTGGCGCGTGCAGAGGCGGTCGGCAAGCTGGCGGTTCAGGTCCTCGGGGAACGGCTCAACCCGGTTGCCGCTGCGCAGGCCCGCCTCAATGTGTCCGCACGGGATGCGCCGATAGAACGCTGACAGTGCCGCCGCAAACGCCGTGGTGGTGTCGCCCTGGACCAGCACCATGCGCGGTGGGCTTGCTGCGAACTCGGCATCCAGCGACGTCAGCAGCCGCGCCGTCAGCCCGGCCAGGTCCTGGCCCGGCTGCATCACGCGGAGATTGACGTCTGCCACAAGGCCGAAATCGGCCAGTGCTGTGTCCAGCAGCTCGGCATGCTGGCCGCTGGCCACCAGCCGCACGGGCAGGCCGCGTTCGCGCAGGGCGAATACCACCGGCGCGCACTTAATCGCCTCGGGGCGCGTTCCGACGACCATGGTCAGGCTAGCCCGCATCGGCACCTCTCAGCCTGCGCGTCAGGCGCAGCAGCGGCATGGGCGTCAGCGCCCGCGCTACCGCCTTGTAGCCCGCCCCCGAAAGCGGCGCCTGCCGGATGAGCTGCAGGCCGACCGACAGACTCTTCCAGGGCAACCCCTGCGACTTGTAGGCACCCGCCAGCCGGATCAGTTGCTGGCGCAGGGCCGCCGGCGCGCCGCTGCCGGCCTGAACGGCCAGGGCCGCCGCTTGCACATCCGCCGGCCGGCGGCGCGACAGGCTGTCCGGCGTGTCACCATACAAGTACAGGCTGCGCGACAGGTGCACCAGCCGGGCAACCTTGGACAGCCGCAACCAGTAGTCGTAGTCCTCTGCCAGTTCGCGGTTTGGATCGTACTCGCCCGCCGCCGCTGCGGCGGAACGGCGATACAGGAAGCACGCCCCTATCACGTTGCGCTCAGGCAGGGACTCAACGGGGCCTGTGTGCAGGTCGCGCTGGTCGCCGTTATCACCGACCACGCGATAGTCGGCGAACACCATGCCGGCTTCTTGGTCCAGCATCAGCTCGCGCGCCATGGCCTTCAGGGCACCCGGCAGAAACGCGTTGTCGTCGCTGGTCCAGGTCAGGAACTCCCCGGTGGCAGCAGCAAATCCGGCATTCAGTGCCCTGGGCAGGCGACTGTTGGTCTGGTGCAGCACGCGCAGGCGGGGGTCTTTCAGGGTGGCTGCCAGGTCGTCCAGTAACTCGCGGGTGCCGTCCGTGCTGCCGTCGTTGACGACCAGCAACTCGAGGTCCGGGTAGTCCTGGGCCAGCACGTTAAGCACAGCCGCGCGAACCAGCCGGGCGCGATTGTACGTGGGCAGCACGACACTCAGGCGCGGGAAGCGCGGCTCAAGCAGTTCCGCGTACAGGCCGGCCTCGCGGCGCTCAATGCGGGCGGTGTCGTAGGGCTCCGTGGCTGTTCGGGCCGGGGCCGCCAGCCGCGCCCGGGTCGTGGAGTCCCACATCTGCTCAATGGCGCGGGCGATGTCGGCTGGGTCCTCGGGGTTCACCAGCAGGCCGTTCCAGCGGTCCTGCACAATGCCGCTCATGGGCTCGCGGTTGCTGGTGATGCAGGGGGTGCCGCAGGCCAGCGCTTCAATCAGCACGATGCCGAAGCCCTCCCAGCGGCTGGGCATGATGAAGGCATCGGCCCAACGGAACCACGCCGGGAGCTTGTCGTGTTCGAGTTGGTCCATGTGCACGACGAAGGGCCAGCGGCTCCAGTCGCGTGTGCTGCTGCCGATGTGAAGCAGCGTAAGGGCAACCGGCAGTTTCTGGTTCGCGAGCTCGCAGGCGGCAAGCAGGTTGTCCAGGTTCTTCTGGGGCACGTCGCGCGCCACGCACAACAGCCGCAGGTTGCCGGTGGGGCCCTCGGCGGGCGGCCCGTCCGGGGTGAACAACTCGCGGTTCACGCGGTTGTGCACGGTGACCACGCGCCCCGGGGCGGCTCCCAGCTCGATGGCCTTCGCTGCCACGGTGTCACTGACGGCCATGACCAGGTCCGCGTGCTCCAACAGGTCGCGCGAGAGGCCCGAGACGTTGTGCAGCGAGACCAGCAGCGGAACGCCGAGGGCGCGCTTCAGCTCCAGGCCCAGCCACAGGCTCCAGCGGGCGCCGTAGACGCGCAGGCACGATGGTCTCTGTGCCGCAATGGCGGCCTTCCAGCTTTCCGGCAATCCGGGCCAGCCTGCCGAAATGTCGGAGATGCCGGGGCCGGCCTTCTCGTCAAGCAACTGGCAGGCCTGCAGCCAAGCTTCTACGCCGGGCTCAGGCGGGAGCTTCAGGATGTCCTGGCCAAGCTCGCCCCAGCCGGAACCTCGGCCCCAGTCAATCAGTGTGGCACGCTCGAATGCGCCACCCGGGTGGTAGTACCCCGAGAGCCGGGCCAGCCCGCCGAACTTCTGTCCAAGCTCGGCCGGCAATTCCTCAGTAAGGACCATGAGTCTTGTGTTGGCGGGCCGCGCTAAGACCTGCGCTGGAGGCTCGCCACAGGTCCGGGCTCGTGCCGCGTCCAGGAAGTACTTTACCGCCCAAGCGGGTTGATTCGTCGGGAAGTACGTGCTGCCAGGACCGTAGCTGCCCGGCCATGCGCCCCCTGCGTCCTGGTGCTTCTCCATCCAGTGCAGGGCGCGATCCGCCTCGTCTTTGCAGCCGAGTGCCTGCAGACAAATGGCAATCTGGGCGACCCCGGTGACGCACACCCAGGATGCTCCAACGAATGCGGGGAATGAGCCGTCGCCGTTCTGGCGGGCGAGCACGCCGGGCAGCGCCGCGCGGGCACGATCCAGTTGGCCGAGTTCCAACAGCGCCTGCCACTGGTAGGCGTAGAAATGGGACAGCGTCTCGGGTCTAAGCAGGTCGGTGCTTGCGCAGTAGTACTGTACCGCGCGCGACACGGTCGCGTCTGCGCCTTGGATGTCCAGTCGGGCGGCGGCTTCGCGCAGCGGTGCCAGGACATACAGGTGGATGGTCTCGGGAATCTCACCCGCATAGCGCCGGCCAAATCCGCGGCTGCCGTCGCCAAGTTGCACCAACATCCATTCGGTGGCTCGCCTCAAGGCGGCCGGGGCCTCGGGCACGCGGCTTTCCACGGCGAGCAGACCGCGCAGCACCTGACCGGTGTCAAAGACGAATGGATCGCGGCGATCCGGGTCCGGAAACGACCCGTCCGGCAACTGCACAAAGACGAGCCAGCGGGCGTACTGCTCAGCCAAGGCGACTTCCCCGTATTGAATCAGGGTCGGAATCATGTAGCCCGACACTTCGGGGTACGCGCCGGCGTGCCCCGGGTGCACGAGCACTCCCTGACCGGGTACGGTGTTGCGTCGCAACCAAGCGAGGGCACGAGCAGCGGGCGCGCCGGTCATGTCAGCTCTCCCCCCGATTTGCGGCAGAGCACCAGGTGCCGGAAGGCGAAGCGATTCAGGAGAGGCAGGCTGCTGATCCACTCATCCAGCATGCGCCCGAACAAGCGCCGCTGCATGACGCGCTTCCAGAACGGGTGCAAAAGCGGTCGCAACCAGCGGGGCTTGTTCCCCCACTAAGGCAGAATCTGGTGGCAGCGTCGCCACAGAATCTGCAGGCCGGCCGCGCGCAGCGCCCGTAGTTGCGCGCCAATGGGTGGAACCATCAGCTGGCTGCTGCCGGGCTCGGCTCGGCTCACAATAGCGTTCAGCGAGCGCGGGTTGCCCAGGTCCAGGAGCGCGTGACCGCCCGGCCTGAGCACGCGGGCGATTTCGGCGGTCCACTCCGCATGGTGCGGCACATACGGTAGGCTGGCAAAAGCAGTGACCACATCCAGGCTTCCCGAGGCTAGGGGCAAGCTGCGAGCGGAGGCCTCCACGAAGTAATTGCCGGGTGAGCGTCCGCCTAGCCCCAGGCAAAGCAGTGTGCGCGTGATGTCCAGCCCGATGCTGAGGCGATGGGTGGCGTCCGGCGCATTGAGATGCATGCCTGGCCCGCA
>JADLBZ010000204.1 GCA_020847415.1 Planctomycetota bacterium
CAACCTGCGTGGTGCTCTGCCGCCGGCGCGAGGAGCCCGTGGGCGACGATTGCCGCGAATCGCGGCTGATCCGCTTCGGTGAAGGCAGCCGGGACTGCGACGATACGGACCGCAAGGCGGCCTGAGATGCCCGCTATCTGGACCGGGGGCGTCGCGCGATGCGCCCAGTCCCGGGCGGCCCATGGTGGGCCGCCCGCGTCTTTTGCCCTGCTCCAGTGCGGCCCGAAGAACATTGCGACGGGCCCTTAACCTGTTGGCCCGGGACCTCAACCAAGTGATAATCCCCCCACCCAGCGGGGATGCGCCATGCAGAACTTCGTTCCACAGTTCATTGACGACCAACGCACGGGCGGCAATGCCCACGGCAGCCTGACCGGCACAGTGCTGTTCGTGGACGTGAGCGGCTTCACGTCACTGACGGAAGTTGCTTTCAAGCTGGGTGACGCCGGCGCCGAGCTGATGTCGCGCGAGCTGACCCGCATCTTTGACCCCATGGTTAACGCAGTCCACGACCGCGGCGGCTTCATCGCCGGCTTTGCGGGCGACGCCTTCACAGCCGTGTTCCCGGAGGGCAAAGGCAGCGTGCGTCGCGCGCTTGAGGCGGGGCGCGAGATCGTCCGGTTCTTTCAGGAGCACGGGCTGTCCAAGACCCGCCACGGCGACTTCGCCTTTGCCGTGAAGGTGGGTGCCGAGCACGGCGAGATCCTGTGGGGCATCCCCCACGACCCGGAAGTGGGCGCCCGGATGTGGTACGTGCGCGGGGCAGCAGTAGAGGGCGCCGCCGCGGCAGAGCACACCGCCGAGCGCGGCCGGATGGTGGAGGGCCCGGCGCTGGCAGAGCACCCCGGCCGCAACGAGGCTGAAGGCAAAGTGTCCGCCACCAGGGCGGCCAGCGACCGCGACACCCTGCGCCAGTACTACCGCGACCAGGTGCTGGATGCCGGTGAGCGCGCCGAGCTGCGCCACGCCGCAGCGGTGTTCCTGCAGTTCCATGGCGTGACGCGCCACGACCAGATCGAACAGGTCTTCCGCGCAGTCTGCCGCAGCACCATGCGCCACGGCGGCAACCTGAACAAGCTGGACTTCGGCGTCAAGGGCTTCCTCGCGCTGGCCTTCTTCGGCGCTCCCATTGCCACGGAAAATGCCGAGGCTTCCGCGGTGGCATTTGCCCAGGGCCTGCAAGCCGACCTTAAAGCACAGCAGGTGCAGCTCTCGGCGGGCATTGACGCCGGCCTGGTGTACTCCGGCCTGCTGGGCGGCAGCCGCCGCAACGAGTGGACCTGTATCGGCGACGCCGTGAACACCGCGGCCCGCCTGATGGCGGGGGCAGAACCGGGCCAGACCCTGGTCTCGGCCCGCATCTCCAGCGCCGCCGAGAAGCGCTGGGAGTTCGCCGGCAAGGGCACCCGCCTCTTCAAGGGCAAGCGCAAGGAAGAGACCGTCTTTCAGCCGTCAGGCCGCCGTCAGCGCGCCCACGGCTTCTCGTACCGCAACCCCATGTTGGGCCGCGACCGCGAGCTGGCCGACATGCTGGCTTTCCTGGACCCCATCCTGCAGCCCGAGCCGCGCTTTGTGGGCGTGCTGCGTCTGCTGGGTGAACCGGGCCTGGGCAAAACGCGCCTGGTTTCGGCCCTGCGCGCCAAGCTGGAGGAGTCCGGCCGGCCCCTGCACTGGGTGACCATGCCCTGCGATGGCGTGCACAAGAGCGGCTGGAATGCCATCAGCACCTGGCTGCGCGGCTTCTTTGGCGTGGCGGATGCTTCACCCCAGGACGTGAAGAAGAAGGCCATCGAGGATCGCTATGCCTCGCTGGGGGCTGACCCGCGAGTGCCCGAGAACACGCGCTCGGAACTGACCCGCACCATGAGCTTCGCCGCCGACCTGGTGGACTGCCACTGGGAGGGTTCGCCCTTTGAGAAGCTGGACGACCCCAAGCTGCGCCACGAGAACCGCATCATCGCGGTAAAAGAAATCATGCGCGCCCTGGCTGCCACGGGCCCGCTGGTCATTGAACTTGAGGACACCCACTGGCTGGATGCCTCGTCGGCGGCGTGGCTGACCGCCATGTCGCGCAACGTGGCGACGCTGCCCCTGGCCATGGTGGCGACCTCGCGTTTCACCGACGACGGCAGCAAGCCCGAGCTGCAGCTTGCCCAGGACGCCCCCCTGAAAGACTACGAGCTGCAGCCTGTGACAGGCGACGAGTTCGTCCAGGCCATGGGCCGCGCCCTGTTGGGCGCCGAGACGGAACTGGATGCCGAGGCCGTGCGGCTGATCGGCGGCAAGGCCAAGGGCAACCCGTTTTTCACCGAGCAGCTCATCCTGCACCTGAACGAGACCGGCGAGCTGGAACAGGCCCCCCGGGCCGACCAGGGCACCAAGGTTCGCAGCCGGCTGCGCATCAAGAGCAACGACACCGCGCGCCTGCCGGGATCGCTGTCCAGCCTGGTCACGGCGCGCATTGACCGCCTGAGCCCCGAAGTGCGCGAGACCGTCAAGCACGCCAGCATTCTGGGCGTACGCTTCCTGACGCGCGTGCTGGGCGAGCTCTTGAAGCGCTCCGGCAAAGTGTCGCGCAGCCTGGAAGAGTTGCTGCTGGAGGCTGAAAAAGAGGGCGTCCTGATTCCGGCCGAGCGCGCTGACGGCCCCCCCACGACCTGATCGGTGGCATCAGGAAACGCTTCGTCGTAGCATTGCTGCAGCCCCGCTCTTCCCCTGCCGGGTCGTTCCGTGCTCCGCAGAGATCTTCCGGTAGCCGTGCTGCTGGCGATTGCAGTGCTGGCGGTCGTTTACGTGTCCCGTCACGGGCTGCGCTTTCGCCCAGCCGCGCCGCAAGAGCGCCCAGCCGCACCCGCCAAGCCTGCAAGCCCGCCCACCGACCCAGTCGAGCCCTTCCCCGTGCCCGGTTTCGCTGGGCTGAAGGCCCGGTTCTCCGACACGCATACCGCGCAGCCCGTGGTCGGGGCCGCGGCACTGGATTGCTTTGATGCCGGCGGCTGGACGCGCGCCGCCGACCTGAAGACCACAAGTGCAGACGGCGTGCTCCGCGCCGACCGGCTGCCCACAGGCCAGGACTTGCGTCTGTGCGTGCGCAGCAACTGCCACGTTCCCTGGTGCTCGCGGGCGTTCCGGCTTGCGCCAGGGCAGGTGTTGGACCTTTGCAGCGTCGGCATTGAGCCGGCCTGGCCGGTGGCGGTAACGCTGGACCGAGGCCCCGAAACCGGAGCGATCACGGTCGAGTACGAGCGCTTTTGGCCACCGCCCGAGCTTGACCAGCTCGAGCTGCGCGAAGACAGCGCGGGCTACGGGCGCACCCGCTTTGCAGCCGGAACATGGTTGGCCAGAGCCCGCGACAGCAGCGGTCGCGAAGTGCAGGCCTGCTTTGACGTCACTCCGGACACCACGAGTGTTTTGCTGCCCTTGCGGCTGGAGGGTGTGGGCAGCGTCCGTGTCGAGGGTCTTGCACCGCGCCGGGGCAAGTACGTCTTGTGGCGCTACTATCACAGCGGCGGTTGGCAGGAATTCTCGGAAGCCCCTGCGCGGAGCGGCCACGTGTGGGGCGACCTGCCACACGGGCGCTATCGCGTGGAGGCGCGCGATGCCCAGGGCCGCGGGCGCTTTGCGCCACCCGTCGAGGTAGATGCCGACAACGCGGTGCGCGCGGTAACGGTGCCTGGCACCAAGCCACAACCGCAGATCGTGCGTGTGCTGCTGACACGGCGGGGCGTGCCGCTGGCGGGCCGCTCGCTGTGGGTGGAAGACAGCGGTGGCGCGTTTCACTCTGCCACCACCCGGGACGACGGTTGGGCCGAACTTGTGCTGGAAACAACGCCGGTGCAGTGTGGCGCCTTGTGGCGTGGCGGCGCGCCATGGCGCGTGTCGCCGCTGAACAAGCCCCTTGCCTGCGTGATCACCCGCGTCGAGTTAGAGCCTGCGGGCTTCCTGCCGCTGAACCTGTCCGGGCTGCTCTACGAGCAGTTTTGCGCCGAACTGGCTGAACAGCCGCCAGCCCGCAACGATAGGGAAGACGATAACGCGCCGGGGAACCAGCAGCCAGAACAGCCCCCTGCGCCGCCAGAAGAACCGGAAGACACTTCTCAGCGCGCCAAGGACCGCCCCCTGGGGGGCGTCACGTTACGTTTGCCGCGCCCAGCCAAGCCCCCCGAGAGCAACACGAACGGCCCACAGGCTGGCCCCGGAGTCCAGGGGCTGCCCCACGGCAAGTGGGAGTTCTGCCTGTTCACGCCCGCGGGGCGGCTGGTGCACCAGCATACGGCTGTCGGCCGAGCCGTGCTGGAAGACCCGCTTCCCGTGATGGTGCCGGCCGGCGAGTACCGCCTGCGGGTTGTCTCACCGGAAACCGCCGTCTACATGGAACGCACGTTGTTCACAGGGCGCACCAGCCAGCCGCCCCCCGAGCCGGTGGTGATGCTGCGCCTGCCCCTTGATGGTGTGCTTTCCGACGCCGACGCCGAATGGGAGGTGCGATCGGAGCGGCTTCCCCGCCACGTGGCCACATTCCGCGCCACGGCACGCAAGAGAACGGTCCTTTACTTGAGCCCCGGACAGTACTTGCTTGTCCAGCGAACGGAGCGTTATCGCCTGTTGTTCAGCGCCAAGGTCGCCGCTGACGGGGCAACCTCGATCAAGCCCGTGCAGACCGAGAGCAACGCGGGCGCGAGCGGCCCGACGGGGATCGCTTCCTATGTGCAAGTCGAGGTCCAGCCGCCCGCGGAATGCCCCGTGCCCCTGCTGAGTGTGCAGGGTGCCGAGTTGGCCGGCCGGCCCGGCGTTCCGGCCCTGATGCGGACGGACCTGCCCTTTGAGGTGCTGCGCGTGCCCCTGGTCGGGAATGAGGCTGTCGTCGCGGCGGAGGGCTGCGAGCCGGTGGTGTTGCACGAACTCGCTTTTGGGGTTGGCTTCGCCCCACGGTGCAGTTGCGGCTGAAGGCGGGACCGGTGTTCATCCCGCTGGGATTGCCGGGCCTCGCGCCGCAGGACTACTACGCCGCGCGCGTGAGCAACACCGATGGCGACTGCCTGCCCTGTCGTGTGGTGCGGCACCAGGGCGAGCCTGGCCTGCTGGTGTGGCCCGGCCGACCAGGGCCGATCGGCTTGGCTGTTGAGGCAGGCCTGATGCGCTTCACCTTCAGTGCCGACGCACAGGGGGACACGCTGGCAATCGCACGTCGATAACCCAGCCGGATCAGGTTGTGATCCACTCGCGGATGCCGGGAACCGTCGGCAGCACACTGAACCCCGCCTGATAGCGCCGGTTGAGCTCCACCCTAGCCCACTCCCGTGCATCGGCACTCGCTCCCCGCTGCGACCGATCTGCCAGCAGCACCATCAGGTTTCTCAGGTGCAGCATCACGGCACCCAGTGTGTAACGGTGCTCCGCCAGGCAGTTCGCCATGAAGTACTCGTGCGTATCCAGTGCTGCGCGAACCGCGCCCCCTTCGTCGTGCAGACGCAACAACGCCGCGCGCATGGCCCTGCAACTGAACGCATCCGGCGGCGACGTGGCGCCGTCCTCGCCAGGCACGCGGATCTCGGCGGCACTTCCCGCCTGCCGACGCTTGCCGGACTTCACTGCTTTCCGCACAGCGGCCACAAACCAGACCAGCCGCTCGTCCAGCACGTATCCGGCACGGGCAGCCTGAGCAAGCGCCGCCTTCGCCTGTTCCAGGTCAGACTCGACTTCCGTGAAGAGGGAAAAAGCAGCCAACACCGTGGCAACGTGCACTTCCGCGACCTTCTGCTCGGCGAGCTCGTCAAACGAGACCAGCCCTGACCACAACTGCGCCACCGCCGTGAAGCCCCGCGCATCCACCTTCTCGTCAGCGCGGCTGGCGTCCACCAACGCCTGCTGCAGGGCGGCAACGCCTTCGGTCAGTCGTCCCGTGGTAATAAGGCATTCGGAGCGCGCCATGCGGTTCAGGGCGCGCACTTTCGCCGGGGCTGCATGTCCCGTATGCGCATCCAGCACATCCAGCGCGGTAGTAAAGTGAAGCGCCCTGCCTGTTTCGCCCTTGCCCATGGCGGCAATCGCCAGGCCCAGTGCCGACTGAAACCCCTGGCTGTTCAGCTTGTCGCCGGAAAACAGGCTGAACAACAGAGCCTTGCGCCAGCATGCGATGGCCTCGTCCTCCTTCAGGGTGTTGTTCAGCACGGTGCCCAGAAACGTATAGGTCGGCACTGCCACTTCCGGCGCATTCACCAGCGGAAGGAGTCGTTCAATGACCCGCAGTATAGGCAGTGCTTCATCGTAGCTGGGGAACTTCGCGCTGCTCAGTGCTTTGTTGAAGAGTTCCTTCAGGGCGTTCACCATCTGCTTTTCGCGGGACGCGCGAATGCCCTCCGCACGCTCGAGCTGCTGCAGAATCTCGCGGTAGGATGCCAGGCTGGGTAGTTGCGACAGGGTGTGCAGTCGCAGCGCTGCGGTGGCGTCTGCCACATCTATTGCCGTCAGCAGATCCCGCGGGCCGGTGTCGGGCCCGGCTGCAGCGCCGGAATACATGGGGCCCGTACCCAGCAGCATCCAGCTCGGACTCAGGCCCAACGAGCGAGTCACGCGCGCCAGGAAATCCACCGGCGGCTTCACCGTGCCCATGTACCGGTGCACATTGCGCCGCGTGGTACCGCCCTTGCGGGCCAGGCCGGCCTGCCCGTGCAAACGCACCAAGGCAGCCAATCGCGAGCGAAGGGCTTCCAGGTTCTCGCCGGATTTCTCTTGGTCCATGTCTGCCCCCTGCCGTCAACGTCCCTTTTCGGGGACGTCTCTTTGCGTCGCTGCGTGAACCTGTCTGCTTGCCGATTATGCTGCCTCGAACACTCGCAAAGCAAGCAACTCTCAATTCAAGGAGGACACATGAGCGCACTCGGCAAGTCGAGCCTCGCGGCACTGCTCGTGCTGGGAACCCTTGCTGCTGCTGCATGCGGCGGCGGCGG